>CALKMV010000061.1 GCA_938091485.1 uncultured Luminiphilus sp.
CATGATGGCGGGTAAAACCCTGCCAGACATAGAGCTCGTAAAATTTCCCGAGGGGGGTCTCGACTTGGTGTCTCTCTGGCAATCTGGATTTCGCGAAGTGGCGGCGGCCTATCAGCAGGCCGACCCCTCTGATCGCGTGGCCTGGGTCGGGCCCAGCATGAGTGCCCGCTCATCGATTACCGCACGGCAGATGGAAACGTGGGCACATGGTCAGGCGATCGCTGACGAACTCGGTATTGAGCGGAGCGAGGACGACCGCATCCGCAATATCGTAGTGCTGGGCGTCAATACATTCGGCTGGTCTTTCAAGGTGCGTGGCATGGAAGTGCCGGAAGAGCAACCCGCGTTGCGCTTAACCTCGCCGTCTGGTGAGTCATGGGAGTATGGGAATGCCGATAGTGATGAGGTTATTAGCGGCATGGCGCATGAGTTTGCTCAGGTGGTCACCCAGACCCGCAACATTGCCGATACGCAATTGACCTGCGAAGGCGACATTGCCGAGCTGTGGATGCATCACGCGCAGTGCTTCGCAGGTGCTCCGGCAGAGCCGCCCGCGCCGGGGTTCCGCCGAACCAAGTCTCCAGTCTAACCGTACAGTCATAGCCTCGTTATTAGTGGCTGCTCGGGGCTTGTTGGAGTCCTTCGTCAACAAAAAAAACTATTCACCACGTGAAGTGGCTTATCAAAAAGTTGCCAGGCGAGGGAAGTGCTGGGCGATCGATCATGTCATTCACTGGGCTGAATGCGATTCATCATTCTCCGAAGCCCCAGCCAGAATAGCTCCGCATCAGAGTAACCCGTGATGCGATCCAATTCCTGGCAGTTCTCAATCTGCAAAAAAGTGGGCGTGCCGATAACCGCTGCTGAGGCGCACTCAACCAGCTGATGACGCTTTGCTTGCCAGTCATCGATTAGAACTCGCTCCATTGGTAGCGCGGCTGATTCATTGGTCTTGGGGTAGATGGCGCCGACTTCCCCATCAAACTGGCGGCAGGCGCCACATTCTGGACTGTAAACGTAGATCAGCACAGGCGAACCGTCGCGGGCTTCCGGATTAAGAGCGGCGCGCAAAGGCATCGAGGTTGCGCCGATAATCAGAGCGGCAAAACCGAGGATGAGCAATGTGACTCTCATTAGAGCTTGATGTAACCCCAACCCTCACGCGCCTGCAGTCTTCCCAGTGCGGCTACCCCCGAGGGGACGGATTCCACGCCAAAGGCGAGGTCGTCCTCTGTCAGGTTGTAGTAGTTGAGTGTCGCTTCGCAGGCAAAAAGGCGGATGCCCGACGCCATCAACTGCTCCATTTGTGCACTGTACTGCCCGCCATTGGCGTCTTCAGCGCCTTCGATCGCCGGCTTGACACCATCCCCAATCAGGATGACCCGCGTTTCGATATCTGGGTTGAAAGCATGATGTCGCGCCACTTGAGCGAGCATGCGGTTCATGCTGGTTTCGGAATCCAAATGAAACACCACTCCCGGCCTCTGGGCATCAGCGCTCAGGGCCCCGAGCGACAGCGTGAGACAAGCGCACAAAGTGAGAATTAGCAATCGAGACATCAGTTTCTCCTCTTACAAATAGACCGCCAATACGCCGTCTTGCTTTGGCGGCCGCCTTTCTTGGACGGCTTGGTAGCGCGCGTTTTGGCTCACTTCGCGCGCGTGAGACACCACAGTTGCGCTACAATCTGTGGGCGTGGTTCGCGTGACGACCACCTTACGGTCTGCTAAGGCGCTTGGCAAAAACCAAATGTCGCTCTCGCTGCCCGTAACGGAGGCCCGAACAATGAGCTACGTGCTGATACCGAAAAAATAATAATTGAATAAACACGCTCTGCGCGGACTCAACACAGCAACGCGGGTGATGAAAAAGACCCCGGGGGAGGATAAGGATGGCATCAGACGCCGAGCAGGGTCAGCTGCAACCCGCGCCCGAATCCTTTTTGCCCAAAGACCTGGTTGAGGATATCTCCCGAGACGGGATTAATTCGGGCCGACGGAGCCTGCTACAAGGCGCTTTCGCGGCAGCGACCGCGTCCATGGTGGCGCCGGCGCTGATGGCGGATGACGATCCAGATATTGTGAACCTGCCTAGCTGGACGCGCAGTTTGGGTAAGCCGGTTGTAGCTAATCCGTACGGACAGCCTTCACCATACGAGGCCAATATTGTCCGGCGTCAGAGCCCGGGCCTCACCCGAACCGATCAGTCCAGCGTGTCGTTTACGCCACTGCAAAACCTGTTTGGCATGATCACCCCGAGTGGCCTGCATTTCGAGCGCCATCATCAGGGCTGGGTCGATATCGATCCACGCCGACACAGGCTCATGATCAACGGGCTAGTAGACACCCCGCTGGTTTTCACCATGGAAGAACTGCTGCGCATGCCCAGTGTGTCGCGCATCCATTTCTTGGAATGTGGCGCTAATACGGGACTTGAGTGGGGCAACGTGGCGGTACCCACCGTACAGTACAGCCACGGCATGTTGTCAGCCTCCGAATTCACCGGTGTCCCGGTTTCCTTACTGCTGGAGCGTGCGGGCTTTGATCGAAAACGCGCGACCGTCCTGCTGGCCGAAGGTGCCGATGGCTCCAGTATGACGCGCACCATCAATCTGGAGAACGCATTAGACGACGCGCTGGTGGCCTACGGTCAAAACGGCGAAATGTTGCGTCCGGAAAACGGCTATCCCTTGCGCCTTGTGGTACCCGGTGTGCAGGGGGTGTCATGGGTGAAGTGGCTGCGGCGACTCGAAGTGGGCGATGCGCCTTGGGCCACGAAGGACGAGGTCGCGCACTATGTGGATTTGATGCCGGATGGCACGCACCGTCAGTACACCTCTATTCAAGAGGCAAAGTCGGTGATCACCGCGCCTTCGGGCGGCCAAAAGCTCTTAAAGCAGGGTTATTACGACATTACCGGTTTGGCCTGGAGTGGTCGCGGCATGGTGGAGAAGGTCGAGGTGTCGGTCGATGGCGGCCGCAATTGGCGCGCGGCGCGTTTGGAGGGGCCGATCTTGCCCAAGGCCATGACCCGCTTCCATTGTGATTGGATCTGGCCGGGGGAGGAGGCGCTGCTGCAGTCGCGGGTCACCGACAGCACTGGCTATATCCAACCCAGTCGGGCACAACTGTTGGCGGTGCGCGGCACGCGATCGATCTACCACAACAACGCGATACAGACTTGGCGAGTGGGCGCCGACGGCGAGGTGCACAATGTCCAGCTGGGCTAACACCTCGATCCTGTGGCTCCTCGCGTCGGTCATGACACCATGGGCGATGGCGATGCCCGAGGGGCTCGCCGATTTGGGCAGGCCCGCTACCGATAATGAGGTCGCCGCCTGGGATATCGACGTTCGCCCTGACTTCGTCGGTCTACCTCCGGGTAGCGGAGATGTTTGGGCGGGAGAGGAGATCTGGCTGGCCCAGTGCGCTTCTTGCCATGGCGATTTCGGCGATTCCAATGAGATTTTTGCGCCACTGGTTTTGGGCAATATCACCGAGGAGGACATCGTCACCGGGCGGGTCGCCTCGCTCACAGACCCCTCCATAACGCGGACTACATTGATGAAGGTGCCGACCTTGTCGACACTCTGGGACTACATCTACCGGGCCATGCCGTGGAACGCACCCAAGACCTTGAGTCCTGATGAGGTCTACGGTTTGGTCGCCTATTTGCTGAACTTGGGGTACGTGGTCGAAGACGATTTTGTGCTCTCGGATACCAATATGGCGGAGACCCAGGCACGCATGCCAAATCGCAACGGGATGAGCCTCGACCATGGTCTGTGGTCGGTATCTGGCGCTCCGGATGTGAGTGGCTCGTCCTGCACCGTTGACTGCAACGTGGCAGTCAGCGTGACGTCATCCCTGCCTGCTTATGCAATGAACGCGCATGGCAATCTCGCCGAGCAGGTGAGGGACTGGGGGCCTTACCCTGGGCTGTGGACCGACTCAGAGACAGCGACAGAGTCTGAACCGCTGGCAGCGGTCAGCGCAGTTGCCGAGGCGGCCACGGCGCCCGAGGCTGCGCTCACTGCGGGTGGCTGCTCGGGTTGCCACCAGATGGCTGGCCAGCTGGTCGGGCCTAGCTTTAATGCCATCCGAGCGCGGTACGCCGGGCAGGAGCACGCGTCTTATTTACGTGACAAGATAGTGAACGGCGGTGAGGGGGTCTGGGGGAATATGCCGATGCCTCCCATGCCCGCAGTGGCTGATGACGCGCTGCAACTGATGGTTGCCTGGTTAACCTCAGGTGAAGAATAAAAAGGAGTGACCAAAACGATGACAACGACCTATTCAAAGGGTATCTCGCGCCGGGGTTGGTTGCGCTGGACGGTGATACTGAGTGCTGCTGTAGCACTGCCAGGGCGTGTTTGGGCTGCCGTGGCGAGGCCGGAGGCCGCGTTTGGTGCAACCGCGCTCGATGAGGCGCTGGCGGCACTGGGTGACGCGCCGCAGGTGCATGAGGGCATACAGTTTACGACGCCTGATATTGCCGAGAACGGTGCCGTAGTGCCCATCCGTGTAGGGGTGGACGCGGAGGCTCTACCGAATGTGTCCAAAGTGTCGGTACTAGTGGAAATGAACCCCAATCCGCTCGCGGCATCGTTTGATATCCCGCCCAGTACCGAGGTCTACATCGAGACCCGGGTGAAGGTGGCTCAGACCTGCACGCTCTATGCGGTGGTGGAGGCTGACGGACAGTTATATATGCAGTCGAGAGAGACCAAAGTCACCCTCGGCGGATGCGGCGGTTAAGGAGGACACCATGGCAGGTCGAATCAAGATTCGTGCCCAGAAGAAGGGCAACGTGACAGAGGTGAAGGCATTGATGCGCCATCCGATGGAAACCGGGATGCGCAAAGATCAGGCGGGGGATCCTATCGCTGCGCACTTTATTACCGAGGTGTCGGTGTTCCACGGTGATCAGCCTGTGATGCAGGGTCATTGGGGCGCAGCGGTGTCCGCCAATCCTTTTCTCGGCCTGCGTTTTGCAGGTGGGGAAGCGGGCGATACCGTGCGCGTCGTTTGGACCGACAATCAGGGCGGCACCGGCGAAGGCGAAACCACCATCCGCTGAACGTGGATGTTCGGGGGGCAACTGTGAAGAAACGCAATCTGGGGTTTACGTTGTTGGCGGCATGGCTGTGCGCTGTGCAGATAGCGGCTGACGATGGGGTATTCGATCAGTACCGGGATCTCATGGGCGATGACAACCCCGCGGTCTTCGTGATCGATGAAGGGGAAGAGCTGTGGTTCTCGCCTCAAGGCCCCAAGTCCGCCACACTGGAGGCCTGTGATTTGGGTCTGGGGCCCGGCGAGACCGCGGGTGCTTACGTGCGCTTTCCTCGTTATTTTGCCGATACCGATGCCGTGATGGATCTTGAGGCACGCTTGGTCCACTGCATGACAACGATACAGGGCCGAGATCTCGAGACGGTGACCGCAAAGCCCTACTCACTGAGAGGGGACTTTGGTACGGAAATTGAAGCGCTCGTGACCTGGCTTGCAGCAGAATCTGAGGGCGCCACCATTGCGCCCGAGCAGACCCACGCGGCCGAGCGCGCGATGTATACCCTCGGAGAAGAGATTTTCTTCTATCGCGCAGGCCCCCATGATTTTTCCTGTGCCACCTGTCACGAGCAATCCGACATGCGCATTCGCTTGCAGGCGCTGCCTGACCTGACCTCTCATGCTGGCGCCGCCGAGGCCTGGGGGAGTTGGCCTGCCTACCGTATTTCTCAAGGACTGGTAAGAACAATGGGGTGGCGGCTGAGGGACTGCTTCCGCCAGCAGCGGTGGCCCGAGTTGCAAATGGGGTCCGAGGCCAGCATTGCGCTGCAAACCTATATGGCGGTGAATGCCGCAGGCGGCATCATGACCGGCCCGGGGTTAAAGCGATGAAGCGTTTAACTGCAGGCATAACGATCGCCCTGAGCGCGAGCGTGGCGACATGGACAGCGGCCTCTGACGATATAGAAGCTGTCTTACAAAACTCATTTATCGCTAAAAACCAGGCCACTATGGACCGTTTGGAACGTGATGCGGTGCAAACCGTCTGCAGTGCACCTAGGGGCATGCCCCTCGACAACGACACGCTAACCACATTGCGCGAGCAGCGCTTGAACGCGGTAGCGCTGCCTGCAAATGGCCATTACCTCGGTGACTGGCAGCGAGGCGCCGAGGTGGCGGGTAGCGGCCGGGGTCTGCAATCGAATGATGATCCCACCCAACCCAATGGCGGCAACTGCTACGCCTGCCACCAACTCGCTCCCGATGAGGTCGCCTATGGCACCCTGGGCCCCTCCCTGATGGGATACGGCGCGCGAGGCCAATCCGAGGCCATGTTGCAGTACACCTGGACCAAGCTGTGGGATACCCACGCTTACAACCTCTGCTCCCATATGCCGCGCTTTGGCGCGCAAGGCATTCTCACCGAGCAACAGTTGAAAGACGTGATGGCCTACTTGCTGGATCCGGCGTCACCGGTCAACCAACCCGCAGAGTGATTGGCTGAGCCCCATGCATCGAAGGGAGTTTCACAAGCTGTTGGGGCTTGGCGCCGCCGCGGGGTTGTCTTTGCCTTCATTGCTGCGCGCGCAGCCTCACAGCAGCGACGCCTATCATCTGCCACGGTTTGGCAATGTGCATCTGATGCACATGACCGACGTGCACGCACAGCTGCTGCCGGTCCACTATCGCGAACCCTCCGTCAACATCGGGGTGCACGAGGCCCGCAACCGGCCGCCGCATCTGGTCGGTGAGGCGCTGCTCAATCACTTCGATATCGCTCCAGGTTCACAGGCGGCACATGCGCTGAGCCACCTTGATTATGTCGCGGCTGCCGAGCAGTTCGGGCGTGCAGGGGGCTTTGCTCATATCGCCACCCTGATCAAGCGGCTGCGCGCAGATAGACCGGGCGCGTTGTTGCTCGATGGTGGAGACTTGTGGCAAGGCTCCGCCACGGCGCTGTGGACGCAGGGCCAGGACATGGTCGACGCCAGCAAACTCTTGGGTGTAGATGTCATGACCGGCCACTGGGAGTTCACACTGGGCACTGATCGGGTCATGGAAATTATTGATCAGGAACTCGACGGACAGATCGACTTTGTGGCGCACAACGTCAAAGACATGGACTTTGGCGACCCGGTGTTTGCGAGCCATACGCTCAGAGAGATTAACGGGGTGCCCGTGGCCATCATTGGTCAGGCCTTTCCTTACACACCGATCGCCAACCCAGCTCACTTCACTACCGGTTGGACTTTCGGTATTCAGGAGCGTGAGCTTCAGGAAAAGGTGGACGAGGTGCGCGCCGCAGGCGCTCAAGTAGTGGTTTTACTCTCTCACAACGGCGCCGACACCGACATCAAGTTGGCGTCACGGGTAACCGGCCTGGACGCCATTTTGGGTGGTCACACCCACGACGCGATTCCCCGTGCGCTGGAGGTTAAAAACCAAGCCGGTATGACGCTGGTCACCAATGCAGGCTCAAACGGTAAGTTTTTGGGCGTGCTGGACTTTGATGTGCGCCAGGGGCGCATCCGCGACTGGTCGTATCGCCTGTTACCGGTCTTCGCGGAGTTGCTGCCCGCTGACCCAGCGATGAGCGATTTGATTACCCGCATTCGGGCGCCCTTTGCTGAACGCCTCGCCGAGCCGCTGGCGTTGACGGATGATCTCCTTTATCGCCGCGGCAATTTCAGTGGCAGTGTTGATCAGCTCATCTGTGAGGCGTTGATGGACGAGCTCGACGCCCCGATCGCGCTGTCACCCGGCTTCCGCTGGGGTACCACGCTGCTGCCGGGCACTGCGATCACCATGGAGGACCTCATGGCGCAGGTGGCGATCACCTATCCCGCGGTGACGCTGACCGAAATGAATGGTGAGTTCCTCAAACGGGTTCTGGAGGATGTCGCCGACAATTTGTTCCATCCGGATCCTTACTATCAGCAGGGCGGAGACATGGTGCGAGCCGGTGGTCTGCAATATGCCATTTCGCCGCTGGCTCGAGCTGGGTCACGTATTAGTGAGCTGATACTGGATGGCAAGCCCATCGATGCGAACAAAACCTACAAGGTGGCAGGCTGGGCGTCGGTGCAGCAGGTAGAAGGTGAACCCATTTGGGATGTGGTGGCCCGTTGGCTGCGGGCGCAGGGGCGCGTGCGGGGAGTGCGAGCGCACCAACCCGAGGTGACGGGTCTACAGAACAATCAAGGCATTGCGTGAGTCGCTGAGCGGCCCATGACCTCGATCACGATTTTGCAATCTGCGGCTGACGAGAGGCCCGACTGGGTGAGTCGGTGCATGACGTCTGTCGCCGACTGGTCTCAGCGGCAGAGATACAGCTATCGCTGCATCGGTGACGAGCTCTTTGATTGGGTGTCACCCGGGTTACACACCAAGCTAAAACACCGCACGCCGATACTCGCTGATTTGGCGCGGCTCCGCTGGATCGAATCGGAACTGGCGACGCGCGGCGGTCTGATGGTGTGGATCGATGCCGACACACTGGTATTGGACCCCACCTGGCGCGTACCCGATTCGGAGCACGCCTTTTTCGGCGAGGAATGCTGGGTTCAGCCGACGGCAGAGGGGGGCTGGCGCGCCTATCAATCCCCTCATAACGCGTTCATGGGTTTTACGGCGGTGTCTCCCGTGCTGGGGTTCCTGGCCTATCTGTCGGAGTCCATCATTGAGCGCGCCGATGCGGCGCATATCGCACCGCAGATGGTCGGGCCCAAATTGCTCAAGGCGCTCAACAATCTGGCGCAGTTCACATTGGTGCCGGAGACGGGCGCGGTCAGCCCGGAGCTGCTTGCCGAGTGGATGGGTGACGCTGGCCCCGCGACCGCCTGTTATGAGCAGGCGACTCGAACTCCCTTGGCGTTGGTGAACCTTTGCTCGTCTCTCACCCACAGTGAGGAGGCAGTGCTGCGGGTGGAGCAGTTTTTAGCGCGCCACGGCGCCTAAGCTAGATAGCCACTCGCCGCCTCAGGCCAACTTCAACCCATTTTCCACGGGCCGTTCCGGCTGAATCAGCACCACAGCACCATCAGATTGCGGAAAACCGGTAATCAAACACTGTGACTGGATAGGTCCAATCTGCTTGGCTGGGAAGTTCACCACGCCAATCACCTGCTGACCCACTAACTCGTCGGGTTGATAGAGGTCGGTAATCTGCGCGCTCGACTTCAATACGCCGATGTCAGCACCGAAATCCACCTGCAGAATGTAGGCCGGTCGGTGGGCCTCAACGAATATTTCTGCGGTGACGATGGTGCCGACTCGCAGGTCTACCTGCTCAAATTCTTGCCATGAAACGGTTTCCACACAGCACTCCCCGCGATGACGCCTCAGTGGTAAAGAGTCTACCGATAGCGATGATGAGGCGGAATGCTCTTCTTACAGAGATGGCTCCGGCCAGATCTAGAAGGCAAGTTGCTAATGAGACGGAAAAGGAAGGCCTCAAACAGATTTTTTGACGCTCGCGCATCACTAGGCTTATATGGGATCAGGGGATTGGCAGGGAACGAGAAGGTCCAAAATGATATTTTTGACGAGCGCGCTACACTATGCTCGCTGTTGCGAACTGAAATGGTGATGAGACGAATATGAAATTGAAAAAGCTAGCAAGATGGGCGACGGCAGCGCTGATCGGCGTTGCAACGACGACGAGCCTGACCGTATCTGCAGAGACCGCCACGCTGCGCGTTTCGATTGAGGGCGGCGCCTTTAACAGCAAATTTAAATTTTTCGATGCCAGTGCAGGCTGCCCTGGTTACAACGATATTCCCGGCGCTAAGGACTACCTCGGCAGTGTTTTTGCGTCTGACAAAGGTGCGGATAAAGCCGTGTCTGTGGGTCAGCCAGTGCAGGTGTTCCTCTTCCGGCCGAAGGAGACCTTCAGTATTTCGGCTGCCGGAGGCGAGAAAGAAATCCGCCGACGCTCCCTGCAGGTGGTGCTGAGTGGCGACGCCACGCTTCGATACACCGGCTTTGATGACAAGGTCCCGACCTGGGAAGCCTCGGGCGAAATCGAGGTTGAGCCAGCGGCCGCTTGCGAAAACGATGAAGATCCAGAAGTCGATGAAGGCTCGGAAACCGATGAAGATGCTTCGTCAGGTGAACCTGAGGCGTAAAAGCTCAGGCTTAAAAATGGTACTTGGCGAGAAAGCTAACCGCGTGTTGGTCACTGTCTACAGCCGATGAGCTTTTGACGCCGTATTTGTTAGACCAATAGTAGTACTCCATCCCTAAATACACTCGCTTATCCGCGCCGGACAGGTGCTTGCCGATGTTGTATTTGATTTGCGGGTTGAATTGAAAATTGGGGTGGTAGTCGCTGTGATCTGTGGCAAAGATCCATTTCGCGAATCCGTCGATCACCCATTCTGAGCGACCGGCCGGGATAGTCAGCGACCAAGTGGGCACAAATTGCCAGCCGTCGCTATTGTTGAAGCCGCTTCTGTTCACGCTTTCGCGGCGCATCAGGCCGAGGTGCAAATAATCAAACGCTGGCGCGTTGAGATTGACGGAGGGGCCTAAAGTGAAGGTTTCGAC
>CALKMV010000062.1 GCA_938091485.1 uncultured Luminiphilus sp.
ACCCGAGCCTGAGAACGCTTTGCGGCCGTGCATGACTCGCCGGTTGTCGAAACACATGATATCGCCCGGCCCGAGCCGGAAGGTGAGCTCAAACCGAGAGTCATCGGCCAACGCATGAAATCGTCGCAGCGCGGCGTAGGCCTCACCCACATCGTTATCCGGCATATCCGGGAAGGCGCGCACAGGGTAGAACGCGCGAATCGTCGGCACGCCCTCGCCACCCAGTGGATCGATGATGGGTGCTGAGAAGCGGTGATCAATGCCCGGGCCGCGGTTAAAAAAGACCCAGCGCCGGGTGCTCAGTATCTCGTAATCATTCGGCCGGGTTGCCTTGAGTTCTTCAATGAGCGCGGCGCCATCAGTCAACGTGGATTCGCCGCCGTCCGCCTCATTGATCAGGCAATGCAAAAACTGAAAGCCTGGCGGGATTTCCCGTGTGGGTAGGTCAGTATGCGGGCCCAGTCGGAATCCCGTGTTGGCCGTTGTGTTGGTTTTGGCGTCCCCCGCCAGATTCACGTCGGCTTTAACATCCCATAGCAAGCCAAAGTTACTGTCGCGCACCGGGCCAATGCGCGCGGCGAGTTCATTGAGAAACCCAGCTTCAGTAGGCGCCTGCTCCACCACGCACACGCCGAAGCGCAGCAAGTCATTGAGCATGTCGCAGAGCGCGTCATCATCTTTTAGCACGGCATGGGTATTACGGCGCGGCGGCGCCGATAGCGTTTTGGCGTTCCAGGCCTCGGGAGCAGGCACCCAGCTCTTGGGTAGGTGCTGCCCCTCTGCAATGTGCCTGAGCCAGCCTGAGTGATAGGTACTGACCACACTCTCATCCGCACCGTCGGGTGCCCATGTCACACGCAGGTCACCTGAGTCGGTGAGGTCAAATGCCGCGATTTGCATCGCGTCTGACAACTCAGCGGGGTCCATGACGCCTTCGCGGGTTGCAGGGTCGATACCGCCATGACCCAACGTGTTTTCACGAAGCCAGAATCGGTGGCAGCTCAACTGGCGGCCGTCGGGCCAACTAATAACGAGCGCGTCATCACCCGCGGTAACAGCGGCAATCGGTGCGGCGGCATAATGATAAAAATCGGGGGCGCATAACTCTGAGGAAAACTCGTGTTGCGGCATCACGATGCACATCTCCCTCGCTAAACCACTGTAGTGGGCGCGTCGCCCCAGATGCAGGACATCGCGCGTTCTGGTGCCAGAGACGCCACGGAGTCGCTGTATCCATGGCACCTGTCAATCGGCGAAAATGTAACCGAAGGCGCTGACGGTGGGAAGAAAAATTGACGTCCGAACGGACCGCCCGGAAGACACAAAGGGCAATCATTTTTGCGGCATCGAACAAGGCGGTAACGAAGACGAACAGTGCTATATTGCCTCGTCCTAGCGGAATATCGAGAAGGCCCGACAGTGGCGATAGCTCCCTCGCCTCGCTGCTCCGCAGGACATGACCGAGCAGCGCACAGGACAGCCCCATGAACAATCTCTGCCGCAGTCTTACCTTTTTTTGCGCGACCGTTGCGCTGACAACGCAATACGTCGTTGCTAGTGAGGACGACGCCGTTGCCCGATACAGCGAACGGGCCGTTGAGCTCCTGCGCGACGCGATCAGCCGTGAGACCGCATACGGGCAGGGACTGGTGCCCGCCTATGCGGAGTCTTTGCAGCAGGTATTCCTTGAAGCCGGATTCTCTCCTGAAGCCCTGACCATCGTGCCTTACGGCGAAACCGCCTCACTGGTGGTGCGCTACGAGGGCGACGGCAGCAGCGGGCGACAGCCGATCCTGTTCTCTTCCCATATGGACGTCGTGCCTGCCGACCCTGAGAGCTGGCTACGACACCCCTTTGAGCTGCAGGCAGATGACACTTTTTTCTACGGCCGCGGGGTGTTGGACAACAAGTTTGACGTGACCATCCTTACCACATTGTTCGTTTGGCTGAAGGAATCCGGGTTCGTCCCGAACCGTGATCTTGTGATTGCGTTCACCGGTGATGAGGAATCCTTTCAGGAAACGGTGCAGCAGCTGGCTCGGGACTACCGCGATCTGGTCGACGCCGAATACGCGCTGGTGGTAGATGGCGGAGGCGGTGTGCTGAATGATGCAGGGGAAGCCATTCAGTTTCAGGTGGGCTTTGCGGAAAAAACCTATGCGACGTTTTCCATGACCGCCAAGAACCCGGGCGGGCACAGCTCAATGCCACGGGCGGACAACGCTATCTATGACCTCGCACAAGCCATTCAGCGTCTAGAGGCCTACACCTTCCCCGTCGAGACCAATGAGATCACGCTGACCTACTTTGCGCGCACCGCGCCGCTCCTCAATAACGAGGTGGGTGATGCGATGGCGCGACTGGTGGCGGATCAGAATGATGCCGAGGCGATCGCGACGCTGCGGGCACAACCTCAGTATGTGGGCACACTCGGGACGACCTGCATCCCGACCATGCTATCCGGCGGGCACGCAGAGAACGCCCTGCCCCGCGCGGTGACTGCGGTGGTGAACTGCCGCATTTTCCCCGGCCATTCGCCCGCTGAGATCATGCGGGAACTGCAGCGCGTCACTGATAACCCCGATCTCGAGTGGCGTGTTGTCGGAATACCGGTCACCAGCCCCGCCTCGCCCTTCAACACGGAAATCATGGCGGCAATCTCTCGTTCGCTTGAGCCGATTCACTCCGGGCTACCGATCGTGCCAAAAATGGGTTCGGGCACCACCGACGGCGCCTACTGGCGCGCGGCGGGCATTCCCAGCTACAGCTTGACGGGGATTTTCATCAACCCAAAAGACAGTTTTGCCCATGGGCTGAATGAACGGGTTCCGAAGGCGGCAGTCGGCGAGTCGCTGCGGTTCTGGCGGGCGATGATCGATGAACTGGCATCGCCTAAGGATTGATTAGCGGGTACTGGCAAGCGTTGGTGGCCGGGAGTGCTGACTGAAAAACTGCCACACGAGTTCCATTCCCCATCGCTCCTCGGCCGGTGAGATCGCAGGACACGCGGGCTGACGGGGTAAATCCCGCTGCTGGGCGGGCGCAACACAATCCGCCGGGATGGCGTCAAT
>CALKMV010000063.1 GCA_938091485.1 uncultured Luminiphilus sp.
GGCCCGAGGCGGCCTGCGTTTGGTTGGCATGAATCAATTCGAGTTGGCCAAGGACAAGATCATGATGGGTGCTGAGCGCCGGTCGATGGTGATGTCCGAGGCTGAAAAGCGCAACACGGCCTACCACGAGGCGGGGCATGCGATTGTTGGCCGTCTGATGCCTGAGCATGATCCAGTGTACAAAGTGTCGATTATTCCTCGTGGTCGTGCATTGGGCGTGACCATGTTCCTGCCCGAGGAAGATCGCTACAGCCACAGTCGGCGGCACATCATCTCGCAGATCACCAGCCTCTTCGGCGGCCGCGTCGCTGAAGAAATGACGCTCGGAAAGGACGGCATCACTACGGGTGCATCAAATGATATCCAACGTGCGACTGAGGTGGCGCGGAATATGGTGACCAAGTGGGGCTTGTCGGAGAGCATGGGGCCACTGATGTACGACGAGGGCGGTGAAGAAGTTTTTCTGGGCCGCAGCGCAGCCCAGCCCACCAAAGCGATGTCGGATGAGACGGCGCTGGCGATAGAGCGAGAGATACGGAATATCATCGATGAGTGTTATGACAAGGCGCATCAATTGCTTGAGGACAATCGCGACAAGCTCGATGTGATGGCTGATGCATTGATGCAGTTCGAGACCATCGACTCTGAGCAGATCAACGACATTATGGAGGGTAAGCCTCCACGGCCACCGTCTGACTGGTCTGGCGACGATAGGGGCACGCCTACCGATGAAGGAGAGGCCGAGTCAGCCGGCAACCCGATTGGCGGTGCCGCGACCGAGCACTGAGCCGGTCACCACGATTCACCGCTAACACGGTGTTCTAGCGAAATGGTTAACGCCATCTCCTGTGGTGCGCGCAAGCTAGACCTTAGCTGTCCGCGCATCATGGGTGTTCTCAACGTTACCCCAGACTCCTTTTCCGATGGCGGACAGTTCTACCGTGATGGGCGTGTCAACACTGACGCGCTGTTAGATCGTGCCGAGCAAATGTTGGCCGAGGGCGCTGACATTCTGGATGTAGGCGGCGAATCGACCCGTCCGGGTGCACTTGCAGTCAGCGAGACAGAGGAGTTGGACCGGGTCGTCACCGCCGTGGAAGCGCTCGCCCAGCACTGTGACACGATCATCTCGGTGGATACCAGCACGCCCAGTGTGATGCGTGAGGCCGCACGTTGCGGTGCAGGCCTTCTCAATGACGTGCGCGGGTTCAAACGCCCGGATGCGTTGCAGGTAGCGGCGGAAACAGGTTTAGCGCTCTGCGTCATGCATATGCAGGGTGAGCCGGACACGATGCAGGCAGCACCGACATACACTGACGTGGTGCATGACGTGTCTGAATTCTTGAGTCAGCGCTTGGCTGAAGTGACCGCTTTTGGCATCGATCCTGACCGGGTGATCATTGACCCCGGCTTCGGCTTTGGCAAAACTGCCCAGCAAAACTTTGAACTGCTCGCCCGGCTTGGGGAGGTGTGTAGCAAGGAGCAGCCAGTATTAGTGGGGCTGTCCCGCAAATCCATGATCAGCAGTGTACTCGATCGATCACCGGACCAGCGGACCTATGCCAGCGTGGCATTGGCTCTGATGGCAGTGGAGCGCGGGGCGCGTATAGTACGAGTTCACGATGTTGCCGCTACCTTCGATGCGTTATCGATGTGGCAAACGCTTAGTCAGAGCCAACGATCATGAGCAGACAGTTTTTTGGTACTGATGGCATTCGCGGTGAAGTGGGTAAATACCCTGTCACGGCCGACTTTATGCTCAAGCTGGGGTGGGCGGCCGGCAAAGTGTTTGCCTCGTCCGACCGTCAAACCCACGTGCTGATCGGCAAGGACACCCGAGTGTCTGGCTACATGTTTGAGTCGGCGCTTGAAGCCGGGCTGGTGGCGGCCGGGGCTCGCGTCACGTTGCTGGGACCCATGCCCACGCCCGCTGTGGCAATGCTGACCCGCAGTCAAAAAGCGTCGGCCGGGATTGTCATCAGCGCCTCGCACAACGCTTACACAGATAACGGCATCAAATTCTTTGACGCAGAGGGCAGCAAGCTGTCAGACGTTCTTGAATTGGAGATCGAGCGCATGCTGTCAGAGCCCATGGAAACTGTGCCATCGGCTCAGCTGGGAAAGGCGTCCCGGATGGCGGATGCGCCGGGCAGGTATGTGGAGTTCTGTAAAAGCACGTTCCCTGACCAGCTGAGTCTGCGGGGAATGAGACTGGTATTGGACTGCGCCCACGGTGCGACATATCAGGTGGCACCTCAGGTCTTCTCTGAACTGGGGGCAACCTTGGTGGTGATGGGCGCCGAACCTGATGGTTACAACATCAACCGCGACGTAGGCTCCACGTCTCCTGCCTCCCTGCAGGCACGTGTGTTAAACGAACAGGCTGACTTGGGTATCGCTTTTGATGGTGACGGTGATCGAGTGCAATGTGTCGCCGCCGACGGCAGTGTGGTGGATGGAGATGAGCTTCTCTACGTCATTGCAAATGACCGCCGTCAGAGAGGGCGGGCGCCTGAGGGCGTGGTGGGCACCCTAATGTCCAACCTGGGCCTCGAGCACGCGCTGGCAGAAAAAGGTATCGAACTAATCCGGGCGAAGGTAGGGGATCGGTACGTGCTTGAGCTCATGGCAGAGCGCGGCTGGTCTCTGGGTGGAGAAGCTTCCGGGCATATTATCTGTGGTGATCTCACTACCACCGGCGACGGGATCATAGCCGCACTGCAGGTTGTGGCGGCTATGGCTGCCGCTGATGAAGGTCTTTTGGCGCTGAAAAGTGCACTCCAGAAATTACCCCAGACGTTGATTAACGTCCCCGTTTCCGAGGGTTTTGTGCTGGAAGACTGCGAGGCTGCGGTCGCGGAGAGCAAGAAGGTGGAGAATGTGCTGTCAGGCCGAGGTCGTTTGGTCCTCCGGCCTTCTGGGACCGAGCCGCTTGTTAGAGTCATGATTGAAGGCGCAGACGCAGCAGAAAATCACCGGCTGGCGGAAGGTATCGCCGATGCGATCAGACATTCGCATTAGTTCAGTTGCGACGCTGGGGACTGACCGGTATCATCTCGCGCCCTAAAGAGCCAGCCGTGTGCTGGCGCAAACCTGAGAAGAGCAATGGAACAGATAACGCTGATGGTACATCTGCTGGTCGCGGTGGCCCTCATCGCGCTGATTTTGCTGCAGCGGGGTAAAGGCGCTGACATCGGCGCATCTTTCGGGGCAGGTGCTTCACAGACTTTGTTTGGCAGTTCAGGCAGCGGCAATGCGCTGACGAAGATGACAGCTTGGTTATCAGCGATTTTCTTTGTCAGCAGTTTTGGTCTCGCTGTGATTGCGGACAATCGCACCGCGAGTGAGGACGACCTTGGGTTTGACGTGCCGCTTTATGAGCTCGATGACACGGCAACTGCTGATAGTGATGTGCCGTTGATTGATTTTGAGTCCGAAGGTGATGTTCCCCTCGACGATGCTCCTCCTGTCGGCGATGGCCAGTAAGTGGTTAACAAGCGGAAGTGGTGGAATTGGTAGACACGCTATCTTGAGGGGGTAGTGGCCTATGGCTGTGCGGGTTCAAGTCCCGCCTTCCGCACCAATATATGAGAGCTAGAGTAAAAGTGGACCTGCCTTAAATCACAAACAAAGAAGCCCAACACTTGGCTGGGCTTCTTCGGTTGAGCAGAAGTGTTACTGCCGTAGCTTGCGCAAGCCAAAGAGTCCCAAGAGACTGACGAGGATGCCTAGGCCGAACAGCGGCAACGTAGGCACTGGGGCAGGCGCGGGTGCTGGCACAGAAGGGGGAACGTAGGGCACCGCCACGGTCACCGGGTCATCCATCTTGCCCGACTCGAGATCCTGATCCAGCGGTCCATTATCAGCAAGCGTATAGGTCACTACCGAGCCTTGAATGGTGG
>CALKMV010000064.1 GCA_938091485.1 uncultured Luminiphilus sp.
CTGGCCCAGCTGGAGAACCCGGTGTGGCTCAAGAACCTGCTGATTCGCACTTTTATGTCGCGGTACGGCATTGATCTGACCGAGGCGACCTGTTCCTCGGGCGACGATTTCCCACATTTTAATGCGTTCTTTACACGGTCATTGCGCGAGGGTATGAGGCCGCTCGCCAGCAGCGAGTGGTGCCACCCGGCCGACGGGGTGCTCAGCCAGCGCGGCGACATTTCGGCATCTGAGTTGCTGCAGGCCAAGGGCAGAAGCTACACCGTCAAGGCGTTGCTGGCTGGCACGGAGGAAGAGGCTGACCGTTATGCAAACGGGTCTTTCGCCACCACCTATCTCTCGCCCCGCGACTACCACCGGGTTCATATGCCGATCCGCGGACATCTGGTCAGGACCCGGTATGTGCCCGGCGATCTTTTTTCAGTGAATACGGCGACCGTGGATCGGGTGGACGGATTGCTCGCGCGCAACGAGCGGCTGGTCTGTTTTTTTGAGACTGACCGCGGCGGTGTTGCTGTGGTGCTGGTAGGCGCCATGATTGTCGCGGGCATTGCCACCGTGTGGGGTGGCCGCGAGCAGCCTGGTATGGGCGAGGTTCGCGAGCAGGTGTGGGCTGCTGATGAGGCGCCGCTGCTGGAAGCCGGGCAGGAACTGGGGCGCTTCTTTCTCGGTTCGACCGTGGTGCTGGTGACAGAGGCGTCGAATCTGCAGTGGTCTGACGAGGCGGGCGATGCCGTTAAGGTCCGTGCCGCGCTGGCCAACTAGATGTTGCGGGAGGCCCGTTAGGCACCCTCTCTGAGGCTGTTGGCGATCTGCTGGAAACTTTCGAAGCGCTCCAAGCTGACGTCGCCACTCTCGACAGCCGCTGCCAGAGCACAACCGGGCTCGCTTTGATGGCGGCAGTCGCGGAAGCGGCAACCGCCAAGGAAGGGCCAGAACTCCCTGAAGCCATTTGCCACCGTTTCCTGCGACACGTGGGTCAGGCCAAAGTCGCGGACACCGGGAGAATCGATCAGGCGTCCGCCTCCGGGTAAATGAAAAAGCTCCGCCGTGGTCGTCGTGTGGCGGCCCTTGTCCGCCAGTTCAGATAGCGCGCCAACGCGAATCGAGGCTTCGGGCAGCAATCTTTTGATGAGCGAAGATTTCCCAACGCCTGACTGCCCTACCAGTACTAGTGTGTCCGACCCAATCAGCTCCGTCAGATCACGGGCATCCGGTAAGTTCTGGTGTGTCACCAGAGTGCGGTACCCCAAGGCAGCATACCTTGCCAGTTGGTGTATCAGGGTATGGTCAGGTTCAAGCAGATCGGCCTTATTGAGGACCAGCGCAGCCTCTACTCCCATGTTCTCGGCTGCGATCAAATATCGGTCAATGAGGCTGGCTTGTGGTGCGGGCTCTGGTGCAAAAACGATCAGCATCAGGTCAATATTGGCAGCGACTGGCCGAAGCCGCCCCTGCGAGTCCGGACGCTCCAGCACATTATGTCGCGTTACCAAGGCGTCGAGCACGCCGGCCTCCTCGGTCGGCAGCCACACTATATTGTCCCCAGCCACGGGAGATTCGAGATGTGCCCGGAGGTGACACAGCAAGCGGTCGCCCGACGGCGGCTCGATCAATGCCTGCTTGCCGTAACGCGCAATGACGACACCGGGCTGTCCCAGTTCCGAGGCATCTTGGCTGGAGGCAGATCGTTGCGCCTGGATACGGCGTGTTTGTTGCTCAGTAAGGCGACGTTTCGACATCGTGCTAGTGTATGCCACCCGAGGTGAGATGGTGCACCCGCCGACCGTGATGCCAGCGAATCAGGCGAGCTCAGCGAGAGGATGGTGAGTGAGCGACAGAGGGCAATAGGAGCGCAAAGATGGCGATCAGTGACCACAACCTGATATGGGTCGACATGGAGATGACAGGTTTGGTGCCAGAGGCGCACCGGGTCATCGAGATCGCCACCATTGTGACGGACTCTGATCTGGCTGTACTCGCTGAGGGTCCAGTCATCGCCATTCATCAGCAGCCCGCAGAGCTCGAGGCGATGGATGAGTGGAACACGCGGACCCACACCCGATCGGGACTTGTCGAGCGGGTTCGAAGTAGCACTGTCACCGAGCAGTCAGCGACAGACGCCACTCTCAATTTCCTGCGCCAATGGGTGCCTGAGGGGAAGTCGCCCATGTGCGGCAACTCCATTTGTCAGGATCGCCGCTTTATGGCTCGTCACATGCCGGAGTTGGAAACGTTTTTCCACTATCGGAATCTGGACGTCAGCACATTGAAAATATTGATGCAGCGCTGGCGCCCAGACCTGCCTGAAGCGCCTAAGCAGGGTGCGCATCAGGCGCTGGAGGATATCCGGGAGTCGATTGAGGAACTGCGCCACTATCGCACGCATTTTTTGCGGGTGGAGTGACTAATCTTTCTTGTTGTGCTGGGCCAATGCCCAGCGCACATGCTCACGTACGACTTCTGACGGATCGTCCAGGGCGGATTGCAGAGCTGTGATGATGGCCTCGCTGGTCTCCGCATTGCCAAGCGCGATGGCAACGTTGCGCCGCCACTGTTGGAAGCCAATACGTCGAATGGCCGACCCTTCGGTCCGCGACAGGAAAGTCGACTCATCCCAGCGAAAACATTCCGTGAGATCTATGGCATCAAGATCGTGGCGCGGCGCGAAGTCCGGCTCGCTGGTGGCTTGCGCAAACTTGTTCCAGGGACACACTAGCTGACAGTCATCACAGCCATAGATCCGGTTGCCCATAGCCGGGCGAAGTGACTCGGGGATCACACCGTCGAATTCGATGGTGAGGTAGGAGATGCACTTTCTGGCATCCAACACCCAAGGGGCTATGAAAGCGTTGGTTGGGCAGATATCGAGACAGGCGTGGCAGCTTCCACAGTGCTCGGTCTGTTGCGGTGGGTCGGCAGGCAATGGCACGTCGGTGTAGATCTCGCCGAGAAAAAACCAGGAGCCGGCCTTGTCGTTGATCAGCATGGTGTTTTTGCCGATCCAGCCAAGCCCTGCGTTTTCAGCCAGTGCGCGTTCCAATACGGGAGCGCTGTCGACAAAGGCGCGATACTGGCCGCCGCCCAGTTCAACCTCGATCCGTTTGGCGAGCTTGGCGAGGCGCCCGCGCATCAGTTTGTGGTAATCCCGACCGAGTGCGTAGCGAGAGATGTAAGCTTTTTCAGAGGAGGCCAGAATGGCCTCCGGGTCTTCCCCGGCGGGTAGATAGTCCATCCGCGCGGTGATCACGGTGCTGGTGCCGGGCACTAGGTCCTCTGGGTGGGTGCGCCTGCTGCCGTGGCTTGCCATCCACTCCATTTCGCCGTGATAGCCGGCCTCGAGCCACTTGGCGAGATAGTCTTTGTGCTGGGCGAGATCAATCCCCGTAAAACCCAACGCCTGAAAACCCAACTCCTGACCCCACCGACGGATCGTCTCAAGGGTGGCCAGATCAGTGAGGCTTGATGAGTTGCCCGTGCTCGGGGTGGGGTCTGTCATGGCGAGATTGTGACAGATGCTGGACCGGGCGCGTTACACTTGTTCCATGACACAGGCCTTGTCCCATCTCCGTGAATTTGCTCTAGCTGATGAGTCGGCGACGCTGGCACTGGGTGGGCGAGTCGCAAGCGCGGCGCAGGTGCCGCAAGTTATTTTTCTTCGCGGTGATCTGGGTGCCGGCAAGACCACTTTTAGTCGCGGATTTTTGCATGGCCGCGGTCATGATGGGTCGGTAAAGAGCCCGACCTACACGTTGGTGGAACCTTATGAAACCGTGCCCGGCGGTCCGGTATTTCACCTCGACCTATACCGGCTGGGAGATACTCAGGAATTGGCCTATCTGGGGCTGGGCGACTATCTGTCGGTGCAGGGCATTCTGCTAATCGAGTGGCCCGAGCGCGCTGAGGCGCAGCTGCCACCGGCCACTCTCGACATTACGCTGACCCCCGATGGGTCTGGACGCAAGGCGATGGTTCGCGCCTGCAGCCCCGAACTCCTCGAGGCGCTGTCAGATTGATATGCACGTGACAATGAGATGTGACATTGCCGTGATCCGCGCAGCGATGCTCCTGCGAGCAGGCCGGACTTTGTTGGGTGCCCTCGCGGCGACCGCGGTGGTGCTGGCGGTGGTCCCTGCCGCCCATGCTGCCGACGTCAATGCAGTGCGACTCTGGCGGGCACCCGATCACACCCGGGTGGTGCTTGATCTCTCTGAATCTGCAGATTTCAGCACGCTGTCACTCGAGAATCCTGAGCGGTTCGTGGTCGATTTGTCGCGCAGCCAGCTGAGTGCGAGCCTGGCATCGCTACCATTGGAGGGAACGCCGATCAGCGGGGTGCGCTCGGGTATTCGAAAGGGTACAGACTTGCGCCTGGTTTTTGATCTCAGCGCCTCGGTCCGTACCTCGGTGTTTCTGTTGCCGCCGAATGACACCACCGGCCATCGGGTTGTGATCGATCTATTCGATGAGACGGTGTCAGTGGCGCCTGAGCCTGTGCTGTCGGTGGAGTCACTCGATGGCCGTCGCGATATTGTGATTGCCATCGATCCCGGTCATGGCGGCGAGGATCCTGGCGCATCCGGTCCCGGCGGTTTAAGAGAGAAAACCGTGGTGCTCCAGATTGCGCGACGCCTCGAGAGCCAGCTGGCAGAGGTACCGGGTTTCAAGCCGGTACTGGTTCGTAACGGCGACTACTACGTGAGCCTCAAGAACCGCCGTGATCAAGCGCGCCAGCTCGAGGCCGATCTATTTGTGTCAATTCACGCTGATGCGTTCCGAGAAAAATCAGCTCACGGTGCGTCGGTGTATGCGCTTTCCATGCGCGGTGCGACCTCCACTACCGCCCAATATCTTGCCGATACAGAAAATGCGGCTGATTTGGTTGGGGGGGTAGAGCTGGCGGATATGGACCCGATGCTGGCAGGTGTGCTCGCGGATCTGTCTATGACGGGTACTCTGGACACCAGTCTTAACTTGGGCGCACTGATTCTTGAGCAGATCGACGGGGTGGCCCGTCTGCACAAAAAAAGGGTTGAGCAAGCGGGCTTTGCGGTACTCAAGTCGCCTGATGTGCCATCGTTACTCATCGAAACGGGCTTTATTTCCAATCCCGGCGAGGCGCAGAGACTTGCCACGCCCGCATACCAGGACAAGATGGCGCGAGCGATTCGGCGAGGCATTCAGAGTTGGTTCGCGCGGCAGCCCCCACCGGGTACGCTGCTGGCCTGGCAGCGTGAGCAAGGGGGAAAGGAAGTGACCATAGCTGCAGGTGACACGCTGTCGGAGATTGCCCAGCGCTACGGCGTGAGCGTTGCCTCGATCAAAACCAATAACGGCCTCAGTCGCGATGTGATCTTTGTTGGCCAGACGCTGGTGATTCCGGAGGGATGACAGTGATTCGTATCTTGGAGCCTCGGCTTGCCAACCAGATCGCTGCGGGGGAAGTGGTTGAGCGGCCCGCGTCGGTAGTCAAAGAGGCCGTGGAGAATAGTCTGGATGCCGGTGCGACTCGCATCGATATCGATGTGGAGGCGGGCGGTACGCGGCTGCTCCGTATCCGCGATGATGGGGTTGGCATGGGCGAGGGCGACCTAGAGCTGTCTCTGGCGCGTCATGCAACGAGCAAGATAGACAGCATCGAGGACTTGGAAGCGGTGGCGTCGCTCGGCTTCCGCGGTGAAGCGCTGGCCTCGATTGCATCGGTTTCGCGCCTGCTATTAACCTCCAATACCGACCAGGCCTCCTCCCGGGGTCGGCAAGCGCTTTGCGAGGGAAGGGAGATGTCGGTGGCGGTTCGCCCGGCACCTCACCCCAGAGGCACCACGCTCGAAGTGCGCGATCTGTTTTACAACACCCCCGCTCGGCGCAAGTTTCTGCGCACCGAGAAAACCGAGTTTGGGCATATTCATGAGGTGATCAAACGTCAGGCTCTCTCGCGGCCCGATGTGGCATTCACGTTGCGGCACAACGGCAAGCAGACGGTGCAGCTCGGTGCGGCGATAGCAGACAGCGAGCGCGACCGCAGGATTGCCACGATTTGTGGCAAGGAGTTTGCCGAGAGGAGTGTATCGGTTGCGCGTGAGGCGGGCTCGCTGAAGCTGTGGGGCTGGGTGGCGGAGCCCACGTTCTCGCGGAGCCAGGCTGATCTTCAGTACTTCTTTGTCAACGGCCGGGTGATTCGTGACAAGCTGGTGTCGCATGCCATCCGGCAGGCCTACCGCGATGTGCTGTTCCACGGACGCCATCCCGCGTTCGTTTTGTTCCTCGAACTGGATCCGTCGGGGGTCGATGTCAACGTTCACCCCACTAAGCATGAGGTGCGTTTTCGCGACAGCCGCGGCGTCCACGATTTTCTGTTTGGCACGCTGTCGCGCGCGCTGGGTGACGTACGTCCCGGACAGTCCTCTGCAGTCGTGCCTGACGACGCGCCTGAGTCCTATGCCTCGCAGGCCGCGATGGGTTTATCTCCGGGGGGCACACCTTCACTGATGTCGACAGGCACAGCGCCGGCGCAAACCCTATACGGGGGAGACGGTACAGCCTTTGATCAGAGGTCCTCCAACGTCACCAACTATGGACAGGGGCTATCGCTGCTACACAGAACCAGCGGTGCACCCCAACCAGAGTTCTCTGAGCAGAGTGGCGAGATTCCGCCGCTCGGTTTTGCCGTGGCGCAACTTCACGGTGTTTACATTCTCGCAGAGAACCAGCACGGACTAGTGCTGGTAGACATGCATGCCGCTCACGAGCGGATCACCTACGAGCGACTCAAGCAGGCAAGAGAAAGCACCGGTATCACGCGCCAGCCGCTTTTGGTACCGCTGACTCTGGCGGTCTCTAGCCGGGAGGCGGCGATAGCAGCGGAGCAGGCAGAGGAACTAGCGTCACTGGGTGTTCTGGTTGAGGCGGTTGGAGAGGAAGCGGTGGTATGTCGAGAGCTTCCTGCACCGCTCATAGAGGCGGACGCCGAAGCACTGGTGCGCGATGTGTTGTCGGATCTTTTGGAATTCGGCACCAGTGACCGTATCGCCAGCTCGCTGGACGAGTTGTTGTCCACCATGGCCTGCCACGGATCTGTGCGCGCGAATCGTCGGCTGACATTGCCCGAGATGAATGCCCTGTTGCGCGATATGGAGCAGACTGAACGATCGGGTCAGTGCAATCACGGGCGGCCCACCTGGGTTCAGCTGGGTATGACTGATCTCGACAAGCTGTTTTTGCGCGGTCGCTGAGTATGGGCGAGCGTGTGCTGGCTCTTATGGGACCCACGGCCTCGGGCAAAACCGCACTCGCCGAGCAATTGGCTGAGCGCTTTGACGCCGAACTGATCAGCGTGGACTCGGCCCTGGTGTACCGGGGGCTGTCGATTGGGGCCGCGAAACCCGATTACCCGCATCATCTGATTCATATTCGAGATCCCGACGACCCCTACACCGCAGCGGATTTCGCCAGAGACGCCAAGCAATGCATCGACGAGATTAGGGCGCGGGGTAGGCGCCCTATTCTGGTGGGCGGGAGCATGCTGTACTTCCGAGCACTGATTCAGGGGTTCGACGAGATCCCCGCTATTGACTCAGCTATACGCGCTGACATTGAGGCCGAGGCGCAGCGATCTGGTTGGCCGGCTTTGCACCAGCAACTCAACGAGGTCGATCCCGAGACTGCCGGTCGGCTACATCCCAATCACAGTCAGCGGATATGCCGCGCGCTTGAGGTGTACCGCGGTACCGGCACACCACTCAGCGACTGGCAGCAGGGCAGCCTCGACTCCGCATCAGACGACTATGAGTGTATTTCACTGTGCCCCGAGGATCGCGCCTCACTGCATGCGCGAATCGTCAGTAGACTGGACGCAATGTTTGAGCAGGGATTAGTGGCAGAGGTCACGCGTCTCTATGAGCAGGAGAGCCTGCATAGCGACCTGCCCGCTATCCGAGCGGTGGGGTATCGGCAGGTGTGGGCTTACCTAGACGGTAAAAGTGGCCTCGATGAGTGCCGAGAAAAGGCGCTGTTTGCGACGCGACAGCTGGCGAAGCGGCAGCTGACCTGGCTGCGCGGCTGGCCTGATTTGGCTTGGATTTGGACGGATGCGGAAGGGTGTATTCTGCCGCGTGCTGACTCGGTTGCAGCACCCCGTGACCTCAGTAATCACGAGCGTTCCGGCTCAGTAGTTGGAGTGTGGCATGCCCGGATCCAGGAGGTGATGCGGAACTTTTAGGTGATGCGGAAATCGTAGTAACATACAGCCACTCCACCATCGTGGAGTTTTTGTCGCTTATGAATTGGCGGCCGTAATGCGCTTTTCGTGAAGAGCGCCGTATTTTGACAGTGATACTAAGGAGTAACCATGTCAAAAGGGCATACGCTACAAGACCCTTACCTCAACGCCCTGCGCAAGGAAAGGATTCCCGTCTCGATCTACCTCGTGAATGGCATCAAGCTTCAAGGTCAGATCGAATCCTTCGATCAGTTTGTTGTGTTGTTGAAAAATACTGTGTCGCAGATGGTCTACAAGCACGCTATTTCCACCGTTGTACCGGCGCGTAACGTGCGTCTACCTGCCGCGGATGGTGAGACGCCTGCTGAAGACTGACAATTGGGCGCTCCGCTTGGAGTGCGTTTGATACTCCATGTTCTTTGAGCGTCATCAGGGCGGAGAGCGCGCTGTACTCGTGCAATTGCAATTGGCAGGCGCGGAGCGCGCTCTCAGTCTTCTGGAGTTCGAGGAACTGGTGGGTTCTGCCGGAGGGGATCCGGTGGCAACGATCACAGGGTCGCGCACTGCACCCCATGCCCGAACATTCGTAGGCGAGGGTAAGCTCGAGGAAATCGCTCAGGCCTGCAAAACGTTCGAGGCAGATCTTGTGATCTTTAACCACGCACTCAGTCCGAGTCAGGAGCGGAACCTCGAGCAGGTTCTGTGCTGTAGAGTACTCGCACGCACGGGTTTGATTCTCGACATCTTCGCTCAGCGCGCGCGCACCCATGAGGGAAAACTTCAGGTAGAGCTGGCTCAGCTCACCCATATGAGCACGCGGCTGATACGAGGGTGGACTCACCTCGAGCGCCAGAAAGGCGGTATTGGACTCCGGGGTCCCGGTGAAACCCAGCTGGAAACCGACCGTCGCCTGCTGCGAACGCGCATCAAATCAATACAGTCGCGATTGGGGCGGGTTCGTAATCAGCGCGAACAGAGCCGCCGTGCCAGACGACGGGCCGAGCTACCCGTGCTGTCTCTCGTGGGTTATACCAACGCCGGGAAGTCCACGCTGTTCAATCGTGTGACCACCTCCGAGGTGTATGCAGCTGATAAGCTTTTCGCCACGCTGGATCCCACGCTGGCCAGAGTCGACATAGAGCATCTTGGTTCGGTGCTCTTTGCCGATACCGTGGGCTTTATCTCGGATCTCCCTACGACACTAGTGGAGGCCTTTAAAGCGACGCTGGAGGAAACCGCCAACGCCAGCTTGTTGCTCCACGTCGTCGACGTTTCCGCGACCAATCGTGATGAGCTGATGGCCGACGTTGAGACGGTGCTGGGTGAGATTGAGGCAGACTCATTACCCCAGTTGGTCGTCTTTAATAAGTTGGACTTGCTGGAGCAGCCAGCGCGCATTGTGCGTGATGAGATGGGTACCCCCACGGCGGTCTATTTGTCTGCCGTGACAGGTGAGGGTGTGAAGTTGCTCTTTGACGCCATTCGCGAGCGTCTTGCCGTGCCACTATTCGACGAAGAGATCATCCTAGCGCCTAAAAGCGCGCGGTTACGCGCCACACTCTATGAAATGGGTGCGGTCTGCACGGAACAGTGGGAAGCTGACGGCAGTAGCCGGCTCCACGTGCGTTTACCGTTGGCAGATTGGCGCCGGCTTAATGTGTAAGCGGGGTTAGACCGGACCCGGGTTACCTTCCTCGTGATCAGCCAGCCATGCAATGTCCGGCAAAAGAGGAGTGAGCAGCACTGGAACCGAAGGAAGAACGATGGCGCGGTAGGAATCCCCGCTGCCATTGTTAACAAAGCCACGAATAGCGCCCCGAGTTTGTTAGACTACCCGACCTAGTGATGAGGAAGCGACTGATGTCATGGAATGAGCCCGGCGGCGGTAATAAAGGCCCTCGCGACCCTTGGGGCGGAGGCAACCAAGGCCCGCCTGATCTCGACGAGGCTTTCAAAAAGCTTCAACAGCGTATTGCTGGCATGTTTGGCGGTGGTCGTGGTGGAAGCGGCCCTGCGAAAGGGGGTATGTCCGGGGGGCTTCTGGGCGTTGTATTCTGCGGCATCCTGTTGGTCTGGGGCTTGATGGGTTTTTACCAGCTGGATGAGCAGGAGCGTGCTGTTGTGCTGCGCTTTGGTAAATACCACTCCACGCTGACGCCAGGTCTGCAGTGGAATCCGCCTCTCATTGATGAAGTCATTACGGTGAACACCACGAAAGTGCGAGCATCGGGCTTGCGTGAGGTGATGTTGACTCAGGACGAGAACATCGTCGAGGTCAGCATGTCGGTGCAGTATGTGATCGACAACCCCCAGGACTTTGTCCTGCAGGTGCGCGACCCTGAAGTGTCACTGCAACATGCGACTCAGAGTGCATTGCGGCATGTGGTGGGTGGCACGACGATGGATTTGGCGCTGACCGAGGGTCGTGCGGCGATAGCTTTCGACGTGCGCGAGCGTCTGCAGCAGTACCTTGACGACTACGCCACCGGCATTCGTGTCTCCACAATTAATATCGACGAGTCGAAACCGCCAGCTCAGGTGCAGGGGGCCTTTGACGATGTGATCAAAGCTCGAGAGGACGAAGAGCGGGTAAAGAATGAGGCTCAGTCCTACGCCAATGGCATCGTGCCTGAGGCGCGAGGTCGCGCTCAGCGCATGATGGAAGAGTCGAATGCCTACCGAGACCAGGTGATTGCGCGGGCCGATGGTGAGGCTCAGCGATTTGAACAATTGCTGGCCGAGTATCGAAGAGCGCCTGAGGTGACACGAGAGCGTCTTTACATTGACGCGGTTCAGACGGTGTTCAGCAATACCAACAAGGTGATGGTCGACGTTGATGGCGGTAACAATGTGCTCTACCTGCCGCTGGATAAAATGGTGCCTAATGCAGGGCAGCCCCGCGGCACCGGCACCGGCGCGCGCGCGGCGGTCGGTGACCGCGACATGCGCGAAATTGTTGACCAAGTCACTGAACAGTTGCGGCGTGACATGGATGCTGCCGCAAGACGGGGAGGGCGCTGATCATGACCAGACAAACCCTTATAGGCATCGTGATCGCCATCTTGCTGGTGGTGCTGTCAAATAGTCTTTATGTCATTCGTGAAACTCAGCGCGGCGTATTGTTGAAGTTTGGTGAGGTGGTCGACCCTGACCTCCGGCCGGGCATACACATAAAGGTTCCGTTTGTGAACAATGTCCGCAAGTTCGACGGCCGGATCCTGACGGTGGACAGCAACCCCGAGCGCTTTTTCACACAGGAGAAGAAGGCGCTGATCGTGGACTCCTATGCCAAGTTCCGCGTGACAGATACCGCCAAGTACTACACCGCCACCAATGGTGAGGAGAATCGCGCTGCGGGTCTGTTGGCTCAGCGAATCAACGACGGTCTGAGGAATCAGGTTGCCGTACGCACGGTGCAAGAGGTGGTTTCAGGGCAACGCGACGAATTGATGCAGGCCATCACCTCTCAGCTCAACGAGCTGGCAAACGAAGAGCTGGGCGTGGAAGTGATTGACGTGCGGGTTAAGAAGATTGACTTGCCTCCAGATGTATCGGAGTCAGTCTATCGCCGGATGAACGCTGAGCGGGAAAAAGAAGCCCGGGAGCTGCGCTCAGAGGGTAAGGAGCTGGCTGAAGGTATTCGCGCGGCGGCTGATCGCGAAGTGACGGTCATTGAAGCCAACGCTTTCCGAGATGCAGAAATCATTCGCGGTAACGGTGACGCGGAAGCAACTCGCATTTACGCCGAAGCTTTTAGTCAGGATCCGGAGTTCTACTCTTTCACCCGCAGTTTGCAGGCCTACCGCGAGACATTTAATGCGGGCAATGACGTGATGTTGTTGCAGCCCGACAGTCAGTTCTTCCAGTACCTTCGTAATCCCAAGTCCGGCAAGTGAGCCGATCGTAAATAGTTGGGCGCGCTCCGCGCGCCCGGTCTCCCTGCCGTTGCCCTGTGCTATTCTCTTCGCGAGCGTTTTCTGCAGCACAACATCCTGACGGACTAACACGATGAGCACTGAAAATCGCTGGCTGTTGCCAGAGGGTATAGACGAGCTGTTGCCCGAGCGAGCGAGTCAGCTGGAAGCCCTCCGACGTCGCTTGCTGGACCAATGTGCGACGTGGGGCTATCGCTATGTCATCCCGCCTTTAGTCGAATTCACCGACTCGCTGCTGGTAGGTCTGGGTGCCGACCTGGACGTGGTGACCTGCAAGTTTACCGATCAGATGAGCGGCAGAATGCTAGGCGTTAGAGCGGATATTACGCCTCAGACAGCGAGAATGGATGCGCATAGTCTCGCTGAGGAAGGTGTGACGCGGCTCTGCTATGCCGGTTCGACGCTCCAAAGTACCCCGCAGTCTGTCATTAGTGGGCGGGCGCCGATTCAACTGGGTGCTGAACTCTATGGCAGCAGCGCTATTGAGGCAGATAGTGAAATTGTCGCCCTCATGCTGTCGACGCTCACTTGTGCGGGCGTTAGCCGTCCGCTCACGCTCGATATTGGTCACATTGGTATCTATGACGCGCTGTTTTTCAATGCGGGTCTCGACCCCGAGCTCGAAAATCAGATCTTTGACGCACTTCAAAGAAAGTCTGGCCCCGACATCGAGCGGCTGTCGGCCTCGCTGCCTGCAAAAGTGGCCGAGCGACTGGGGCAGTTGGCTTCGTTACATGGCTCTTCCGCTGTGCTGGAAAATGCTCGGGCGCTTTTCACTGACGAGCCGCTCGTTATCGCGGCGCTTGATGAGCTTGACGCAGTGTTGGCTCGGGTGCAGGAGGCATTCCCCGGCGTCGGTGTGTATGTTGACCTGACGGAATTGCGAGGCTTCCGCTATCACACAGGTTTGGTCTTCGCCGTTTATTTGGAGGGTCGTGGGTCAGCGGTGGCGAAAGGCGGGCGTTACGACAACATTGGCGCCGTCTTCGGCCGCGACCGACCGGCGACAGGGTTTGCGATTGATCTCAAGGCACTGGTCGACGATGCGGAGCACAGTGATGCAGGGGACGCTCCGATTATTGCACCTCAGTCGGATGATGCCGCGCTTAGAGCCGCAGTGAGTGCTTTGCGATCAGCGGGTCGGACCGTGGTCATGGATGTTGCGCCTGGTGTGGACTTGCCCAATGCGGAGCGCCTGATATTGAGCGACGGCGAGTGGGCGATAGAAGGGAGTGAGACCTCGTGAGCCATAACGTTGTGATTCTCGGCACCCAGTGGGGAGACGAGGGCAAAGGAAAAATTGTTGACCTGCTGACTGAGCGAGCGGACGCCGTGGTGCGCTTTCAGGGAGGGCACAATGCCGGCCACACGCTGGTGATTGGTGGGCAGAAAACAGTTTTGCACTTGATCCCTTCGGGTGTGTTGCGCGCAGGGGTGCAGTGTCTGATCGGCAATGGTGTCGTGTTGTCTCCCGAAGCGCTACTGAAAGAGATCGACACACTCGAGGGCAACGGTGTGCCCGTGCAGGACCGGCTCAAGATCTCCGCTGCTTGTCCGCTAATACTGCCCTACCACGTGGCGCTCGATCAGGCGCGTGAGGCGCGAAGAGGCGAAAACAAAATTGGCACGACGGGTCGTGGCATTGGCCCCTGCTATGAAGATAAGGCGGCGAGACGGGCGCTACGATTGGGTGATCTGCGTGATCCGGCAAGATTTTCCTCGGCACTAGAAGAGGTGCTGGATTATCACAACCATGTGCTGGCGCATTACTATAGGGTCGATACGTTGGAGTTATCAGCGGTACTCGATGAGGCGCTAGCGCACGGAGAGCGATTGATGCCCATGATGACTGACGTCACCTCGCTCCTCCATGACTACCGAAAGGCGAAGGCGCGCCTGTTGTTTGAGGGAGCACAGGGTTCTCTGCTAGATATCGATCACGGCACTTACCCCTTTGTGACGAGCTCCAACACTACTGCTGGCGGTACTGCGACGGGCTCAGGCTTTGGCCCTTTGTATCTCGATTATGTGTTGGGCATCACCAAGGCTTATACCACGCGCGTGGGTTCGGGCCCTTTTCCTACCGAGCTCTTTGACGAGACGGGGGAGCGACTGGCAGAACGCGGCCACGAGTTTGGCGCCACCACGGGACGCCCTAGGCGCTGTGGCTGGTTTGATGCCGTCGCGTTGCGCACGGCAGTCAACATCAATTCGCTCTCCGGACTGTGCCTGACAAAGCTTGACGTGCTCGACGGATTGGAGGAAATCTCCGTCTGTGTGGGTTACGCGAACGAGGCAGGAGAGACGGCGGCTAACCCGGTGGATGCGGTTGATTACGAGAACCTGAAACCTGTCTACGAGACATTGCCGGGTTGGAGTGACTCCACCGTGGGACTGAAATCTCTCGAAGCACTGCCAGAAAACGCCCGCGCTTACATTAGGCGCATAGAGGAGTTGGTGGGGGCGCCCATCGATATTATCTCTACAGGACCTGACCGCGAGGAGACGATTCTGCTCCGTCACCCTTTCGGGGATTGACCTGTGTTGTTGCTCAGCAAAGTCCTGTCACTGCTGATCTACCCGCTCTCTCTCAGCTTACTGCTTCTGCTGTTGGCTATGCTCCTGCGCTTGCGCGGAGCCCGTGGCAGGGCGAATGTGCTGACGCTACTGGCAACCGGATGGCTCTACTTTTGTGCCACGGAGTGGGGCGCGACCGCTTTATTGAGCCCGCTGGAGGCGGCCTATCCCGCTTTTGCTAATGAGGAGCTTCCTGAAGCGGAGGCCATTGTCGTGCTGGGTGGGGGCATTGCGGGAGAGTCGCGCTTTGGGCAGGGCGGCGATTTCAATCAGGCTGCCGACCGGTTGTGGCGTGGAGGCGCGCTCTACAAGGCACAGAAAGCGCCGCTGATCGTCTTGTCGGGAGGTACAACACTCGAGGGGGGTCTTCCTGAAGCGGTGATGATGGCGCAGAAGCTGACCAGCCTCGGTATGCCCGGGGCAGCCTTACTGCAGGAGACCGAAAGCCGAACGACCCGGGAGAACGGCCAGTATACCGAGGCATTACTCCGCGACCGGGGCGTCTCCCATATCCTGCTTGTCACTAGCGCCAGTCACATGCGCCGCGCCTCTGCGGTGTTTTCAGCGCAGGGATTTATGGTGACGGCTGTCTCGACAGATCACCAAATACCGCTTCTGGTTGGTCCTGTGCCGGGCTGGTTACCCACCGCCGAGCGGCTGTCACGATCGACCCGGGCCATTCATGAATGGGTTGGCTACCAGGTGTACTCATGGCTTGGCTACTTCGATCGACCAGAGACAGTAGGCAGAACTTAGCCCACACTGACCAACGCGGAGCCCTTCGCTGTTCTCTTGTTGGCTTAGATATAGAGCTGTTTGAGATCGCTGTAGTTGTGCCCTGTCCATCGCCGGAAGGCGCGGTAGAAACTGTTGACTTCAGCATAGCCGAGTTCCCAGGCGACACATTTACCGGGTAGCCATCTTTTTTCCAACATTAGGGTGCAGCGATGACGCCGTATGTGATCGAGGATGCTCTGGTAATTGGTGCCATCGGCGCGCAACCGGCGACGAAGCGTGGTCGGGCTGATATGCAGCGTGTCTGCAACTTCCTCAGACCGCAGCCGCAGCAAATCTCCGGAGAGCAAAAGGTCCATGACACACAGTGTGGTGCGCGACAGCTCGTGGGGTGCGCGCGCTGTGATGCGAATCGACAGCTCAACCGGAACATCTGGCTTTGGGCGATGAGATGCCCGCTCCAGAGAGTCCCAAGGGTTGCTATATCTAACGCGATCCCGGTCAGGGACTTTGTGCAGATACAGCGGATAATCAGTGTTGGTTGAGGTGTGCGTCGTCGTAGGATTTTTCATATCAACTTCCCTGTTGTAATCAAAGTTCCCCCAGTGGGTCTGAGCGGGGCGATCCGTCGCCCCGGCCGTTTAGGATAGCCAAATGCATGGCGAGAACCAGTTGCCCGACCGAAAAGGATGACATTGGTCGCAACTGGAGTCGGCGCCCCCTATTTGATCGCTGGCTGCTGCAGGTCTTGTTGTGGTTGTTGAGGGTTCGGAAGCCCGACGGCCTATAAGCCAAAAGTGAAAGGGATGGGTGGTGTGGCCTTCTGGCAGTACAGCGGGTGTCTGGGCATGCCTGAGGCAGTCACTCCCAAACAGCGCATATCGCCCAGCAGTTTTGCCACTGTGCTGTGACGGTTGTGCAATGCGCCGCCATTACCCCAGGCGGCGATGATCAGCTGAGATTCACGCTTAGCACGGCGAAGCCACAGATTGGTGCGGGGCCCGATGGGGTCATCTACGCCGAGCAGTTCGCGGGGGTCGGTGGCGCGCAGTGAAAACAGATTCACCATGAAAAGCGACCCAAAGCCCCATTGCTGCGCAAAATCGATGCAGCGTCTTAGTGTGGGGTCGTCAGTTTTTGCGTTGGCTGTGGAAGGATTCAGTCCGACAAAGGCGCATTGGGGCAAAGTGCTGTCCCACGACCGCCGGAGCCAGTAACGATAGAGGCCGCAGCGCGAAAATCCGGCCTGCCCTTTCATCGCAACGACCGCCGCGCTCATTCCCGAACAATGCACTCTTCGGTGATGGGGCCTTCATCCGG
>CALKMV010000065.1 GCA_938091485.1 uncultured Luminiphilus sp.
GGTCTGCCAGACCATGGGCGCGCTGTGGCACAGCGGTAACGGCGATGTGGAGCGCGCTGCGGTGGCGCGCCGGCGCTCAGAAGCAGAACTCGATATCCTGCTATTAATAGAAGAATGGGAAAACGCATGAGTCAGGACAGCGAGCAAACAACCGGCTCTGACGTCAGCGCCTCGGAGTTACTGGGAGCCGTCAAAGGCTTCCTGATGGGCAGCGCCCTGCCCGCACTATCCGGACGCGATCAATTTAATGCTCGCGTGGCCGCGAATGTGCTGGGCATTATCGAACGGGAACAGCAGCTGGGCCCGGAGCTGGCGGCGCTGGATGCTGCCGCCGCACAGCAATGGCGACCCGGTGACTCAGGGCCAGGCACCGCGCCACAGCGACTGTCCCGGGCGCTCGCAGCGAGAGAGATCGATGCTGACAGCCACTTTTTTGAGTATCTCAAGCAGCGGCAACTTCTGGTCGCCGCGATCAACAACCCCCGCTATGCCAGTCGCAAAGTGGCGGAGGAAAAGTGGCGGAGTGAGTCTTGAATGCACCTAACGCCTTGTACCTGGTGGCCCGCAGCGCGCACGGCAGGCTGCTTCTTACTGATTGCCTTTACCGCGATGCCAGACGTGACGCTGTCGCAGAAATCCGATCATTGAGGCACCTATGAGCCAGCCTTTTTTATTCGACATCCCCCGGTCCATCGAGGATTACCTCGTCGTACTCGATGACTTCATCGAGCGCGAGATCAAACCTCTTGAAGCACAGGACGACAACATCCGCTTCTTTGACCACCGCCGCGAGCATGCGCGCACGGATTGGGATCGAGACGGGCTACCCCGCGAAGAATGGGAAGCGCTGCTCACCGAAATGCGTCGACGCGCGGATGCGGCCGGGCACTTCCGCTATGCGCTGCCCGAAGAATTTGGCGGACAGAATGGCAGCAATCTGGCGATGGCGCGCATCCGGGAGTACCTCGCCAGCAAGGGTCTGGGGTTGCATAACGATCTGCAGAACGAAACCTCGATCGTCGGCAATTTGATGACGCCCATGATGCTGCGCGATTTTGGCACGGCCGAACAGCAATCCCGCTGGATGGAGCCCCTGCTGCAAGGAGAAATGGGTTGGTGCTTCGGTCTGACCGAGGCGGCGCACGGGTCCGACGCCACCTGGATGGAAACGCGGGCCGAACGCACCACACGCGACGGAGTCGATGGTTGGTTGATAACCGGCGAAAAAATGTGGACCACCGGCCTGCATAAAGCCAGCCATGTGTTGGTGTTCGCGCGACACTCTGGCGAGGACGGCAGCCCCAAGGGCATCGGCTGTTTCGTGACCTCCACGAAAGCGGCAGGCTTTGAGATTGGGGAGTACCTGTGGACCTTCAACATGCCCACCGATCACCCTCACTGCACCCTGAAAGAAGTGTTCGTGCCAGACAGCGATGTGCTGGGCAATGTCGATCAGGGGTTGCGAGTCGCCATGCATTTCGTGCACGAGAGTCGCATTCGCCAAGCCGCCTCATCTCTAGGTGCCGCACAGTATTGCCTCGATGAAACCTTTGCTTACACCAAGGAAAGAGCGCCTTTTGGCAAGCCTCTCTCAACCAACCAAGGCATACAATTCCCGCTAGTAGAGCTTCAGACAGAAGCGGAAATGCTCCGCCTCCTGATCTACAAAACCGCAGCACAGATGGATCAGATGGACAAAGTCGACGTGGCCAAAAAGCTGACCGATAAAGTCTCAATGTGTAACTACCGCGCCAACCGGCTTGTTTGTGATGCCGCTGATACCGCGATGCAATTTCACGGCGGCATCGGCTACTCGCGGCACAAACCATTCGAGCACATCTACCGGCACCATCGACGGTATCGCATCACGGAGGGCGCCGAAGAAATTCAGCTGCGTAAGATTGCCGGGGTGCTTTACGGCTTCGTATCCTGACGCGCGACACGCCACTCACCGCTACTACCCGGGCGGGCACTGCCTCACCACAAGGCGGCTCCGGTCAGGGTGATGCCAGGCCGGCCAACTCCCGCCGCAGGGCGCCCAACAACATGTTCTCGTAATACCCCGATACCTGATCTGCGGCGGCGTCGAGAAATCCTGCCATCAGATCCGCATCCAGCACCACGCCGCAGTCTGACCAGTGACCACCCACCGCGTTATCAACGTAGGCCAGTCGCGCTGACTTGAGTCCCGCCTCGGCTGCGCGCCGCATCCAGGGTGCCGCTTCACAGGCTCGTGATTCACGGGACAGCATCAGCCCGAAAACAAACATCGCCTGGGTGTGACCAGCCGCCGCCGACTGGGCGAGATAGGCCATGCCTTCCTCGTAGGGGGTACCGTGTCTGTCTGCGTGATAGACGATCGCTCTGGCCAACTGGTACTGCAGCCTGGGATTGTCGAGATCCGTCTCGAGGTCGCCTCGACAAGCCGCCATGGCGCGCTCGGTATCCACTTCAGAAGATGACACACCTGGCCCAACTCGGTCCGGGTCAGACGGGTGGCCCACTTCCCAGTCGCAGGCAGTGATCGCTTGCGCCGTAGCCACTTTAGACAGCCCCGCTGCTATCAAAGCCATTAGCGTTGCAATCAGGAGTAGGCGGGGGAGTCTGCGCCGTTTCTCCATCACGCTAGACACCCGAGTCCTCGGCAATTCGGATGACCGGCGGCGCGGCCAGCATCTCGACCAGACGATCCAGCACCCCGGTCTCGGTGCGCCAATTCAAGTAACGCTGATAGTGCTCGGCGCTGTCCCAGTACTCGATAAACACCAGGCCTTCACCGTCTCCCTCGACGTACACCTTGAGATCCTGACAACCATCGAAGCTGCGCGTATCTGGCAAAATCTCCGTCAGAAAATCGAGAATGGGCTGACAACCACCCGCCCCGGGTTTGAGATCGACCCATACCACCGTCATGGCGTTTACCTCCGTTATGTCTCTGTTTGTGCAGCGTCTGAGAATAATTGTACTGGCGCCGGCTCACCGGTCTGGATGAGCAACGCGCGCTTGCGCAGAAAGCGGGTGAGCCCGGCGGGCCCCATGCGCGACCCGCCCATGCCGGAAAAACGAAAGCTGTTTTTTTCCACGTCGTTGACGATGCCGGTCAGCGAGGCATCGTTGATACTGATGGCGCCGACCTGAAGTCGCTCTGCGACGGCCTTCGCCGTATCAGCGTCGGTAGAGAACACCGCCGCAGAGAGTCCAAAAGTCGAATCATTAGCAAGCGCCACGGCCTCTTCTACATCGCCGAATATGACAACGGGAATCACAGGGCCAAACGTCTCGTCCTGCATGATCAGCATGTCGTGGTTGACGTTGGTGAGGAGCGTCGGGGGATACCAGATCCCCCCCGCCTGCACGGGCTCGCCGCCCAACAAACAGGTTGCACCCTTCTCCAACGCGTCATCGACCTGCGCCTGAATCGTCTCTACCTGTCGCTCAAAAATCAGCGGCGCGATGTCGCCAGCACCATCTTCGGTACAAGTTAAAGACAGCACCTTGAGCTGCGCGAGGAGCTCTTCGGTGAAGGGCTCGGCAATACTTTCATGGCAATAGATGCGCTCCAGCGACTGACAGGCCTGACCCGTCATGCCAATCGCGCTGCGGATAATAGCGCGGGCGGCAAGCGGAATGTCAGCGTCGGGTAGGACGATAGCGGGATCCTTGCCGCCCAGCTCGAGAAACGCCGGTATAAAGCAAGCTGCGGCTTGCTGGCTGACCTGCCGACCGGTTTTCACGCTACCTGTAAAACAGACAGCATCCACCTGCTCTATCATCGCCTTTCCGGTTTCAGGGCCGCCGGTGACAATGCGCAGCACCGCCGCTAATTCGGGCACGGCGTCGAGTGCGCGCTGTAATGGCTCAATGAATCGTGGCGTGACTTCAGAAGGCTTCAGCAATACCGAGCAGCCCGCTGAGAGCGCCGCGAGGCTGTCGATCATGGCGAGCAACAGCGGCACATTCCAGGGACTGATCACC
>CALKMV010000066.1 GCA_938091485.1 uncultured Luminiphilus sp.
GTCGACGGCGTGACGTGCCTGGGCTTCGGTCGGATGGCGATGGGCGAATCTGCCTACGGGTGCGCGACACCGCAAGGAATTATGAGGTTACTGGCACATTACGAGATCAATCTGGAAGGCTTGCACGCCGTGGTCATTGGCAGGAGCCCAATCTTGGGCAAGCCCATGGCGATGATGATGCTAGAAGCCAATGCCACAGTCACCATCTGTCACTCCCGGACTCGCGATCTCGAAAATCACGTCCGCCATGCCGATCTAGTGGTTGGCGCTGTGGGCCGCCCCGAGTTTATCCAAGCAGACTGGATCAAAGACGGCGCCGTAGTGGTCGACGCGGGATATCATCCTGGAGGAGTCGGTGACATTGAGCTGGGCCCTCTCGGCGAACGGGCTCGCGCAATCACGCCGGTGCCGGGCGGCGTAGGCCCGATGACCATCAATACACTGATTCAGCAGACCGTCGAATCAGGCGAGAAAGCGCTAAGCTGAAAGTTTAGTTTCGACGGCGCCACTGCGTGCCGTTGGGGCCATCCTCCAGCATCACGCCCTGCGCCTCAAGGTCGGCTCGAATCTGGTCGGCTCGCTGGAAATCGCGGTTCGCTTTCGCCGCTATCCGCGCCTCGACCAATAAGTCGATCTCTTCAGCGGTGGGCCCCTCGCTCCGCAACGAATCGGTAAACCAGGCCTCAGGATCCGTGTCCAGCAGCCCCAGCAGGCGGCCGCCTACCGTGAGCTCTGCCTTGGCCCTGGCGATTTCCTGAGGGTCATCTGACTTGTTTAGGGTACTCGCCGCAGCATGCAACGCCGCTATAGCCTCAGGGGTATTCATATCGTCCAGCAGCGCAGAGAACACGCGCGTCTCTTCTACATTCAATACTGCAGCCTCGGTATCAGTCTGGCGCCGGAGCGCACCATAGAACGTATCCAGCGCGCCCCGCGCACTACTCAACAACTTTTCGGAGAAGTTGAGCGCCGAGCGGTAGTGTGCCGAGAGTAAAGCAAAGCGCAGGACCTCACCGGGGAACAGCTCAAGAAGCTCCCGCACCGTGCGCACATTACCCAGCGACTTGGACATCTTCTCGCCATCCATGTCGATAAAGGCATTGTGAATCCAATAGCGAACAAAATCACCGCCATATGCGCAACAGCTCTGGGCGCGCTCGTTTTCATGATGAGGAAATATAAGATCTCGGCCGCCGCCATGAATATCGATGGCCTCCCCCAGATGCGCTCGAATCATCGCCGAACACTCGAGATGCCAGCCCGGACGCCCCCGTCCCCAAGGACTTTCCCAACCAGGCTCTTCATCTGCAGAGGGTTTCCAGAGCACAAAATCCCCCGGATGCCGCTTATAGTCAGCCACCTCCACTCGCGCTCCGGCCATCATGTCATCAAGTTTTCGCCCGCTGAGCGCACCATATCCAGGCATCGATTCGACAGCAAATAAGGCATGCCCCTTGGCCTCATACGCATGCCCTTCGGCGATGAGCTGCTCGGTCAGCGCAATCATTTCATCAATATGCTCTGTAGCCATGGGCTCAATGGTGGGCGACAGCGCGCTGAGTGCCGCCATATCCTCCCGATACTTTTGGGTGAATTCTGTGCTGACCTCAGTAATGTCTGTTCCGCGCTGTGACGCCGTCTCGATGATCTTATCGTCGATATCTGTGACGTTTCGCGCATACACCACTTGCGGGTAAAGCGCGCACAACAATCGATAGAGACAGTCAAACACAACAACCGGGCGGGCATTACCGATGTGCACATAGTTGTAGACCGTGGGACCGCACACATACATTGTCACGCGCTCTGGGTCCCGGGGCGTAAAGACCTCTTTAGCACCGGTTAACGTGTTGTGAAGACGAAGCTCAGGCATTGGATGCCGACCAAGTGTCTCGCAGGCCAATAGTCATATTGAAAACGGGGCGGTCCGAGGCGTGATCGTAGCGATCCGCTACGAAATAGCCCTCTCGTTCAAATTGAAACACCTGCTCCGGGCTTGCTTCACTCAAACCTGGCTCCACCATAGCCGCCTCAACCACTTCGAGGCTCTGAGGATTCAGCGCCGCCAAGGTATCTTCCTCGCGACCTGGCTCGGGCACGGCAAACAGCCGGTCGTAGCGCCTGATCGTCGCAGGCAAACCATGCTCAGCAGACACCCACTGAATAACTCCCTTTGGTTTCACGCCATCCTCGGGATCGGTGCCGGGTACTGACGTGACGCATCGCGCCAATACTCGAATGACATTACCATCAGCATCTTTTTCACAGCTCTCCGCTTCGATCACGAGCGCACCGCGCAGCCTGACGCGCTTACCCAACACCAATCGCTTGAAATGCTTATTCGCCTCTTCGCGGAAGTCTGCCTGATCGATATAGAGCTCGCTGCCCATCATCAAATCTCGACTACCAAACTCTGGATCGGCTGGATGATTGCGCACTGTCAAAGCAAGCGGTTCTGGCAGATTGGTCAAAGTCAGACGCAATGGCGCCATGACACACATCACCCGAGGCGCGTGCTGGTTGAGGTGATCCCTCACTGCACTTTCCAACATCGCCACATCGACCGTGCCATCGGAGCGTGAGGTACCAACCTCCTCACAGAAATGTCTGATTGCCGCGGCAGGATAACCTCTTCGACGCAGCCCAGCGATCGTCGGCATGCGTGGGTCATCCCAACCCTCGACAGCACCCTCATCAACCAACCGCTTCAACTTACGCTTGCTGGTGATCGTGTAGCTCGCGTTCAACCGAGCGAACTCTATTTGCCGCGGCCTATGAGGCACGGGTATGTGCGCTATGAGCCAATCATAAAGCGGCCGATGATCTTCAAACTCCAGCGTACAAATGGAGTGAGTAACTCCCTCTATGGCATCTTCCTGCCCGTGGGCAAAATCATATGTGGGATAGATTGGCCACTCGGATCCAGTCTGATGATGACTGGCGTGTCTAATGCGATAAAGAATAGGGTCTCGCAGATTCATGTTGCTTGAGGCCATGTCGATCTTTGCCCGCAGCACCCTCTCGCCGTCGGCGAATTCACCCTGCCGCATGCGCACAAACAGATCGCGGTTCTCGTCGACGCTTCGCCTGCGAAACGGACTATCTCGTCCCGGTAGTGTCAACGTGCCCCGATATTCACGCGCCTCCTCGGCTGAGAGGTCGCACACATACGCAAGGCCCTCATCAATCAGATATATCGCCCACTGGTAAAGCTGCTCGAAATAGCTGGAGGCGTAGCGCACCTCTCCTGACCACTGATATCCAAGCCAGCGGACATCTTCCTGAATAGACTCGATGAACTCCTGGCTTTCTTTTTCAGGGTTGGTGTCGTCAAAACGGAGGTGGCACTGACCACCAAACTGCTCCGCCAAGTCGAAATTCACGGTGATCGACTTTGCATGACCGATGTGAAGGAAACCGTTCGGCTCGGGCGGGAACCGCGTGACCACCGCATCGACACGCCCCGCCTCCAGATCAGCCAAAATCTGTGTGCGCAAAAAGTTGCTGCGACGCTCGTCGGACATTCCGAACCCTGGGCAGTACACCCCAAAATTGAGGCGCGTACTATACCAACTGGGCAACAGGCTTGGCATAGCAGCATTCCCACTAAACGCAAAAATTCGACATCGCAACGACCCGCCATCTCAGGTACGATGCCGCCTCCCGATTTAGACCCCAGAGGTACCCATGCCAGCTGCGCATATCCTGATGACCACTACTGTCGGCCCCGTGACTCTGGAGCTCGACACAGACAATGCCCCCAAGACGGTGGAGAATTTTCTGTCGTATGTTGCCAACGGCTTTTACGACGGGACGATTTTTCACCGAGTCATCAATAACTTCATGATTCAGGGCGGCGGCTTCACAGCTGACATGGAACAGAAAGAGACACAGTCTCCGATCGATAATGAGGCCAACAACGGACTGAAAAACGCCCGCGGCACGATCGCCATGGCGCGCACACAAGACCCTCACTCAGCAACCGCGCAGTTTTTCATCAACGTTCAGGACAACGATTTCCTGAACCACACAGGTGAAAATGTGCAGGGCTGGGGATATGCCGTATTCGGCAAGGTGACCGACGGCGAAGACGTGCTCGACAAGATCAGATGCGTGCAAACCGGCAATCAAGCCGGGCATCAGGACGTCCCGGTTGAGCCCATTATCATTGAGAGCGTGACCGTCATAGGCGACTAAGGGCTGCTAGGTGCACCGACTCTTTGTTAGCGATTTACACCTGAGCGACGACACCCCCGATATCGAGGCGGCATTTGCTGCGCTGCTGAAACACGAAACCCCTCTCGACTCTTTGGTCATGCTTGGGGATGTCTTTGAGGCATGGGTGGGCGACGATGACGACTCACCGCTTGCTGACCGCATCAGATTAGCACTCCGTGCACTCGCTGATTCGGGCACCGAGATCCTCTTCGCGAGGGGAAACCGCGACTTTATGCTGGGGGAGCAATTCGCCCGTGACGTTGGTGGCACCCTACTGCCGGACCAAAGTGTACTTGACGTTGCTGGACAGCCCACATTAGTGCTTCACGGTGACATTCTGTGCACCGATGATGTGGACTACCAGCAATTCAGGCGGCTCGTTCACTCGTCCGAATGGCAGACTGAGATGATGGCAAAATCACTCGATGAGCGCCGTGATCTGGCACAGCAATTGCGATCAATGAGCATTGACGCGGCGAGTAACAAAGCTGAAGACATTATGGATGTGAACCAGGACGCAGTGTGCTCTGCCATGCGGGACGCCGGTGTTGCAGTGATGGTTCACGGTCACACCCACCGACCGGATCGACACCAGTGCGACACCGGTGAGCGCATTGTGCTGGGAGACTGGACTGCTCAGGCAGGCTGGCTGCTCCGCGAGCAAGGCAGTGAGCTCAACCTAGAGCGCTTTACGATAGGCTAATGCTGTGTCGCGATGGGGCCGCTATGAAAGCGGAACTCAGTGTCAGTACTCTGCACAAGCTCCAACTCGAGACCTTGGAAATACGCAAGCCGCTCTGCCAAATGCGCTCCGTCAGTGAAGGACTCGGCCAGACGCAGATAGTCTTTATAGTGCCGGGCCTCGCTTTTCAGCAGCGACAGATAAAAGTCGCCAAGCTCCTTGTCGAGCTCTGGAGCTAGCAGTGCAAACCGCTCGCAGGAGCGCGCCTCGATCAAGGCACCCACGATGAGCGTATCGATGAGGCGTCCAGGCTCCTGCCGGCGGACCCCCTTGTGTAATCCCTGCGCATACCGTGATGCGCTGAGTGGCTCATAAAGGATGTCGCGCGCCTCCATAATCTTGATCACCTGCTCGAAGTGACGCAGCTCCTCCCGAGCCAGTCGGGACATTTTATTGAGCAACCCCGGGTGATCGGTATAACGGTGCATGAGCGCGAGGGCCGTCGTCGCTGCCTTCTTTTCACAGTTGGCATGGTCGATGAGCAGGGTAGATTCCTGATCGGGCCGTAATGCCTGTGCCACCCAGGCGTCGGGCGTCGAGCAAGGCAAAAATTGCTCGATGTCAGCGACCAACGCGGGGGCTAGACTCACGGCGCGGCCTCTTGAGGTGCCTCATCCGCGAACAAGTCCCCCGTAGCGATGTAGCGATCATAATGCGCGGCTGACAAGACCCAGAATTCCTCATCAATTTGATCTCGCAGAGCCACCAGAGTCATATCTCTGCAGCTAGGCAGCACTTCGAATCCGTACTGATTAGGCTGCGCAATCTGTGTTGCGCCCGCCTTGAGCAGCGCAAAAAGCTGACAGTAAGGGTCGTGGTGGGCCTGATAGCGAATTTTCTGCACCGAGAGCTGCCAGTCCAACAACTTCTGATCGACAATCCGAAGTTTGTTGGCCACGCACATTGCCAGAAAACGATCCAGACGCCCGTCGATCGCCTGCTTCTGCGCCTGAGAATAGCCGTTCCAGTCAATGACCTCATGAGCAAAGCGTTTACAGCCCCGGCACACCGCGTCACCGATACCGGTCGAGCAGACGCCAATGCATGGGGTTCGAATGGGGTTGAGATCAGACACGGTTCCTCCGCAGCGGCAGCAGTTTAGCAGTTTCTTTGTTCAGGCAACGTCCCTCCCATCGGCTGAATGAATGGAGGGTATTCAATTTGCCGTTAACCTCCCTAACGGTCGCCAAGCTATAATCCCGACCCTTCGAGTCACGTCTGTAAAAGGAAGCTGTCAATGCTGGATGCCTACCGTCAACACGTCGCAGACCGCGCCGCTCATAACATACCTCCAACTCCGCTATCACCTGAGCAAGTTGCCGACCTGGTAGAGCTGCTGGAGAACCCACCTGTCGGCGAGGAAGCCTTTCTTGTTGAACTGCTGACCCAGCGGGTACCTCCGGGAGTTGACGAGGCCGCGTACGTCAAAGCCGGCTTTTTGTCCGCGTTGGCGAAGGGAGAGACCACTTGCAAACTGATTGACAGGGAGCATGCCATTCGACTGCTGGGCGACATGCACGGCGGCTACAACATCTCCACGCTGGTCGGCCTGCTAGACGACGAGACGCTGGGCGTACAGGCAGCGCAAGAACTGAAACAAACGCTGCTGGTGTTTGACGCCTTTCATGATGTGGTGCAGCTGGCAAAGGCCGGCTCGATCAATGCTCAAGCGGTTTTGGAGAGCTGGGCGGCTGGCGAATGGTTTACTGGACGTCCCGAAGTCCCCGAATCTTTGAAAATGGTCGTCTTTAAAGTCACCGGTGAGACCAATACTGATGATCTATCCCCCGCACCCGACGCCTGGTCGCGTCCAGACATCCCACTGCACGCCTTGGCGATGTTCAAGATGGCACGTGAAGGCATTGAACCCGATGATCCAGGTGTCACCGGCCCGCTCAAGCAAATTGACGCGATCAAGCAGTCAGGCCTGCCAGTGGCCTTTGTTGGCGATGTCGTGGGAACGGGCTCATCGCGCAAATCTGCCACTAACTCCGTGCTGTGGTACTTCGGCGAGGACACGCCGGGCATCCCAAATAAAAGGGCCGGCGGGGTCTGTATTGGCGGCAAGGTCGCTCCGATCTTCTATAACACCATGGAGGACGCCGGCGCGCTGGTCTTCGAAGCGCCGGTAGACTCGCTCGGCATGGGTGATGTCATCGAGATCCGGCCGTACGACGGCAAAATCCTGTCTGAGAGCGGTGATGTGCTATCGGAATTCGCGCTGCGCTCCGATGTCCTTCTTGACGAGGTCCGCGCGGGCGGGCGCATCAATCTCATTATCGGGCGCGGCCTCACAGTAAAGGCGCGCGAGGCGCTGAGCTTGGGAGAGACCGACTTGTTTCGCACCCCACAACCACCGGAGCACTCTGACAGGGGCTTCACGCTGGCACAGAAAATGGTGGGCCGCGCGTGCGGCGTGGAGGGTATTCGACCGGGCACTTACTGCGAGCCACAAATGACCACCGTCGGATCGCAAGACACTACCGGGCCAATGACACGTGATGAACTGCAGGACCTGGCCTGCCTAGGCTTCTCAGCGGACCTGACAATGCAGTCCTTTTGCCACACGGCAGCCTACCCAAAGCCGGTGGACATCGACACCCAGCACACGCTGCCTGACTTCATCATGACACGAGGGGGCGTCTCTCTTCGCCCCGGAGACGGCATCATTCATAGTTGGCTTAACCGAATGCTGCTGCCCGACACAGTCGGCACCGGTGGCGACTCACACACCCGCTTCCCCATGGGCATCTCATTCCCTGCAGGGTCAGGTCTAGTGGCATTCGCCGCAGCGACAGGCGTGATGCCACTGGACATGCCAGAATCAGTGCTCGTGCGCTTTAAGGGAGAGATGCAGCTAGGAGTAACGCTTCGGGATCTGGTCCACGCGATTCCCTACTACGCAATCCAGCAAGGGCTACTGACTGTCGAGAAAAAAGGTAAGAAAAACATATTCTCAGGACGGATTCTTGAGATTGAAGGTTTAGAGTCACTGACCGTTGAACAGGCCTTTGAACTCTCCGATGCCTCAGCGGAGCGATCTGCGGCTGGATGCACTATCAAGCTTGGGGAAGATACCATTGCCGAATATCTGCGGTCCAATATTGTGCTGCTGCGCTCTATGATCGCCGAGGGCTACGGCGACGCCCGCACGCTGGAACGAAGAGCCAGAAATATGGAAGCATGGCTTAAGAATCCGGAGCTGCTTCAGGCGGATTCAGACGCAGAGTATGCCGCAGTCATTGAAATTGATCTGGCTGAAATCGATCAACCGATCGTCTGCGCGCCCAATGATCCGGATGATGCGCGTCTCCTCTCGGAAGTACAGGGAGATCAGGTTGACGAGGTATTCATTGGTAGCTGTATGACCAATATTGGTCATTTCAGGGCCGCAGGTGAGCTGCTGGAGGCCCATGGCGCACCGGTCAGCACACGCATGTGGATCTGCCCACCCACCCGCATGGACGAGCATCAACTCATGGAGGAAGGCTATTACGCGATCTTCGGACGCGCGGGGGCGCGCACTGAAATGCCGGGTTGCTCGTTATGCATGGGTAATCAGGCCAGAGTCGCACCTAAGTCAACGGTGCTTTCGACGTCTACCCGCAACTTCCCGAATCGCCTTGGAGAGGGGGCGAACGTGTATCTCACCTCCGCTGAGCTTGCCGCGGTCGGCGCACTGCTTGGAAAGCTGCCGACGCCTGCGGAATATCTGGAATACGCTGGCAAAATTGACTCGATGGCAAACGATATTTATCGCTACATGAACTTCGATCAGGTTGTGGCCTTTCAGAAGTTGGCAGAGGACGGTGAACGTATTGCCGCGACGATCATTGACGAAGTTGCGTGATCGCGTCTTCGACGAACTAGCGGGCGAGCGCGGCAAAGCCGCGCAAGCAATCTAACTGCAGATCCTCGAGATCCTCGAGCCCCACGGCAATACGCACCAGCCCCTCGGAAATACCCGCCGCCTCGCGTTGCTCAGCCGTCAGCCGCCCATGGGTAGTGGACGCTGGATGCACAATGGTCGTCTTGGCGTCTCCAAGGTTAGCGGTGAGTGACATCAGTTCAGTGGCGTTGATGAAGCGCCACGCGGCCTCACGGCCGCCAGCCACCTCAAATGCGAGCACCCCACCGAACCCCTGCTGCTGGCGGACTGCCAACGCATGGCCGGGATGATCCGGCAAACCGCAATAGTGCACCGTTGCAACGCTCGTATGCGCAGTCAGCCACTCGGCAAGCTGCTGTGCGTTATTGGAGTGCGCACGCATTCTCAGGTCCAGAGTCTCTAGTCCCTTCAGCATCACCCAAGCATTAAACGCACTCATTGTGGGGCCACAGGAGCGATTGAACGCCACTACCGGCGCTATCAACTCCTCTGAACCCACCAGCGCACCGCCCAATACCCGGCCCTGCCCGTCGAGATACTTAGTAGCAGAGTGGGTCACGATATCAGCGCCAAGCGATAAGGGATTCTGTAATGCCGGCGAGCAAAAACAGTTGTCGATGGCCAATATGGCACCAATGTCCTGACTGATCTGCGCCAGCGCAGCAATGTCTGCAACAGCGTTTAGC
>CALKMV010000067.1 GCA_938091485.1 uncultured Luminiphilus sp.
CTGGGTAGTTCCTGGACCGTCGCCGGCACGCTCGGCATCGGCCTCATGGGCATCGCCACCACCTACTCGCTGTCGCCTGCCATTACGGCCGGCGCCGTGATCTCGGGTGCCTATTTTGGCGACAAGCTCTCACCACTGTCAGACACCACCAATCTGGCCGCGGCGGCAGTGGGCGTTGATCTGTTTGAGCACATCAAAAACATGCTCTGGACCACCCTGCCCGCCTTCGTTGTGGCACTGGTGATTTTTTCCTTCATTGGCAGTGAAGGCGCCGCCACCCCTCAGAACATCGATGAGATCCGCACTGCTCTCACCAGCCAGTTCGCAATCTCTCCCTGGGTGCTCTCACCGCTGGCACTGATGCTGGCGCTGATCTATTTTCGAGTGCCCGCCTACCCCGCCATCCTGATCTGCACCCTCTCGGGCACGCTCTACGCTGCGGCGTTTCAGGCCGACGTCGTCCGTGCGCTGGCCCTCACCGCCCATCCAGACTCTCCGGCACCGCTGATTCAGGGGCTCTGGATGGCGCTATTCTCCGGATACCAATCACCCGAGGGCATGGGTGAGCTCAGCAAGCTGCTCGACAAAGGCGGTTTGGCGACCATGCTGAACACCATCTTTTTGATTCTGACCGCCATGACCTTTGGCGGGATGCTCGACAGCACGGGCATCCTGCGACAGCTGCTTGACCAAGTCCTGCGCGGAGTGAAGCGCACTGGGGATTTGATACTGGCCACCGTGGGGGGCGGGTTCATCACCAATGTGCTCGCAGCTGATCAGTTCCTCGCTATTACGCTACCCGGTCGACTGTTTACGCCAGCCTATGATGATCGCGGCCTGAATCGACTGAGCCTGTCCCGCACACTGGAAGACTCCGCCACACTCACCTCGGTATTGATCCCCTGGAATACCTGTGGGGCTTTCATGGCGGCAACACTGGGTGTTGCGACCTTCGAGTACGCGCCTTATGCACTGTTTAATCTGATTTGTCCGGTGCTGGCAGTGGTCTTCGGCTACTTGATGATCGCGCAACCCCGCGCCGAGGCGGCCAGCGCATGAGCGCGCCGCGGTGGGATTTTGCCGATCCGTATTTATGGCCGGTCACCGTTGAGGCGGCGCATATCGATGCGCTCGCCCACACCCGCAATACACACTATGTGGAGTGGTGCATGGAGGCTGCCTGGGCACATACGACGGCACTGGGGCTGGGGGCAGAGGACTACCAACGTCTGGACCGCGCCATGGCATTGACCCACGCCGAGTACGACTACTTAAAAGCGACCCGGGCAGGCGATCGCTTATTAGTCGGCACCTGGATCACCGACTGGGCGGGCAAAATGAAAATGACCCGTCAGCTGCAGGTGGTCTGCGAGCAGACCGGGGAAACGGTTTTTCGCGGTGCACTTGAGTTTGTGTGTATCGAGATCTCCACGGGTGCCCCTAAAAGGCCGCCCAAAGAATTTATCGAGATCTACGGTCCGGTCATCACTAACGCGGCCCCAGCACCAAGATAGCAGCGGCTAAGCTCTCTCAGTTAGGACGCCGAAAATCTTACACTTGTCAGGCTCTGCTCCAGTCGAAGCTGACCACGTCGGCCAACGTCTCACTACCAAGCCTGAGCGCGAGCAATCGATCCACGCCCAACGCCACCCCCGCGCACTCCGGTAGCCCGTGCCGGTGCGCCGCCAAAAGGCGTTCATCCATGGGCCGCTGCGGCAGCCCGCGCTGCTGCCGTCGTGTGTTCTCAGCCTGCAATTGCGCAGCGAGCACATCGACGTCGGTTTGTTCCCAGTATCCGTTGGCCAGCTCCCGGCCGTGCACGTAGCACTCAAAACGCGCTGCAACATCGACATCGCCTACGCGGATGCACTGTGCCATGGCCGCCTGCGATGCTGGAAAGTCGGTGATGAACACCACCCCCCAATCACTGATCCCAGGCTCGATACAGTGGCTCATCAATAAATCGAGGACCGCATCTCGGTCAAGACCACCGGGCACGGAGCCGATCCTAGATTGGGCGAGATCAATGAGTGCCGTCAGAGTAGTCTGATCATCCATTGGATCCACGCCAAGGAGCTCCGCAAAGAGCGTCCGATAGGGCCAGATCTGCCAGCCATCCGAGTTCAAAACGGTGCCCAGCAATTCGGCGACCTCACGCATCAAAACGGCGTGGTCCCAGCCCACTCGATACCACTCGAGCAGGGTGAATTCAGGGTTGTGATGACGGCCCGCCTCACCCTGACGAAATGCTTTACAGATCTGAAAAATATCCCCCGAGCCCGCGGCCAGAAGGCGCTTCATCGCGCTCTCGGGCGAGGTTTGCAGATACCTGTCGACAGGTTCATCACCCTCGCCCGGCAACCTGAAAACGTCGATGCCAGGGTCGGGGACGGTGCCTTGAGAGAGAAGCGGGGTGTCGACTTCCATGACACCGCGATCATCGAAGAAGCGCCGAAGTGCCTGCAGCAAGTCGGCCCTCGCGGCGAGGCTCTGCGGCGACGCCGAGGGTAGCCATTCACTCACGGGTCAGTCACTCACGGGTCAGCTTTTGCTGGCGCGACTCACATATTCACCGGTGCGGGTATCAATGCGGATGACTTCGCCCTCGGTGATGAACAGCGGTACTCGCACTACCGCACCGGTGCTCAGGGTGGCGGGCTTGCTGCCCCCCTGCGCCGTATCGCCCTTCAGGCCCGGATCGGTTTCGGTGATTTCCAGCTCGATGAAGTTGGGGGGTGTGACCGCCAGCGGAGTGCCGTTGTAGAGCGTGATCTCGTAACGCTCCTGCTCTTTGAGCCACTTCTCGGCGTCACCCACCGCGTCACGGTCAGCGCCGTACTGCTCGTAGGTAGAGGGGTCCATGAAGTGCCAGAACTCGCCGTCGGTGTAGGAATACTCGAGATCCACGTCCATGACGTCGGCCCCCTCGAGCGTGTCTCCTGACTTGAAGGTGCGCTCCCAGACCCGCCCTGACTTGAGGTTGCGGAGTTTGACGCGGTTGAATGCCTGCCCCTTACCCGGCTTGACGAACTCGTTCTCAAGGATGGAACAGGGCTCGCCGTCGAGCATGACTTTCAGGCCAGGCTTGAATTCATTCGTTGAGAAGTTTGGCATCGTCGATGACCCGTTGAGCAAAAACGCGATCATACCTTAGGGCACGATCTCTGGGCATCATCAGGAGTTCAAGACCGGAGGTTCATGTGTCGGCGAATTCACCCTCACTGCCCAGCAGGTAACACACCCCATCAAGGCCGCAGTGGGTGACTTCAATGGGGCTGGCGGCGCGCACCGCAGGCTTCGCATGAAACGCCACGCCCAATCCTGCCATCGCCATCATGTCGAGATCGTTGGCGCCATCACCCACGGCGATGCAGGCATCAACGCTGACTCCCAAGCGGGCAGCCAGAGCGCTTAAAGCCGATGCC
>CALKMV010000068.1 GCA_938091485.1 uncultured Luminiphilus sp.
CAGCTGTTTAGATCGAAACGCTATGGCTCGGCCATCACCCTGAATCTCGAGCCGAAAGCCGCCGCTTCGTGCCGCGACCTCTTGTGTGCTTGGCGCTGGCAGTCCCTCAGCGAATGATAAAAATAGTCGCATAATGCGTCATCCCTACAAGATTTTTGACCTCACAGCGCTCACCAGCTCGAAATATATTTTCAATAACGTCTGTATATATCTGTTTTTCAACCTTTTTATGGCAGTCCGCGTTAATAGACCAATTAATCGCAATTTGCTTGATTTTTGTCTCTTTTTGCAACACTATAGAGCCAAGTCAGGATGACGGGCGTGTTTCGGGTGGCCAAGGAAGGCCATAAAACCCAGGCCCGAGGCACAGCTTATGGGGGCATGGATTGCCCCCTTCTTTTTACCCAGCGAAAGTCCAAGCACAGCACCCCCCCCAACCCTCTGGTTTCTTGATTCCCGAGCCCCTAACATGACGCTCCCAAAACCACAGAGCCACTGTAGCCGCAGACATCGATGGAATCAGCGTTAGCAAAATGGCAGCAGGCCATGCAGTTAGGGGTCCGCACGTTGCAGAGCGGAGATCTCACCGCAGCGGCCGTGGCTTTTGCTGCCGCCACCAGCCACCTCCCCGATCGACCAGAAGCGTGGGTAAATCTCGCTGTCACCAAGCTTAATCGGGCCGACCCTGAGGGAGCCACTGCAGCCATTACAACGGCACTTCGTCTCAGTGCCGACTTCGCCCCCGCGCTTTCCTGCATGGGCGACATCAAGCGAGCGATGGGTGCCCTAGACGAGGCAGGAAACTGGTATCGCAAGGCACTTGCGATCAACCCGGATCCTGTGGGCCTCAATAACCTCGCGACGCTAACTAGGACGCTGGGTGATGCGCAGGAGGCTGAAAAACTGTACCTGGAGGCCGAGAAGCTGGCACCTAGCTTCACATTACCCAAAGTCAACCGCGCCATCATGCAAATTGAATTGCAGCGGTTTGAGGAGGCCTACCAGCAGCTCACCGCACTGAACAACGCATCACTCAACCCGCAGGAGCGGGAGCACCAGCAATCGGCTCTCTTGAGCCTGGTTGAAAGAGAACGATTGGAACCGGTATTGAATCGACTTGTGGATTCAGGCGACACGCAGGAACTAGAGGCAGCACTTCGTGCAACCCCGCCCACTCATCTGGAGGTGGACCATCACGCACTGGAGCCGATTGAGAAGTGGCTAACAGAACTGACGTCTAGCCCCTCCAGCATAGAGCCGGTTCCGCTCTCGCCTTTGCCCAGCGACTGGAGCGAGATTGAAGCTGCGCATATGATCCCCGTTGTCGCCACGCCCGAGGAGTTTAGGGCTTGGCAAAATCAGTCAACCGCGTTGGCGATCACCGAGCTAGAGCGGCAGCAAACGGAGCGGATGGTGCCAGCAATACAGGCAGCCAGCAGGGCCTCTCTAGCACTGTCAGATCCGATCAAAGCGGAAGTCCAACTTCGCCAAATTCACACACTCTGCACGGCAAGTGTGGCGCTAGAGGGGCTCTTCCCGGGTCGCTTCAAGTACACTCAAAGCAGCGCTCTAAACCACCCCACCGCGCGTCACGTCATACCTTCGAAGGCCGCCGGCACCTTCAGAGCGGCCTGCGAACTACTCAACGAAACCCCTCCCGGACTAGGTCGTGCGGTCGCTCTATTCTTGACAGTCTGCAGCCTACATCCTTTCAGTGACGCTAACGGTCGCTGCGGCCTGACCCTTATGAATAGGGAGCTCATTGCGTGTGGTCTGATGCCCGCTATTTTCTCTCTCGAGCTGGGGCCAAAAGGTCGCTGGGGCGAGGCTGAAGAGCTTGCCTACCAGCAGGGCTCGATCCTGCCCATGCTTGAGGTCGCCGTCGCCGGACAGCACAACGCGCAAACATTTTTGCACCTACTGGCAGCGTTTGATACCGCCTGACAAGAAATCATAGGTCGTCATTGAGTGGGGTGGCTGACGGGTCTCGAACCCGCTACCTCCGGAGCCACAATCCGGTGCTCTACCTGGTGAGCTACAGCCACCATCAAGAAGCACGGACAAAGAGCCTGCCGCGCTGACCCGAAGGCTACCCCCTCCTCTGTGGCAAAACCGAAAGGAGTTGGTCGGGGTGGAGGGATTCGAACCCCCGACATCCTGCTCCCAAAGCAGGCGCGCTACCAGACTGCGCTACACCCCGAAGGCGGAGGGGCAAGCCCTCACGCGGCGCGAAGTTTACCGGCATTGCGAATTATCGGCAATGCGAAACAAAACGTCTTCCCACGTCAATTAATCTCTGTAAGAATCGCGCCCGATTTTATGGGGGATTTTTTATGGCGGCAGTCATTCTGGACGGCAAGCACGTTGCGCAACTGACAGAAGAACAACTCAGCGCGCGAGTCGAGACACTCAAAGCAAAATCTGACGGCAGAACGCCGGTTCTGGCAACCATATTGGTAGGCGACGATCCGGCTTCAGCAACCTACGTGAAAATGAAAGGTAACGCCTGCCGACGAGTCGGCATGGAATCCATGGCGATTGAACTGCCCGCTGCGACGCGCACCAACGACCTGCTGAGAGAAATCGAGCAGCTCAACCAGAACCCAGACGTGCACGGCATCCTGCTGCAACACCCGGTGCCCTCGCAGATCGACGAGCGCGCCTGTTTTGACATGATTGCACTCGATAAAGATGTCGACGGCGTGACGTGCCTGGGCTTCGGTCGGATGGCGATGGGCGAATCTGCCTACGGGTGCGCGACACCGCAAGGAATTATGAGGTTACTGGCACATTACGAGATCAATCTGGAAGGCTTGCACGCCGTGGTCATTGGC
>CALKMV010000069.1 GCA_938091485.1 uncultured Luminiphilus sp.
ATTTCGTCGCGATCCAGCATCTCCATTGCCTGCGCGCGGGGTAGCTGGTGCACCAGAATGTCCTCGTGCTCATTATCAAGACCTTGAATGGTGCCGGGCTGAGCTTGCCTCACTTCACCAATGAACAGGCGAATCTGCTCCGAACAGGCCCCCGCACTGGGGTAAAAAGTGGCGATCTGCTCGAGTCGATCCAACTGACAACCCGCCTCTTCCTCTGCCTCGCGGTGAGCGACCGCAGCATCAGATTCATCCGCTTCGACAATCCCTGCAATCAGTTCCAGCATCCACGGAGTGTCGCCCCCGCGGATGGCACCGACACGAAACTGCTCAACGAGAACGAGCTCGTCGCTGACCGGATCCCAAGGCAAAACACCCACAGCATCGCCCCGCTGAAACAACTCCCGGCGCATTGGCGCCGACCAGCCACCTTCAAACAACCGATGCCGTAATGTCAGCGTGTCCAGTGAGAAGTAGCCGCGGAAACTGTGTTCACGACGGGTAATCTCAACGTCTCGCGCGCCGTAACGCGAGCGAAATGCGGTCAAAACCGCCGCTCCGTATACCAATTGACGGGCGCCGAATGGTGCTCTACTTGATCGGCGACGTCCAGAATCAGCGCAAAAAGCGCCATGCGCACCAAAACACCATTGTCACTCTGGCGGAAAATCGCCAGATTCGGGTTATCGTTCAGGTCAATGTCCAGCTCCCGGGCCCCCTCGCGGGAGTCTCTGGGTAATGGATGCATGATCACCGTATTAGGCTCACAGTTCGCGGTATAAACGCTTTGATTCAACCTGAAGCGCCCCCGGTAAAGATCTGCTTCTTCGCGACTGGCAAAGCGCTCTTCCTGAATACGGGTGCTGTAGACAATGTCGACATCGGCGATGCCCGTCTCCAACGCGTCGGTCTCAAGCACTTCATGCCCCGCGTCACGCAAGGTGGTCACGACTTCCGGCGGCATGCTGAGTGCCTCAGGAGACACGAGGCTGACCTTCAGACCCCGGAACAGCGATAGCAGTTTGGAGAGCGAGTGTACGGTTCGACCAAACCGGAGGTCCCCCACCATCGCTATGCGCAGACCATCCAGATGACGGTCCCTGCCCTCAAGCTCTGATCGAATCGTGTATAGATCGAGTAATGCCTGACTCGGATGCTCGTTGGCACCATCGCCGCCATTGATAACGGGTACCCGACTCGCCGCGGCGAACTCAGCGACAGAGCCATCGTCAGGGTGGCGCATGACAATGATATCGGAGTAACCACTCAGTACCCGGGCGGTGTCATAGAGTGACTCGCCCTTGGCTATTGCTGAGTGTTCGAAGCCCGTCGTTTCGCGAACCTCGCCACCCAGCAGATTGAAGGCGCTGCCAAAGCTGATTCGGGTCCGGGTGGAGGGCTCAAAGAACATGGATCCGAGGATGGCTCCATCGAGCACTCTGGTCATACGCTCGCGGTGTGCGTAGGGGCGCATGGCATCTGCCACTGTGAACAACTGTTCGACGTCAGCCCGCTCGAACTGGCTGATACTCAGGATATGGCTACCGGCAAACTGCACGATACGCACTCCGCTGCTTCACTGCTCACTGACTCCATCGGCAGGCGCCGCTGCGCAAATTCCCACCGATCTCTGCTATCGGCTTGCCATAAGCGCACAGCCGGACGAGGACGCGCTGCCGTTGAGCCAACGCTCTTCGATGACGTCTATTGTAGCCCCGATCATCCGCTGACACACAGGGATCTTACCCAGGCCTCCAGTTGGTCAAGCGCTGTCTCTGTACGCGCCGTTATCTCGGAGCGGGCGCGCTCTTCAGCAAGCTCTTGCTCAAATTGTGCCAAGGTGAACGACCCCTCGGACCACTGAAGCTGACAGTGTTCCTGCCACTGGGCCATCTCGGCTTCAGTGAGCGTATCGGGAAAGTTGCGCGCGCGATAACGGAACAGTAACTCCGGAAGACGCTGGTCACTGAAAGGAAAACTCTGCCCTGCGAGGGATGCGGGCTCATCAGTGATGGCCTGCTCGCAAAGGCTGCGATCAGTAGCATCCAGAAACCCTTCATATAGCATGATGTCCGGGTCCGAGCGCGGCGGGAACGCCTGTTCCGCCCAAATGTTTTGGAACCGCGTCATGAAACCTTCTGCATCCGCTAACCGGGCTTGCCGCAGAGCAGCAAGGTGCCGGCGGTGCAGATCACCATCCAGCCCAAGCGCTTCTGCCACTGGACCGGCAACCCACTGAGCCGGCAACAACACGGGCGCGCGGTTGAGGCGGATTGTTTTAAGCGGAGGTCGTTCGATCCCTTCAGGCAAATCATCGCGGGGCGTAAAGAGATGCTCACGAATCACCGCTGGATCGAGCTCGAGAAAATCGGGCGATCTGCCCAGATCCACACAGATCACCTCACTATTGTTGTGCGGATGCCACGCCACAGGCGCTACCAAAGCCAGATTATGTCGCTCTGCACCGAACATGCCCGACACATGCACCAACGGTGTCAGTTGCTGCACATCAATCAATGCACTGACCGCGCGCTTGGATCGTTGCGCATAGAGCACGCCAAAGAGCTCTCTATCGCAGCGTTTTAACAATCTGGCCATCTCTATCGTGGCGATCACATCCGCCATCGCATCGTGAGCTGCACCGTGCTCAATGCCATTGGCCTGTGTTAGCGCCTCAAGCCGGAAACTGGTAAAGCCGTCATCGCGCAATGGCCATTCAATGCCCTGTGGTCGCAGCGCTCGATAGGTTCGCATCACATCCAACAGATCCCATCGGCTGTTGCCGTTCTGCCATTCTCGGGCGTAGGGGTCTCGCAAACTGCGCCACAGGGCAAAGCGGGTGATCTCATCGTCGAACCGGATCGAGTTGTAACCGATACCACAAGTCTTTGGCTGAGAGAGCTCTGTGTGAATTCGAGCGATAAACTCGGCCTCGGGCAACCCTTCTTGCGCAGCAAGCTGTGGGGTGATGCCGGTGACCCGCACCGCTGCCGGATGAGGCAATCGATCCGGAGTGGGCTGTGCATAGAGTGTCAGCGGCTCACCAATGATCTCCAAAGCCGCGTTGGTTCGCACTCCGGCGAACTGCCAGGGTCTGTCCTGGGCCGCATCTGCACCGGACGTTTCATAGTCATGCCAATAAAACGACTCAGATGAGCTCAAGCGCCTGCTCTTCGATCTGCGCTTTCCAGATCTGTGGTCCTGTGACGTGCACAGACTCCCCTGCACTGTCGACCGCAACACTCACTGGCATGTCCCTCACGGTGAAGGCATAGATCGCCTCCATGCCAAGGTCTTCAAAGGCCACTACCTCGGCCTTGGTGACCGCCTGAGAAACGAGATACGCTGCGCCACCCACGGCCATCAGGTAGACCGCACCGTGCTTCTTGATCGCCTCCACAGCAACCGGCCCGCGCTCGGCCTTACCGATCATCCCGGCCAGCCCGGTTTGCTCCAGAATGTAGTCGGTAAACTTATCCATGCGGGTCGCTGTGGTTGGGCCAGCGGGGCCCACTGCTTCATCCCGAACAGGGTCCACCGGCCCCACGTAGTAAATGAATTTGCCTGCCAAATCCACGGGCAGCGACTCGCCCTGCTCGAGCATCTGCGTCATGCGCTTGTGAGCCGCATCACGCCCGGTGAGCATGGTGCCGGACAGAAGCAAGGTCTCACCCGGCTTCCAGGTGTGAATGTCCTCCCGGGTCACGGTATCAAGATCGACTCGGCGCACGGACTCGCCTGGCTCCCAACTGATATCAGGCCACTGATCAATATCGGGCGGGGTTTGAAGGGCGGGCCCATCACCCGTAAGCGTGAAGTGGGTGTGGCGTGTTGCAGCACAATTGGGAATCATCGCCACCGGCAAGGACGCGGCATGGGTCGGATAGTCCATGATCTTGACGTCTAACACCGTTGTCAGCCCACCTAATCCCTGAGCACCAATTCCCGTTCGGTTGGCGGCATCCATAATTTCCAGACGCAGTTCCTCAACGCGGCTTTGTGGGCCGCGGGCCCTAAGCTCGTGTATGTCGACCGGTGCCATGAGCGACTCTTTTGCGAGCACCATCGCCTTTTCGGCGGTCCCGCCAATGCCGATGCCCAGGATGCCCGGCGGACACCATCCAGCCCCCATGGTGGGCAGGGTTTTCGCCACCCAGTCGACGATATTGTCCGAGGGATTCAACATGGCCAGCTTGGCTTTGTTCTCTGAGCCACCCCCCTTGGCGGCCACCTGAACGCTCACGGTATTACCCGGCACTAAGCGGGTGTGAATGACCGCGGGCGTATTGTCACGCGTGTTTTGGCGGCGCCCGGCCGGGTCCTCGAGGATCGACGCGCGCAGGGTGTTGTCCGGGTGGGTATAGGCTCGACGAACGCCCTCGTTGATCATGTCCTCAATAGAGCATTCTGCCTCCCACTGAACCGACATGCCGACCTCGATGAAGATCGTGACGATCCCGGTATCTTGGCAGATGGGCCGGTGCCCCATCGCGCACATCCTTGAGTTAATGAGGATCTGCGCCATCGCATCCTTCGCCGCGGGGTTCTGCTCCATTTCCCAAGCGCGGTGAACCGCCTGCACAAAATCTAACGGGTGATAGTAGGAGATGAACTGCAGCGCATCGGCGACACTGTCGATGAGATCCTGTTTTTTGATGACCGTCATAACGGCGCTATGCCCCCGTTTTCTGTCGTTACTGCATACCCGGCGTGCTCATTGCCGCCACATCGGCTTCCAGCTCGGCGATGCTGGCATTGACCTGCCGCCGGAACGCATTGATGGACTCTATCCATTCGGCATTGCTCTCGACCTGCTTTCGTAACGCAGCTCGCTCAAGATTGGACTTATTCAGCCCGTCGGCCAACCGCTCCACGTCGGTCTGAGCGCGTTGGGCGCTGGCGGCAAGACGCTCAAGATCTCCTGCCACCTGAGTCAGAGCACCCAGCTCCGATTGCATGGTCGCCAACTTTGCACCGTGATCAGTGGTTTTGGTGTTCAGACCCGTGATCTGCTTCTCCTGCGTGACGACATTTTTCTCCAGCCTAGTGAGCATGGCGTTGCTCGCCTTGCGGGCATCCCACAGCTTGCGCACTTCCGTATCAAGCAATCTCAATTGAGCGCCCATCGCGGTCGCCGATTTATTCACCGTTTCGTCCGTGTCAGACAGCAGCGCCTCAAGATCCGTCACCCGGGCCTGAGTGGCCTTCTGCTGAGTCTGCGCCTCATCCAGCAGCGCCTGTAACTGCCACGCCCAGCCACAGGCAATTCCCGCAACTGCCAGCGCGATAGTCAGCACGAGTCGCGCCGTCAGGCCCATGACCGCCTCGGTGCGCGGTGACCGCGCGGGGATCGCCCCTCGAGGTGCAGAGGAAACCGCTTCGTCCCGATTAGCAGTAAAAGAGGGGATATCGTTGAGATCGTCTCGCGACATAAACGTCACTCGTCACCGGTTTTACGGATTATATCGCGGCATGGCGGCTTCGCGATGCCAGGGCGAATTATTCCCGCTCGGCATGGTCTTTGCGCAGTCCATGGTGCTCACACAAGTGGGTAGTTCTGGGCTGATTGCTGTATCGGACCCTTCTGCGGTTAACGCTCGGGCGATCGGTTTATCGCCTTGCAACGGTCAATCCCCGCGCAACGCGCGCTTCAGGTGCCCGCCATCACTCACAATCCCATCGGGCACGGTCAGTTTGAGCAAGCTCGCTACCACCGGGTAAACGTCGAGCTGATGCGCCTCGGCAATGACTTGGTCGCTTTCAAATCTCGGTCCGACGGCCACCAGAAAGGCCGCCATATCCTCTACAGTTGCAGGATAACCGTGCATACCTCGAAGGTCTGCGTTCTTGCCCCCTCCGCGGCGAAAGACTCTGGGCGGGTCGGTCTCAATAATGAGATCGCCCACCGCCGGATGGTCCTCGAAATGCCGCTCAGCCAAATCGGCCGCCGATAGGCGCCGGTAACGCCCCTTGCTTTGTGCATCGAGCGCTGCCGCCAAACTCTCGATATCTGCCGTGGGGTCTCGCTGATAATACGTGACCCGGGTGCTGCCGTTCACGCGTTTGAAGCCTTTGGGTCTGGGAAGCGTATTGGTGTCGATGAACAGCTCGGGGGCCACTTCCGCCATGCCGTGATCTGAAACCAGCATCAGATGGATGTCGGCATCGTCACGGCGATTCATGTCATCAATCGCGCTCCACAGTGCGGCAACTTGTCGATCAATGTCAGCAATTGCCTCGCGCGTCTGCGGCGCCTCGGGACCATAGGTGTGGCTCGCGGAGTCCACCGCTGAAAAATACAGGGTCACCAAGTCTGGGCGATCTCCGTCGGGCAATGCCAGCCATTCAATCGCCTGCCTTACCCGCTCCCGGTGTGGCGTCCTGCCGTCAAAGGCGCGGTAGTCTGTGGGCAAGAGATCAGAAAACGCCGCATCAGATTCGGGCCAGAAAAAAGTCGAGGCCCTGCCGCCCTGCTGCTCAACCAGTGTCCACAACGGCGTGCCTGCCAACCAGCTCGGGTCTTTGCGGCCGCTGCCCATGCTGTAACAGTCTGGGCGGTCAGTGCGGCAGAAATAGTTATCGACAACGCCGTGACCTGTGGGCCGCAGCCCTGTCGCGAGAGACAAATGCCCGGGGAATGTTTTAGACGGGTAGACCGTGCGCAGCTTCACCACCCGCGTGCCCTGTGCGGCGATCTGCTTCATGCGCGACGACTCTGGCCAGTCGAGATAGTCCCAGCGGAATCCGTCGATAGACACCAACACCAGCGTCTGTGCGGTACTCGTGACAACCCACAGAGAAGCCGCCAAGCCTAGTGCACTGATCAGCAAACGGGGTATCAATCGATTAGCTCGCGAGTCGGTAAGGGCAGGCCATCACGGCGCGCCAGACAGCACAGTGATGCACCTGTCGAATAAAGGTGACCCCTGCATCATGCACAAAAAAGCGGCCCGGAGGCCGCTTCTCAAACTGTTGATGGCGATTAAACAATGAACTCAGAGGTAGAGCAAAATGCCGAGGACGGCCAGCATCAGCGCGAGCGAGCAATGGACCACGCCCATCACCGACTTCATGGGACCCATGCCACCAAAGAGCGCGTTGATCTCGAGCACAACGATAATGCCCAAAGCCGTGAACAGTCCGGTATCGGACACCGAGCCACCCACTTGGGTCGAAATGGCGGCAATATGCTTGGAGCCCAGCATGCCCAGCAGCATCGGTCCCGAGAACAACGTGTTGGTGCGGCTCGCAAGACCGGCTTTGGCTGCCGCTGCGGGACCATCGCCCTCTTTCATACCCAGCACAATCTTCTGGTTCGGCCAGATCACCAGCCATACGTTTAAGAACATAAAGGTGCCTGCCAGAGCACCGACCCAGATGGCAGGCATCGTCATGCCAAAAGCGCCAACCTTTTGGAACAGGTAAGCACCAGTCAGAAACGTCAGCATCGCGCCCCAGCGGAACCACCACAGCGCGCGGGGCGCGAGCTTGGCCATCGCATCCGACTTGGCACTGGCTTCGGCTTCTTTAAAGTATTCAGTCTGAACAAAGTTGAAGTAGTACAGCATGCCGATCCAGACGATGCCGGCCAGCACATGGAAATAACGAAAGAAAAATTCAATATAAGACATGCGTGCGACTCCCGATTTTTAATGATGGTGCAAAGGCCCTGCCCGCTAAGTATATCTCAACCAGCGGAAAACGCAGTTTAACATTCTCCTTTGGCTAGAAGCCGGCCGACGCGAGTGCTACACCACTCAAAAGGGCAAGATCTGGTCAGTCGCTGCTAGCTAGTGGGGAGGTTGTCGTCAAAGGAAGGGCCCGGATCCTCAGGTGGGCCGTACTCGCACTGGCCGCATACCGACATGTTGGCGCGATCCCGCTCCATTTCAGCGAGGAAGGCCCGCCGCTGTGCTCCAAAGGCCAATGCGGAATAGCGGGTTTCCCGCAAGCTGCCCAACTCTCCGGCCTTGGGGTGGACACAACAGGGTACAACAGTGCCGTCCCAATCAACGTACAGCTGGTTGAGCTCCCCGTGGTAGAGATGACTAAAGCGGTCAGACGGCGCTACAAAAGTACAGATGCCTGGCGGGGCTTTAAGGTCTCTACCGGTCCGATTTTCGATCGACTCGGGTAAGGCCTTCCAGCTTCTGAATTCAGCGGCCCACCCTCTAGGCTCCACCACCTCTCTCCAGTTTTCCATGTCAGACGCAGTTTCAATTACCGATCTCGTAGCAAGTTCTAGATCCGGGTGCCACTTATCACGAAGCGCCTTGGTGCGCTCAAGAAATTCAATGAACTTGGTCCATTTCCCTGGCGGGCGAAGTCGCTCGTATGCTTCAGCACTACCGTCGCCGTCGCAAGAGACCACCAGTTTGGTCAACACTCGGGTTTTCAGTGCCTCCTCGAAGTCTTCCCAATACACATGTTGTGCGTTGGTTGAGATCTCTACCTGCTCGGCCTGCCAGTGATGGCGCTGCAGACGCTTAAGCACCTCCGAAAATTGCTCATGCAAGAGTGGCTCGCCAAAATTGAAAAGGCGCAAGGTGTGAACATAATCCACATCGATGTTGTCCAGTATGGTATCCAGCAACGCAAGTGGAGCTTGCTTGACCTTTGGCATCAATGTCGAATTAGGGCAACCGACGCACCGGAGTTGACACCCACCCACAATATCGAGATGCAGCATAAAGATACTGTTGGGAAGCGACTGATGGCTCGAAGCCAATACTTGGGTCACGACGCGGCCTCTGGTTTCACAAATGTCAGCACCGCGTCGTCAGACCACGCCCAAGTCTGATTCACCGCCCACAACTCTCGGATCCACTCTTCCTGCTTTGCGACCCGTTTTTCCAACTGCTGCATGCGATGTTCAATGTCTGAAATGCCTGAGCTCTCATTATAGGGCTCTGGCACAGCTTCTGGCTCGGGTGGCGCCATCGGAAAAGGCACCACTTGATGACGCTCTTCCCGCTGACTGTTGAACTCAGGCTCCAAACCTAGTGAGAGCCCGATCGTCTCTACAATGTCAGGGTGATAAAACCGGACATGATCGGGGTCCCGCCAGAACCCAAGCAACTGGCTGCGAATCGATTCAGGGTCGGGGAAGACCAGGACTAGCCTGCCGCCCGGGGCCAGAGCAGCGGCAATCAGGGCTAACAACTCTATCAGCGCGTTCATTGGTAAATGCTCGACAAAGTGCGAACAGTGGACGGCATCGAAGGAGTCCTCCGCACCTGACAGAGCAGCCCTGGCATCACTGAGCTGCACATCCAAGCCCAGCATGGAGGCATAGCGCACAGACGCGGGATTATTGTCGATACCCCGGCCAACGATGTTGCGACGCGCAAGCTGATCGAGGAATACGCCCGTGCCCGAACCAACATCGAGCACCGACGACTTGCCCTTAAAAAATGGCATCACCCGGTCAGCCCACTGAATGAGCAGATTATGGTTACGGGAGCTCAGTGCATACTGCTCATAACCCGACTTGGCGTCCGACCATGCCGGGCCCGATGCCTCTGTGCTGGGCTTTTTCAGCGCCGCCAGCAGTGCGTGACCCCACCGCTGATCCACAGGGTCATCACCCACCTGCACCTTATCCAGCCCTGCTCTCACTGTGACGCATATATTTAATGCCAGCGCAAAGCGCACCAGATCTGCCGAGACATCGCAGAGGTAATCCACCACAAGACTCTCGGGCTTGTTTGCCAGTAGCGCGCGCACGAAGGGCCGCACCAATGCGAAGTCCGCGAATCCACCTTTTAGCGCGGAGCCAGGGTCAGTCAGAGGCATGACCGTTGGCAGCCTCTCCCCGCCCGAGCGCTGTAACACCAGTGCGGGTCCGCTGTCGGGTGTTGTCTGGTGCACCAGTTCCATACTCTGCTCTGTGCGCCGCATTTACAGGCGGCCTTCTT
>CALKMV010000070.1 GCA_938091485.1 uncultured Luminiphilus sp.
CCCCAACAATGGCGAGGTGGTCATTGCAGGAGATAGCGCGGGCGGCAACCTCACACTCGCCACGGCGGTGCGTCTGCCTGACGAACCGCGGCTGAGGGGTTGTCTGATGATCTACCCCGCCATGCAGCACTATCACGCCGCGATGCGCTCCTACACAGAGCATGCGAAGAGTGGACCTCTGACGACATCGATCATGCGCTGGTTTATGGATACCTACCTCAATGGATTGGCACCGGCAGACCCTAAGACAGAAATTATGTTTCCGGGTAAGCGCATCCCACTCAGCGGTTTTCCCCGCTCATTGCTGGTAACCGCAGAAAAAGATCCTCTCAGGGATGATGGCAGACGCTTAGCGAATGCCCTGCAACGCGCAGGCGTGACCGTGCAACACGAGCATTTCTCTCAGGAAGCGCATGGATTTCCCTGCTCGGAGGGGCCCACCCCCGGGCATGAGCGCTGTATGTCGCTGGCCAAAGCTTGGATCGAGGCTATCAGCGCGCGGTAATTCGCTCCAGCGTGTCCATGATCTCTGCCTTGGTGAGCAAACGCGGCGAGACGTAGCCGTCGCTTTCATCCATCGCAGCATGGGCGATGACTGTCCAATCGGCTGGCTGGATCCGCGGGTCAGTCTCGGCAATCCCGACTCTGGCGATCAAGTCCTGCACTGCTTCGACAAACGCCTGCGCCCGCGCCGCGGGTGAGGCGGCATCAGACACATTGGTCACAACAGCGAGTTCGGCCAGCGCGGTCTCAGCCTCAGCGAGACAGGCTTTGAGGACATGAGGTAGCGCCAAGGCGTTGGCCTGACCATGGGGAATGCCGTATCGCGCGCCCAGCTGGTGCGCAATCGCATGGACATTACCTACTCCAACCTGGTTGATCGCAATTCCGGCGTGATACGCCGCCACCGCCATACCCTGACGCGCCTCCAGATCCTCGGGCTGCTGGACCGCTCGCTCCAGCCAGCGAAAAACGCCCTGAATCGCGAGGCGCCCGTTCTCCTTTCGCGTGCCTCGATCCCAAATACAGATGTACGCCTCGATGCCATGGGTCAGCGCGTCAATGCCCGTAGCCGCCGTGACCGGTGCCGGTAGCCCCAGCAACAGATCCGGGTCCAGCGCTACGGCCTGTGGCAGCAGACCTTCGGCCACGATGATGTGCTTGAGCTTCTCTTCGGGGTTCTTGATGACCGCCCCCATCGTAGCCTCACTGCCGGTACCTGAGGTCGTGGGAATCGCGTAAATCGGCAGAATATCGTCGGGCACTTTATTGAGCCCAACCCATTTGTCGGGAGACTCGTCACTGGTTCGGGTGCACGCGATGATTTTCGCTGCATCCATGGAAGATCCACCCCCCACGGCCACAATCGCCGTACAACCGGCCGCACGCAACACCTCTGCACCCTCCATCACATGCGCGAACGTCGGGTCAGGGTCGACGCCGGCATACCAGTGGAGATTCACCCCTGCGTCAGCGAGAGGCGCCAAAGCCCGTTCTGTCAGGCCCAGCTCCTTGAGCGCCTTGTCAGTCACCACCAAAATATCGGTGTGGCCAATGTCGACAATGCGCCGACACAGATCGGCACTGGCACCTTGCCCGACATAAGACAGGTGCACACCCGCAGCCTTGTTGCCGATCAGTAGCTTGATCAGTCCCAACTTAAAACCGCGTTTGAATCGCCTTACCGGCATGGATCGCAACATAGCGATGACTCCCAGAGATTTTCTTGTCGCGGTAGTCTATCTTCACTGCTCCAAGGACAACAGTCCGATAACCACCGCAAGGAAAAATTCGCACTATGGAGAGACGTTACATCCACTTTGAGACGCCGGAACTCGCAAAGATAATCAGCGACACGCCGCCCGCGCCCGGCCCAGAGGAAGTGCTCATTGCCGTGGACCATGCGGGCATCAACCGCGCCGATCTACTGCAGCGCCTTGGACTCTATCCTCCACCCGAGGATGCGTCCCCCATACCGGGACTGGAAGTCGCCGGCACCGTTGCGGCGCTTGGCAAGAATTGCTCGGCCCTGCAGGAGGGCGACAGGGTGTGCGCGCTGACCCATGGCGGCGGCTATGCGTCTCATGCGATCGCCCGCGAGGACCACTGCCTTAAACTGCCGAATAGCCTCTCAACTGAGCAGGGCGCCGCGCTACCGGAGGCTTTATTAACGGTGTGGTACAACGTGGTAGAGCGGGGTCAACTGTCAGCCAATGAGACAGTCTTGATCCACGGAGGCAGTAGCGGCATCGGCTCGATTGGCATCCAGATGGCCACCGCCCTCGGCACTAACGTACTTTCTACCGCAGGTTCAACATCGCGATGCAATGCCGTCGAAGCACTCGGCGCGACTTTTGTCGCGAATCATCGCGAAGGCAGCCTCATTGAACAGTTCACTGATGCGGGCTACGACGGAAAAATCGACGTCATTCTGGACATCGCAGGGGGCGACCTTATGCAAGCCAATCTGGATCTGGCTGCACCAGACGGTCGCATCGTCTGTATTGGTGTGATGCGTGGCATGCAAACCGAGATCAACCTCGCCACGCTATTTATGAAGCGGCTGACGCTGACCGGCAGCACGCTTCGGAGACTCGACACCGGGGAACGCGCGCGCTGCTTTTCGGCGATTCGCGAACGGATCTGGCCTCAGGTCGTCGCGGGCGATATTCAACCCATCGTAGACCAAGCTTACCCACTGGCTGAGGTGCTGGCAGCCCACGAGCATATGCGCTTAGGGACACATTTTGGTAAGTTGGTACTTGACTGCCAGATGGGTTGAAATTTCATCCATGGCGGCACGATCACACAACCCGCGGCGAGCAACCCAAGCCGCCAATCGATCAGGAAACGTCTCTGCATGCGTTCATTGTTAGCTGACACTCTGCCAAACGCCCTGCTATCAGGGGCAATGATCTTGCCGCTGCTGCTAGCCGGATGCGGTGGTGAGAGTGTGGCGGAAGTCTCGGAGGCTTCAGCTACGACATCTGCGCCCCGAGAGTTCGCGGTCTCTGAGCCGCTGATCTTACCCACAGACAACATTCTGGCGAGTGCAGACGCGGCGGCCGGCGATGCGCCGCCTGGCAAAACGGATGGGGGCTCCAGCGGCCTGAAACGATTCGGCGTCATGCCGCATTTTGGCGATCTCGACACCATGGTCGAGCGTAGGGCCATTCGTGTGCTGACCGTGTATGGGCCGGGCCGCTACTTTCTGGAAGACGGCCCCAGAGGAACAGTGCAGGAATATGCCGACAAGCTGCAAAAAACCATCAACGAAGCCTTCAAAACCGGGTTACTGACTGTACAGGTTGCTGTTATCCCGGTGGCAAGGGATCAGCTCTTCACCGCATTACAGACAGGTTATGGCGATATCGTGATGGCCGGCACCACCGTGACCGAAAATCGACAGGTTGAAGTCGACTTTACCAATCCGGTTAGCAAGCCTCTCAAAGAGGTGCTCATTACCGGCCCCAGCGCACCGCGTCTTGGGTCGCTGGCAGATCTATCAGGCAAAACCGTTTACCTGCGTCTATCAAGTAGCTATGCGGAAAGTGTCCGCGAGCTGAGCCAGAGGCTACTTGAGCAGGGTAAAGCGCCCATTCGTATTGAAGCGGTAGACGAATCTCTAGAGGATGAAGACCTGATCGAAATGGTCGACACAGGCTTACTTCCGTGGGCGGTGGTCGATGACTACAAACCGCAAATGTGGCGCGAAGTCTTCACCGGCGTTACGGTGCGGGACGATCTGGTGCTGCGAGAGGGCGCGCGGCTCGCCTGGGCAATAAGGCCAGACAGTCCGCAGCTGAAAACCTTTTTAAACACATTCCTCAAGGATAACCGCGAGGGCACGCTGTTCGGCAACATCATTCGCAACCGTTACATTCGGGATTTTGACTGGACAGAAAATGCAGTGGGTACCGAGGAGCTGAGTCGCTACCGTAAGTTGTCAGCGCTGTTTAGAAAATATGGAACAGATTACGGCATGGATCCGACCTTGCTGGCGGCCCAAGGCTTTCAGGAATCGCGTCTTGACCAAAGCGTACGCAGCCACGTGGGCGCAGTCGGGGTGATGCAGTTGCTGCCCAGCACGGCCGAGGACAAAAACGTCGCCATCCCCAACATCGACGAGCTGGAGCCCAATATTGAAGCCGGCGCCAAATATATGGCGTTTTTGAAGGAGCGTTATTTCAGCGGCCCCGAGCTCGACGAGTTAAATGGTTCACTGCTGGCGCTGGCCTCTTACAACGCGGGACCCGGGCGGATTCGCCGGCTGCGGCGCGAAGCGGAGGAGCGGGGCTATGATCCCAATCTTTGGTTCGATAACGTCGAGGTGATCGTAGCAGAGCAGGTGGGACGCGAAACGGTGCAGTACGTCGCCAACATCTTTAAGTACTACCTGACCTATCGCTGGATCAACACTGCCGATGCTGAGCGCGCCGCCGCGCGCCGCGCGACGGGTATGGAAGACACGCCCTGATTCAGCCCGAGCGTCAAAGTTAGCGCTATTCAGGTGGCGCCAATCAGCCGCTCCGTTTCCTCACACCACTGCAGGCGCCCGACCTCGGCGTAGCGGCGCCGCACGCCCGGCGTGGGGCTGAGATAAAAAAGATCCCCATTCATCCCGGTCAATGTCACGTCGACGCCACTCTCCCGCGCCACGTTTGCATTGGCCTTCATATGCTCGGCCTCACCATGCACCGGAATCGCCAGCGTCGGTTTCAGGATCTGATAAAGATCCGCCAGCTCCCCCTGACACGGATGACCGGAAGCGTGCAGGATCTGCTCGCTATCGTCCGCAGAGATCACCTCAATGTTCCGGCCCCGCAAACCCTCGATCAGGCGCTGCACCGACGCTTCGTTTCCAGGGATAGTCTTGGAGGAGAGAATAACGGTGTCGCCGGCCTCGAGCGCCAAATCGGGATGCGTTTGCACCATGAGGCGATGCAGTGCAGCGCCCCACTCCCCCTGACTTCCCGTTGCCACGCCAAGCACTTCTGCTGGAGGCAGGTAGCCCAAATGTTCTGCGTGAATGGGCTGGAAGTTTTCCGGTAATAAACCGACTTGCTGAGCACACTGCGCCATCCCTGCCGCCGAGCGCCCCAATACACCCAGATAACGGCCTGTCAGCTGGGCAATACTCGCCAAGGTTTGCATCCTCGCAACGTTACTGGAGAAGCAACCCACCACGACGCGCCCCTCACATCGCTGTATGACCTGACGCAAACCGACCGCAACCTCGCCCTCGGAGGGCGACCGCCCCGCCTGCATCGCGTTGGTTGAGTCGCAGATCACCGCGTCAATCCCCTCATCACCCAGCTCGCTAAATCGCCTAGAGGACCAGGCACTGCCAACAACAGGGTCGGCATCAATCTTCCAATCAGCAGTGTGGAGTATTCGGGACTGTGGGGTCGTGATACTCAAAGCGCAGGTCTCAGGGGTGGAGTGAGTAATCGGAATCCACTCGATATTAAAGGGACCCACCTTGATCTGCTCGCCCGGCTCGATTTCGATCAGTGAGCTTGGCAGCACTCCCCTGCGGCTCCGCGTTTTGTGTCGCAGCACTGCGGCTGCAAAGGGCGTGGCGTAAACCGGACAACGGAGCTGCTCCCAGAGATAGGGCAACGCGCCGAGGTGATCCTCATGGGCATGCGTCACAATCAGCCCCGCAAGCTGCTCGCGCCGGGCAGCAATAAAGCTGAGATCAGGCATTTGCACCGAGGGTCTCAGCGCACCCGGCACCTGCTCCAAAGTAATGCCACAGTCCACGGCGACCCACTGGTCAGCATGGCCAAACAGATTAAAGTTCATACCGATCTCCCCGCACCCCCCCAGGGGCAGGAAGACCACATCGCTACTGAGCGAATCGTTCATTCGAATTTGATTTACCAGGTATAGCCGATACGAAATTTTAGCGCTTCGTCGAGCTTCTCCTTACCGTCTGCCGCGCCGCCATCATAATCAGCTGAAGCCTCTGCCGCCGCCTCTAGCCCCAAAAACAGCGGAAACCTCAAGCCCACCTTGGTTCGGTAGATGGATTTCTCCGCCGAGGACAGATTGACGATATTTGACTGGCGGAAATACAGGGTCACCAAGCTGTCAAAAAGCTGCGCCTCACCGGTGAGGTTAATGTTGACGCCCGTGTAGGACTCATCTTCTGAGACCGCAAAGTCGGTGTCGACGTAGGACACACCCAATTCAGCGTCGAAGGTGAGCGTGTCGCGGGTCAAGATTTTTCGGCCATAGTAAGCACTGGCGTAGGTCCGGCGGTCCATGTCAGCAAACTGGTCAGCATGAAAACCCACGTTCAGGCCAAGATAATTGCGCGGGTCCGAGAGAAAATAGTCGTACTTGCCTTCCACTCGCCAGTTATCCGCTGTGGCCTGGCTGGTTTTCATCGCGTTGCCGTCGGCGTCTAATTTTGGATTACCGTCATCGTCGGTATCGACAACAAGCGCGCTACTGTCCTCATAGTCAGCGCGCAGCGTAATACGATCCCGAAGGCTCTCAAAAATCGATTCCGCATCTAGGTTGAGATTATCGGTTTCGGTGTTACCTCGGTTGTATTCGATCACGCTCGTCGCGCGTCCGGTGATGTGATAGCCACGGCCCTGCTCCCACTCTTCAGGGTTGGCCACATCCAGTTGGTCCAGGGTTAAATTATCGGCGGCGTCCAGCACCACCTCGCCATCCACGACCACGAGTGAGGACAGCGCCAGTTTCTCCTGTTCGGTTGTGAGCAGCTCAATATCTTGATCCGACTCCAGATGGAGAATTGATGATAGCGCGATGGTGACGCCTCCCATCCACTCGGTCGCCACGTACAGTTCGCCGTCGTGGATGTCAGTGATTTCACCGTAAACCACCGACTGATCGATCAACTCAATTCTGGCGGGAGGCTTAGACTCAGTCGCCTCGGGCAGGTCCGAATCAGACCACCCCGGGCTGCTCATCGGCAGTATAACGAGTGCGAATAAGGCGATTGCGTGTATCCTTCGCCGGGAATAATTGCTCAACATGATCGACAGTTCATCCATTGCGTAGTGACGTAGGGCTGGACTGTAAGCGAAGCTCAGCAACAATGAAATTGCGGAACACGACAACTTCCGCCCCGATTTTGGTGAATCGATGACTCGACATTTTGATTACGACCTGATGGTCATTGGTGCAGGCTCAGGCGGCGTTCGCGCCGCAAGAAAGAGCGCCGAATTTGGTGCGCGGGTAGCCGTTGTAGAGGAGGCTGCGCTGGGTGGCACCTGCGTCAACGTGGGTTGCATCCCGAAAAAACTCTACGTCTATGCCAGCGAATACGCGGCCGCGTGGCGCGAATCTGCGGGATTTGGTTGGCAGGCAGAGAGCGTCTCCTTCGACTGGAGCACGCTAAGGGACAACAAAACCAAGGAGATCGCGCGGCTGAACGCCATTTATGAGCGTCTGCTTGAGGCCCCCGGGGTCGATATTATCGAGGGCCACGGCACGCTCGCCGGGCCCCAGGAAGTCACGGTGGGAGAGACCCGCTACCACGCCGAGAAGATTCTGCTCGCCACCGGCACCTGGCCCGCCATGCCAGAGATCCCGGGCATCGAGCTGGCGCTGACGTCTAATGAGGTTTTTGATTTGGACCGCTTCCCTGAGCGACTCCTTATTGTGGGTGGTGGCTATATCGCTACCGAATTCGCCAGCATCTTCTCGGGGCTGGGCGCCAACGTGGTCCAGAGCTATCGAGGTGAGCTGTTTCTCCGCGGTTTTGATCACGACATTCGCCAGTTTCTGGCCGAAGAGATGCGCAAAGCCGGCGTGGACTTGCGCTTCAACCACCACGTCACGGCGCTGCAGTCCCAATCGAGTAGCGTACTCGCCCACCTCTCAGACGGTAACGAGCCCTTCGATGCCGTGCTATATGCGACCGGTCGCAAACCGAATATTGCGCAGCTGGGGCTCGAGCAAACCGGCGTGACGCTTACCGAGGCCGGCTACATCAAAGTCGATGATGCGTTTCAAACCGCAGAACCCAGCATCTTCGCGCTGGGTGATATGACCGGTGGCTGGGAACTGACACCGGTGGCCATTGGCGAGGCGATGGCCTTTGCGCAAACCCAATTTGGCGGTCAGGCCCAGACCATGGATTACCATGCCATCCCAACCGCTGTGTTCAGCCAGCCGCCCATTGGCACGGTGGGGCTGACAGAAGAGGAGGCGGTGGCCGCCGGACATCAGGTAACCATATTCGAGTCCACCTTCCGGCCGCTCAAGCATACGGTGAGCGGCAGTGAAGAGCGCACCATGATGAAGCTGGTGGTCGATGCTGAGTCTGATCGCGTGCTGGGGGCCCACATGGTGGGCGCTGACGCCGGCGAGATCTGCCAGGGACTGGGTATTGCACTCAAAATGGGTGCCACCAAAGCCGACTTTGACCGCACCGTGGGTATCCACCCCACGGCGGCGGAGGAATTCGTGACCATGCGGGCACCCCGCGACTGATCATGGAACTCGCACTGTGGGAAATCGGGGTGCTGATCCTCGCGGGACTCGCGGGCGGCTTCATTAATGTCATGGCGGGGGGAGGCTCGGTGATTACCGTACCGGTCATGATTTTTTTGGGTGTGCCCGGACCCATCGCCAACGGCACCAATCGACTGCCCATCCTCGCGCACAACATCAGCGCGGCCTTGACCTATATCCGCCATGGGCTACCCCGGTCAGGTCTGATCCTGTCGCTCTCGCTGTGCGCGGTGCCTGGGGCAGTGGCAGGTGCGCTGGTCGGTGTGCGCCTGCCGGTTGAGACGTTCAATTTGGTACTTGCTGCCGTGATGGGTGTGGTGCTGATTCTGATGCTGAGCGATGCGGGCCGGGGGCATGCTGTAGCCGCCACGCCCCTGACACCCCGCCGGCGCCTCTGGGGACATGCTCTGATGGTCGCGGCTGGCTTCTGGGGCGGATTCATTCAAATCGGCATGGGCTTCATTCTGCTGCCTATCCTCAACCGGGTGCTGGGCCTCGACCTCGTCGCCGCCAACATCCACAAAGTCTTCATTATTCTGCTCTACACGCTTTCTGCGCTGTGGGTGTTTGGCAGTCAACTGGAGCTACTCTGGTGGATCGGTGCGGTCATGGCTTTGGGTAATGCCGTCGGCGGCTGGCTCGGTGCCCGACTGACGCTGGAGGGCGGTGAACGTGTGATCCGCTGGGTGGTCGTGTTTTCGATCGCCTGCATGATGATGAAACTGATATGGTTCTCGTAATAAAGGCCCAAGGAGCGGCATTAACATGATCGATTGGACGAGGTGCTTGCGGCATGTGGCCGTCACAATACTGTGCGTCAGTATTCTAGGGTGTACGACCATGGAGGTGGACACGGCACCGGCAGATCGATTTGCCAGCAAGGGCTACAAGACGTTTAGTTGGCGGGCCAAGATACCTGCCGGCGTTCCTCAGTCCATGGAATCGCTCTATCGGCTGGCCGCGACTGTCAGAGAAACCGTCGCCGCGGAACTCGAAAAGAAAGGCTACCGTTATCAGGAATCGGATGGTGACTTTCTGGTGACCTATGCCTTTGGTGCGCGCCTGGAAGGCGGTGACGTCCCCGTGACACCTGAATTCGGGCCCAATACGTCTGTCATCAATCGCAGTCCGGATCCCGCTGTTATGGATAACGCTTATGCTCTCAGCGGCCCGCGAGAGGTTGCGAGCTTAATGCTCAGCTTCGAAGATGGTGACAATCTGGCGACAGTGTGGTCTGCGCGCATCAGCCAGGTGGTGGAAAACAAAAACCAACCCAACCTGGAAAAAGTGCGCCGCAAGCTTGAATCGGGAGTCGCCAGAGCACTCAGAGTCCTGCCGGATGCCACTACTCGCTGAGTCCGTAGACCTCTGGGTTCGCACAAAACGGCAGCGGCTGTCCAGACATCCCGGCGCGCAGGTTCTCGATCGCTCGGGTCACCATCGCCATGCGCGTTGAGAGCGTTGCGCTACCGACATGTGGCAGAAGCACGGCATTTTCCTGACGCAAAAACGGATGATCTGCGGGTAATGGCTCGCTCTCGAACACATCAAGACCCGCCTTGAGGCGCCCGCTGGAAAGCCCTTCGATTAACGCCGCTTCATCGACCAGCGCGCCGCGGCCAGTATTGATGAGCGTTGCGCCGGCGCGCATGCTCGCCAAGCGGTTGCGGCTGGCGATCTGAAAAGTCTCTGGTGTTAGAGCGGTGTGAAGAGACACGATGTCGCAACGAGCGAATAGATCGTCGAGGTCCACCATCTCGACACCCTCAATGGTTTTCGGTGTGCGGTTCCACCCCAGCACGCCGCAACCAAAACCGCGCAGGCGCCTCACAGTGGCCTCACCAATTGGACCCAAGCCAACGATGCCGACAGTTGCCTGACTGAGGTCACTTCCGAGAAGCAGATCCGACTGCCAACCCTTAGACCATTGTCCGGTTCGCATCCAGCGATCGGCCTCAGCGATGCGGCGCGTTGCCGCGATCATCAACCCCACAGCCAAGTCCGCAGTGCTGTCTACCAAAACACCAGGTGTATGCCCAACAGGAATACCGGCGTCGGAAGCGGCCGCCAAATCAATGTGATCGACACCCACCGAGATAGTCGAGATGACTTTCAATTGCGCAGCGCGCGCTAAGACTGATGCAGTGATCGGCGTCGACAGCGCACACAGCAACCCGCGCGCGTCACCAAGCCAGTCCTGCAAATTGGCTTCAGGCATTGCATCGGCTCCAGCCCACGCCATTACCTCGAACTGGCTGTGAAGCGGCGCCACAATATCCTTGGGTAGATCCAGCGTGATGACACACTTTGGTTTCACTGCACTCCCCCCACTGTCTCCGCTGGCGTGGGCTGGGAAACCAGCCTCCTTCCCAATGTAAGTGACCATGTCACGACGAGCATTACCACGCCACTGGTGCCCAGCCAGGCCAAGTCAAACCCTCCCTTTGCCAATAACGCCGATGCCACCAAAGGACCAAGGATTCTTCCACAAGCAGCAGCGGATGCAGTAACGCCAAAGAACTGGCCTCGGGAGGGGGCTGTAACCAAATGACTGGCGATAGTATTCAACACCGGCAGGCACAAAGTAGCGGCGGAGAAAACTGTCAGGCCCAGTAAGCCCATGAACCAGGCGCCATCGGCAATCGCCGACAACGCCAGCGAACCACTGAAGCACAAGGCTGCTCCTCGCAGTACCCAGAGATTGCCGAACCGGTCGGTCATCAGGCCTAGAATATTGCCCTGAGTCAGCACCATCACGATACCGATCAAGCCAAAAAACAAGCCAACCTCCCGCGCCTGCCAGGCGAGCCCGTCTGCCACCCAGAGCGGAAACAGATACACGGAAGCGCTGACCGCGCAGGTGTGGAAACAAAATTGGCAGATAAACAGTGGCAGACCGGGGCGCTGTAATGTTTCTCTCAACGTGATGTTTGTGGCATCAGCGCTGGTCTGTTCGCCGTCAGCAGCACCCACCCGACCTTCAGGCAGTAGGGTAAACGCCAGCGCCGCTGCGATTGCTGACAGCACGCCCGCAACAAGGCAGGGCAAGGCAAAATCAGTCTCATTTCTGGCCAAAACTCCGCCAATGACCGGGCCGAGTATCAAGCCGACTCCGAACGCGCGCCCAATCAGACCCATGGCCCTGGATCGCTGATCAGGTGAACTGGCGTCAGCGATCAGGGCTGTGGCGACCGACACGCTGCCTGCCATGACCCCCGCAACCGCGCGCGAGGCATAGACCATCCAAAGCGTATCTGCGATCGCCAGCAAAAAATGTGACAGTGCTCCACCCAGCAGACAGGCCCCCAGTATGTAGCGCCTGCCAAAACGGTCGGAAAGCCTTCCCCAAACGGGTGCCACAATCGCCGCTGCCACGCTGTAAGTCACCAGAATGAAAGCAATATCATCGGTGCCGCCACCAAGCTGCGGTGACAAGAATGGCAGTATGGGGATGACAATACCGAACCCGATCAGGTCCACAACAATGACAAAAAACACTAGCCACGCCAGAGACTGCTGGCGGGCTCGATCAATGAAATGGGTCACGACTCGGTCCAGCGATGCGTTCCAGAGACCGAGATATCGAAAAGATCCAGCGCGCGTGCGACGCTTTGGGTGATGACCGCTTCCAGCGTGTCGGGTTTGGTATAGAAGGCGGGCACCGGGGGTGACACGATCGCGCCCATCTCTGTCACCGACACCATATTCCGCAGATGCCCCAAATGAAGCGGGGTCTCACGGACCATCAAAACCAGACGTCGTCGCTCCTTGAGTACCACATCGGCAGCGCGGGTCAGTAGCGAGGAGGTCACCCCGGAAGTGATCTCCCCCAGTGTTCTGATCGAGCAGGGTGCCAGCAGCATGCCCCGCGTGCGAAATGAGCCACTAGCAACCGACGCACCCACGTTGCGGACTGGGTGGTAGACATCGGCAAGTGCGCGAATCTCGTCTACCGACTGATCCAGCTCATGATGCACAGTCAGCTCAGCAGACTTACTCATAATCAAATGTGTTTCGATCGGTAAATCCCGGAGTAATTCCAGCGCGCGGACACCATACTGCACGCCAGAGGCGCCACTGATGCCAATGATCAGCCGGTCCACTGGTTGGCTGACGTCACTCTCAGCCATTGAGGATCCCAACGCT
>CALKMV010000071.1 GCA_938091485.1 uncultured Luminiphilus sp.
CGAGGCGGCGCTGAACACACACCGGTGGAACCGCACAGCCACCGCCAAGTCGCTGGGTATTACCCTGCGGAGTCTTCGTTACCGGCTGAAAAAACTGGGGATCGAAGACTAGTTTCTGTCTCAAGCGGGGCATGTTCCCCACTGACTCACCAAACGCGGGCGGCCCAGCCGGTTTGTCACCACCGACCAGTTTTGAGCCTGTGCGCAAACCGAGAGCGTTACGTTGCGGCTACCTAGGCCCCGCTTGTCCCAGCGCAACTCGCCTGTGACCACTCTTAACCCACTACGATCTGTCACCGTCACACCATGAACCGGCTGCCAAACCCGCATCAGCTCGCGGCCTTGAGGCGTCACTGCTATCGCGGCGACATGCTCGCCAAAATGTCCCGCACAGGAAGGCCTGTCAGCCAAGATGTGATTGATAGGGCAAAGAATCACGGGCATGCCCTCCATCTGCGCTTTGGTGCGGGCGAATTGCATTGCGGCGTAGAGTTGCAGCGCGCCGGCTTGAGCCCGCGCCGTAGCCAGCTGATCCCTGAATGATGGCAGCGCCATCGCCAACATTATTGCGACAATCGCAATGCTCACCAGACACTCCAGTAGCGTCAGGCCGCTTTGGTTAAGGGGAACTCGTCGATAGGTGCGCACAGTGCAGTGACCTTATGGGCACTGATGAGTGCCTACCAGATCTTTGGAAAGAAAAGAGAGTAAGGACGGTGGACGGCCTGCATGTGGACAGTGGAGATCGCTCAACGACGGTACTTCCGCCAGCGCATTGCAAGGAAAATCAGTCTTCTACTGCCACCGTTGGAATACGCAATCCCTTGGGTAGGGAGAAGGTAATGTTTTCCTCGCGACCGTCGAGATCCCGCACCGCCAATCCGCCGTGATCCCTGAGCGCGTTCACGACCTCTTTCACCAGCAACTCCGGAGCAGATGCGCCTGCCGTGACACCAATACGCTGCGCACCCGAGAACCATTGGGGGTCGATCATACTGGCATCGTCAATGAGATAAGCGCTCGCACCGCATCGTTCTGCCAACTCGCGCAGTCGGTTTGAGTTGGAGCTATTGGTCGAGCCGACCACCAATACCAGATCCACCTCATCCGCCAGAGACTTCACCGCATCTTGGCGGTTTTGCGTGGCGTAACAGATGTCATCTTTCCGCGGCCCCTGAATCCCGGGGAACCTCGCCCGCAATGCATCAATAACCTTGGCCGTATCATCTACTGACAGCGTCGTCTGGGTGACAAACGCCAAAGAGGCCGGATCGGTAACCTCTAATAAGGCCGCCTGCTCTTCGTCCTCAACCAGATAAATCTTGCCACCTTGTGACGTGTCGTAACGCCCCATCGTGCCCTCAACCTCAGGGTGTCCGGCGTGACCAATCAGCACACACTCTCTTCCTGCGGCGCTAAAAGCGGCTACCTCAACGTGAACCTTGGTCACCAAAGGGCAGGTAGCATCGAAAACCTGTAAGCCCCGGACCTCGGCCTCCTCCTGCACCGCTCGAGAAACACCATGAGCGCTGAAAATAACAATCGCATCATCTGGGACCTCGGTCAGCTCATCAACAAACACCGCGCCGCGTGTGCGCAGATCATCGACCACATGACGGTTATGCACGACTTCGTGGCGCACATAGACCGGGCCACCAAAGACTTCCAACGCCCGATTAACGATGTCGATCGCCCGGTCAACACCGGCACAAAAACCCCTGGGATTGGCGAGTACGATGTCCATCAGTGCAACTCCGCTGGCTCCACGCGTGCAATCTTCACTTTGAAATGAATAGTACGCCCAGACAGCGGATGATTGAAATCCACTGTCACCGTCTCTTCATTCACTTCAGCGACCATACCGGGCACCTCTCCACCGGCAGCATCGGCAAAGGTGAACAGCATGCCGGGCTCCACAGGCGTCTCAGCATCGAAGTCTGCCCTCGGAATCGTCTGGATATTGTCATCCTGCGGCTCTCCGAACCCTTCATCAGGTGGAACACGAAACTCGGCCTCGTCACCTGCGCGCATGCCCAGTAACCGCCTCTCGAAACCGGGCAACAGCGAGCCATCTCCCATCACAAAGGAAACAGGGTCGTGGCCAAAATTGGAGTCAACTTCCTCCCCCGTTTCCAGCGCAAGGGAGAAATTGAGCGTGATGCGCGTATTGGCTTCGATTTCGAGATTCATGACGTCAGGATACGGGGGGGGTGGCGGTCTGGGAAGAGCGGCCAAAGACCGCACCCACGAGCACCCAGATGGCACCGACAGTAATCGCGGAATCAGCGAGGTTGAATGCTGGCCAGTACCAGTTATCGTAGTGCAGCGATATAAAATCGACGACGTGGCCAAGCAAGAGTCGGTCAAGCAGATTACCGATACCGCCACCGAGTATCAGGCCAAGAGGAATGACCAGACCCCGGTCTGACGAGCTCAACCGAAATAGCCAGCCGACAATAAATATGCTCACGAGAAGCGCAACGCCCGCCAGGAACCATCGCTGCCAGCCCCCTGCGCCGGCCAGAAAACTGAACGCCGCGCCGGTGTTATAGGTCAGCATCCAGTCAAACCAGCTGGTCACACTTTGCGGGTTGCGAAATTCAAGCACTGTCACGGCGATCTGCTTGGTCCACTGATCGAGCCCGATCACCACCAAGGCGATGATCAAACCTATCCAAGGACGTTGCCCCACGGCAGCTAGCCAGCCCTTGTCAGGCAAACTCACGCACCTCTCCGGGTCCATCAATATTGGTCACGCAGCGCCCACAGAGCGTCGGGTGGGCACTGTGCTCACCCACGTCAGGTCGACGGTGCCAGCAACGCTCACATTTTTCACTAACGGCCGGTTCCACCTGAATGCGCAGCGCCAGACCCTCTGCGTCCACTGCGCCATCCGGTGCGCTACTCGTCTCCGCGACGGTAGCCTCGGACGTGATGAGGACAAAACGCAGCTCATCACCCAGACTACGCAGACGTTCCGACAGCGGCCCCTCCGCATACAATGTGACAGCAGCGTCGAGTGAGCCGCGCAAATTACCCTGCTCGCGGGCCAGCTCAAGGGCTTTATTGACTTGCTGACGCACGATCACCATCTCGGACCAGAATTCGGCACTGAGCTGCCCCTCTGTCTCAGGAACCGGCAGTAAGTCGTACCACTGGGCGAGAAAGACCGAAGCGACTCTCTCCCCCGGTATGTTTTCCCAGAGCTCCTCGGCCGTGAAGCTGAGAATGGGCGCCATCCAGCGACACATTGCCTCTGCGAGATGGAAGAGACTGGTTTGTGCGGACCGACGCGCGAGCGAATCGCTGGCCGTGGTGTACTGGCGATCCTTGATGATATCGAGGTAGAAGCCACCCAGTTCGCCGCTGCAGAAGTTATGCAGCCGGTGGTAGACATGATGGAACTGATACTCATCATAGGCGGTGCGCAAGTCGCTCTGTAACACATGGGCCTGACCCAGAATCCAGCGGTCAAGCGGCAGCAACTGCTCAATCGGCAGTGCGTCTGTCTGCGGATCAAAACCTGCCAGATTAGCGAGCAAAAACCGCGCCGTGTTGCGTATCCTGCGGTAGGCGTCCGCCGTTCGCTTAAAAATCTCATCGGAGGCGGAAATCTCGTTGCGGTAGTCGGCGGCAGAGACATACAACCGCAGCACATCCGCACCGAGGTCCTTCATCGCCTTGTCCGCCGGAATGATGTTTCCGATTGACTTCGACATTTTTCGCCCTTCACCGTCGACGGTAAAGCCGTGGGTCAGCACCTCCCGGTAAGGCGCGGTGTCCTGCGTACCGATGGCTGTCAGTAAAGAAGATTGGAACCAGCCTCGATGTTGGTCAGAACCCTCCAGATACAGGTCCGCCGGCCAATTGAGCCCCTCTCGCTGGTGCAATACGCACTCGTGGGTCACCCCCGAGTCAAACCAAACATCGAGCGTATCGGTCACCTTCTCGTAGTGCTCTGCGTCCTCGCCTAATAGCTCGCCAGGGTCGAGGTCAAACCAGGCGTCAATACCGTGGCCCTCCATCCGCAACGCGACCTGCTCCATCAGCTCTTGAGTATCGGGGTGCAGATCACCCGTGACCTTGTGCACAAAGAGTGCTATCGGCACTCCCCACGTACGCTGGCGAGAGATACACCAGTCAGGCCGGTCAGCTAGCATGCTGTCGATGCGCGCACGGCCCCAATCAGGGATCCATTGCACACCCTCAACCGCCTTTTGGGCCGCCGACAGCAGACCGTTGCCAGTCATGCTGATGAACCACTGGGGCGTGGCGCGGAAAATAATAGGTGTCTTATGGCGCCAACAATGAGGATAGCTGTGCTGAAAAGGCTCGTGACATAGCAATATGCCGCGCTCAGACAGCGCCGAGACAATGTCATCGTTAGCCTTAAAGATATGCTGGCCAGCAAATACCGGCGTATCTGGGTGGTATACGCCATTACCACCGACCGGGTTATAGACCTCCAGGTCATAGCGCTGACCCATATCAAAGTCTTCAAGACCATGAGCCGGCGCGGTGTGCACACAGCCTGTGCCTGCCTCCGTGGTCACATGATCGCCGAGGACGATCGGTACAGGTGTCTCATCGAAGGGGGGCAGAAGTAGCAACCCCTCTAGCGCACTGCCTTTGCTTCGTCCAACAATCTCAGCAGTATCAGCCCCAAAACGCTGGGCACAGGTTTCCGCCAACGCTTCGGCAACAACAACCCGGCGACCATTGAGCGCCAGCAGCACGTAATCCAGCTCCGCCGACAAGGCCACACCGCGATTAGCGGCAAGCGTCCAGGGTGTGGTCGTCCAGATGACAAGCTCGATCGGATCTCCCGCATCGCAACCCAGTTGCTTTGACGCCGCAGCACCATCGACAAAAGGGAACGCCACGTCGACCGCTGATGATTGCTTGTCGCGATACTCGACCTCCGCTTCAGCCAGCGCGGAACCACAGTCCAGACACCAGTGCACTGGCTTGAAGCCCCGGTGCAGATGCCCACGATCGATGATCTTTGCGAGGGTGCGGACAATATTTGCCTCAAACCGGAAGTCCATGGTGAGATAAGGGTTGTCCCAATCACCGAACACGCCCATCCGGACGAAGTCAGATTTCTGAGCTTCGACCTGCTTGCCCGCGTAGTCACGACAGTGCTGCCTGAATTCGCCAGCAGTCACTTTGTGACCCGGTTTGCCGATCTTCTTTTCGACATTGAGCTCAATGGGCAAGCCGTGACAATCCCACCCGGGTACGTACGGCGCGTCAAATCCAGACAACGTCTTGGACTTGATAATGATGTCCTTGAGGATTTTATTGATCGCGTGGCCGACGTGGAGCTCACCGTTCGCATAGGGTGGGCCATCGTGAAGAATGAATTTTGGCCTCCCCTGCCCCACCTCGCGGATTTGGGCATAGAGATTCATCTCCGACCAAGCCTTCAGACGATCGGGTTCACGCTGCGCCAGATTAGCCTTCATCGGGAAATCTGTTTGCGGCAGATTCAGCGTGGCTTTGTAGTCACTCATAGGTTATCCGTGGTCTGCCAGCCAAGCTCTTGCGCTGGCCTTGTCCGCCGCAATGCCCTCCTTCAGGGCATCCAGGGACGGAAACTTCTGCTCGTCTCGCAGTTTATGTCTAAACCGCACCGTCAATCGTTCGCCATATAAATTTGGCGCACCTTCCAACACGTGGACCTCGAGTGTCGCCTCGAGACTTTCGCCAATAGTCGGCTTTACCCCGACATTGGCGACCCCAGGGGCTGCCTCAAGACCGCCTCCAGACACCCTCACCGCATACACACCGTGCAATGGAGACCGGATACGGTGCAGGCCAATGTTGGCAGTGGGTGCATCCAGCTGCCGACCCAGCTTTTGCCCGTGCTGTACACGGCCTGCCATTTCAAACGGCCGCCCCAGTAGCTGCTCTGCCACCTCGAAATCTGCCTCGGTCAGCGCAGTGCGGATACGCGTGCTGCTGACACGCTCACCTGCTTCTTCGCGGGTCGGCGTGGGTGCGACAGCATAGCCAAATTCATCCGCTAACGCGCGAACATAATCCAGATCGCCCTCACGTCGGTTACCAAAACGAAAGTCATCGCCAAAAGCCAGATACTTGACGCCAAGCCCCTCCACAAAGACCTGCTCCACGAATTCACGCGCACTGAGCTGTCGCAGCGCTTCGTTGAAGGGCAAACACAGGACGCGATCGACTTCGCAGGCCTCGAGCAATGGCCATTTATCGCGCAGCGTCGTAATGCGGGGCGGCGCTTCGAGCGGGCGCAGGTATTCCCTAGGCAGGGGCTCGAAAGTCACCACCGTAGTGGGCATACCCCGCGCACGCGCCTGTTCCCTGAGATGCGTCAACACTGACTGATGCCCCAGATGGATGCCATCAAAGGCTCCAATCGTTACCGCGCAGCCGCGATGATAGGGGCGCAAGTTGTGCCGGCCGCGGATGAGTTCCATCCCCGCTCGTCTTCCATGCAAAACCAAAAAAACAGTATACCGCTCAGCCATGACTAGATCAGCCAATGACTGCACCAACAAAGCACGGGAAACCGGGGCGCCGACTCAGCGTCTCAGATCAGCAGCCCGCACCCCAAATAGCAGCACACTCGCTGCAAAAACAGCCAGCCCACTGACACACAATACTCCTAGTTGGACAGCCCGCTGCCACCACGACCAGTCTGCCCAGAGGGCACCCTCGGGCATCATCCAGAGCAGCACAGCAACCATGGTCGCGGAGGCCAGTAGAATCTGCATGATCCATTTGAACAGCAGTGGGTTCTCTGGCAGTACCGCCTCGCGCCTCAAACCACGGAACAGCAACATGGCGTTCAACCATGCTGAGACGCTGGTTGCCAATGCGAGGCCCACATGGCCAAGATTGAACCACCACATCAAAGGCAGGACAAAGGCAGCGTTGAGGATCATGTTGGCGACCATCGCGATGATGCCAATTCGCACCGGTGTCCGCATATCCTCACGCGCATAGAAACCCGGCGCGAGGACTTTGATCAACATAAAGGCACCTAAGCCCAGCGTGTAAGCACGCAGACTGGCGGCTGCCATCATCCGGTCGCCCTCGCTGAATGCGCCGTACTGGAACAGAGTCGCCAGCACCGGTTCTGCAAGGACGGCCAGCGCCAGCGTCGCCGGGATGGCAATCAATAAAACACTGCGGATGGCCCAAGCCAATGTATTGGCAAATGCGGGATCGTCTGCTCGCGCACGCTGACCCGACAGGGTCGGCAAAATCACCGTTGCGATCGCGATCGCAAATACCCCGAGAGGCAGCTCTGTCAGTCGGTCTGAGTAATAAAGCCACGACACGCTGCCTGTCGGCAGCAGCGAGGCCAGTACCGTATCGAGCAACAGGTTAATCTGACTGACCGACACACCAAACAAGGCCGGAATCATCAGCAACAGGATTCTTTTTACGCCCTCGTGTTGGGGCGCCCATCGCGGTCGGGGCACCAGCCCAATACCGGCCAGCGCCGGCACCTGAAATAAAAGCTGCGCAAATCCCGCAACCAACACCCCTAAAGCAAGCGCCACGACGGGCTCCTCAAAGTGCGGCGCAAACCACAGTGCTGATGCGATCAAACACAGATTCAGCAACACAGGCGTCAAAGCGGGGATCGCAAACCGTTGGTAACTGTTGAGTATCGCGCCCGCAAACCCCGTCAGTGAGATCAGAAGCAAATAGGGAAACGTCAGCTTGATCAAATCACCAGTGAGCGCCAGTTTCGCCGGGTCTCGCAAAAATCCGGGCGCAAAAATCGTCGCCACTACGGGCGACGCCATGATTGTCAGCACCGTCAGCAACAGCAATGTACCGCCGAGCACTCCCGCCACGCGGTCCACCAGTTCCCGTACCGCCGCGAAACCGCCCTTTTCACGGGTGTCGGCAAGCACCGGCACAAAGGCCTGAGCGAAGGCTCCTTCGGCAAAAAGCCGTCTCAAGAAATTGGGGATCTTGAATGCGACAAAGAACGCATCAGCATTGCCGTTGGCACCAATCAGGTTGGCCAGCACAACATCGCGTAACAAGCCCAGTACCCGGGAGACCATGGTGGCAGAGCCCACCACAGCACTCGAGCGGACGAGTTTGGGCGAGTCAGAAGTCTCCATCGTGCTCATCGCGTCAAGATAGGGAGCTGTCAGTATTCATCAGGGCGCCACTGTTGTCGCAGGTCGTCCCCGTGCCGTGCCAGCCACTGTAGGGCGATGAGCGTGTGGCCGTTATTAATTTCGTCGCGATCCAGCATCTCCATTGCCTGCGCGCGGGGTAGCTGGTGCACCAGAATGTCCTCGTGCTCATTATCAAGACCTTGAATGGTGCCGGGCTGAGCTTGCCTCACTTCACCAATGAACAGGCGAATCTGCTCC
>CALKMV010000072.1 GCA_938091485.1 uncultured Luminiphilus sp.
GAGGTCCGTTATGAAAAAGTTAGTGAAGTGGGCGGTAGGTGGCGCGCTGTGCGTCGCGATCAGCCCGTTGAGTCAAGGGGCTGACGTCAGTGCGCAGTACAACCTGTGCGTCAGTGAGGTCAAGGCGTTTTATGGTGATGACACGAGGGTGTCATTGAAAAAAACCAAGAAGCACAGCGGCGTAACAACGTTGAAGTTGAAAGTGGTGCCCCAGGCATCTAGCGCGATGACAGTCGCCTGTTCCAGCGAGGTCAGTGTCCCGAACACGGTCGTATTGAGGGATAAAGAGGGAGAACCCCTGCTGTCCTAACTTCTTTGCCTGCAGTGCCTGAAGAGGGGGGTAGGCCCATGAATTGGGATGATCTGAAGGTGCTGCTAGCGCTTTCGCGCGCTGGCTCAACGCGTAAAGCAGCTGCCACGCTGGGTGTGAGTAACACGACCGTCATGCGACGGCTCGAATCCCTTGAAGAGGGAGTGGGAGGAAAGCTTTTCGATCGCACTCCCGATGGTTTCAAGGCAACACCGCTAGGAGATCAGCTGCTCCCCGTCGCTAGGGAAGTCGAGGAGACACTGGTAGAGGCGGAACGGAGGGTATCGGGAAAAGACTCTGACCTCAGGGGGCGCATAAAACTCTCTTTGCCCGCAGTGCCAGTGACTCATGTCGCTGAAGCGGTGGCTGAATTTGCCTTCAAGTATCCTCGCATCGAACTCGATATTACGGTGAGTGACGACCCTGTCGATTTGGCGAGAAGAGAGGCAGATATTGCTGTCCGAGGTATTCCAAACCACAAGCGTCCACCTAAAGATATTGTTGGCATTAAGTTGGGCCGGATTTCGCTGGGCTATTACGTTCATAAGGACCTACTCAGTGAAGCATCGAGAGGGCATCGCGAGCTCACCTGCATACAGGCGTCGGGGCGGGCACTCACATTAGGAGATCTACCCACCGCAGAATCGCTGGGGCTCAAGAGTCGACATCTCATCGATGGTATATCGCCGCGGACGGTGGCAGTGAACAACAAATTGGGTGTAGCGGCGCTACCTTGTTTCCTTGCCAAGCAATATCCCGAACTCATCCTGCTACCCGGTGTGCCCTCTGCCCACTGGGGCCACACCTGGCTTTTACATCACAAAGACCTGCGCCAGTCGGCCCGCATTCGAGCGCTCTTTAAGCATTTGGCAATCCTTGAAGAAAAATGGCCCAACGCCTGGGATACGAGTCAGGTCGAGCAAGCCAAGGTAGCCTGAAACCTCTCAAATCCAGATACGGAATGGGCTTGGCTCCCCAGGCCAGCTGCGCGAGCAGCCCTAGTCCGAATTGTTCCGTTCCAAAATAGTGACCCCGGCCGTTGCCCAGACGGCTGAAACACTCCCGCCGAAACTTGACAAAAGCTGTACAAGCCGCTATCAAAAGTACTAATGATATAACTAAGAGCGTTTTAAGCCTTACAGCTGGGCCCAAGCGCCACATTTCAGACAGGAGAGTCACTTATGCGCTTCATTAAACATAGTCCGATTGCTTTGGCAGTCAGCGTTGCATTGGCAGCGACAGCTCAGGTCTCGACCACGTATTCGCAGGAAGAGGAAGCGATGCTGGAAGAGGTGATGGTTACCGCTAGAAAAAGACAGGAGTCCCTCTCGGAGACGCCGATTGCGATCACAGCAATCACTGCAGAGGACATTCAGGCGTCTGCTTTTAAAAGCATCGTGGATATTCAGAAGACCGCGCCTGGCCTCTTCATGGAGACTATTAATAATGAGAATGCGCGGACGGTGTTGATGCCGCGCTTCCGCGGCGTCACCTTTGACGCGACCAGCCCCTTGCAGCGAACCAGTTCTGTGTTCGTAGACGGCCTGATTGTGACCTCGGGCCTGCACAGCTTGCCGATTACCCAGGTAGAGCGGATTGAGGTGGTAAAGGGGCCCCAGTCTGCGCTGTTCGGTCGAAACACCTACTCGGGTGCCATTAACATTATTACCCGCAGGCCTGGGGATGAGTTCAAAGGCGGTATTGAGCTCGACTACGGCGCGAAGAGTAAGGCGGCTACCACCGGCTACATTGAGGGGCCCATCACCAGTAATCTTGGCTTCAGGGCTACCTTTAATTACACCGACAAAGAGGGTCACTACGACAACGCAAAGGTCGAGGGCCAGCGGTTGGGTGACGAGGAAACACTGGCGTACGGACTCATGCTGGACTTCAATCCCACCGATAGTCTGAACATCATGCTCCGCGCCTCCAAGTATGAGGATGATGACGGCCCTGGCGCTTACGCGGTGGCGGGTGGACTGGCCGAGCACAACTTCTGTGCTGAGCCGACGCCGGCGATCAATAGCTTCAGCTGCTTTTTTGTGAACGGCCTCGAGTCCGCCTACCAGGGCGCGGTGAATGTCCCGACCAGCATTGGGGCTTCGTCATCTGCTGATGTCTTCAGTAAGGCGACAGACGGGCTGCGAGATGCCAACGGCAACTGGGCAGGGGCGTCCGGGGGGCCGGGTTATGCGCCAATTGGTGACCACTCGTTTGATGACTTGTCGCACAACGGTTTCGGTAAAGCCGGTGAGGGTGAGCGTTTTGGCGCGATCGTTTCCTGGGATATCACTGATTCCCTCAATCTGAATCTGGCCTACGGCAAGAACGAGGACGACTATGTGCTCTTCCATGATTTTGATGCCGATGGGGGGTTCGGATTCCATGTTTATAACGCGAGGGTGACGGAAGACGAAAGTTTCGAAGTCAGACTGGGGGGTACGTCTAGCCGTTTTGATTGGTCGATTGGCGCCACTCAGGTCGAGTTGTCTTCTAAAGCGCATGGCGGTTTTTACGATCAGTACTTTGGCGATATGTTTGGCGGCACACCAGGATATTGGTTTGCCGATATCTACAATCCGACCACCGCGTTCTCGCTGATCGAGGCGGATACCACCGGCATTTTCGCTTCAGTGGATTTCAGGATTACCGATAACCTGACCTTGATTGCGGAAGTGCGACGCCAGGAAGACGAAATCAATGACCCGAGCGTCAATGCGGCAGCGGGCAAGAATCTGTCTCCTGCAGAGTTCTCGTCAACCCTGCCGCGCGTGGTGATCAAGTACGAGTTGAACGACAACCATATGTTCTATGCGAACTACAGTGAGGGCACGCTGCCAGGTGGCTTTAACCCAGAAGTGGCATCCAAGCTGACAACCCCCGAGCAGATTGCCACCTTTAATGCGGACACTCCGGGGATTGGCGAGACCTTTGAGGAAGAGACGCTAAAGAATTATGAGGCGGGGTGGAAGTACTCCTCTGATGATGGCCGATTAGCCATGAACCTCGCGATTTTCCATATGGAGAGATCAGACCAGGTGTATTCCGGCTTTGGCGTTATTCCGGCTGACGTGACCTGTTCGGGTGACAATGATGGTGACGGCGTGCCGAACACAGAAACCTGTACGGTCGCTTTCAGCGGTAACGGTACATCCAGTGATATCGATGGATTTGAAATTGACCTGAACTACCGGATGTTTGACAGCCTGTCTTTGCAGGCGGCTCTGGGCTACACCAAGGCTGAGATCTCGGATTTCCCCGAGAACGGTGACTGTGGTGACTACAACGATGTGTTCGGCCCCGGCTTGTCCTGTGTGGGTCAGCAAGCAGCTCGATACCCAGAGTGGATTGGATCGTTTATCGCTACCTACGACTTCGACACGCCGCTGGGCGGCGCGTACGCCCGAGGTGAGCTGTTTTACACCGGGTCCTACTACGATGAAGTCACCAACCTGACCGAGATTCCCGATGCCACCGAGATCAACCTCCGCGCTGGTGT
>CALKMV010000073.1 GCA_938091485.1 uncultured Luminiphilus sp.
GAGACATCGCGCGGGTGAAAACCGTGTTGCAACAGAAGGCGGATCAGTAATGGCATCGACAGAATCAAGCGCACGCACGCTGCAGGGGCGTGTTGTCAGCGACAAGATGGACAAGACCATTACGGTCAAGATCGAGCGTCGTGTAAAGCACCCGGTGTACGGCAAGTACATCACCCGCTCCTCCAAAGTGCATGCGCATGATGAGGAGAACAAGGCGGGGATGGGCGACACCGTGTTGGTGGCGGAATCGCGACCTATGTCGAAAAGCAAGAGCTGGACATTGGTAGAGATTGTGGAGACCGCGACTCAGATTTGAGTCCGGTCAGTATGAGCGAGCGGCGATAGGCCGTTGGTGGAGTAAAGAAAAAATGATTCAGACGCAGTCGTATCTGGAAGTAGCCGATAACAGCGGGGCACGTCGTGTGATGTGTATCAAAGTGCTGGGCGGCTCCAAGCGTCGTTATGCCCGAGTGGGTGACTTGATCAAGGTCACGGTCAAGGAAGCGATTCCCCGGGGCAAAGTGAAGAAGGGCCAGGTGATCACAGCCGTGGTTGTGCGCACCAAGAAAGGCGTTCGTCGCCCTGATGGCTCATTGATCAAGTTCGATGAAAACGCGGCTGTATTGCTGAACGCGCAGGACGCGCCCATCGGGACCCGCATCTTCGGCCCGGTCACGCGTGAACTTCGCGGCGAAAAATTTATGAAAATCATTTCCCTTGCGCCGGAAGTGATCTGAGCAGGGAACGAGAGGATCCAATCATGGCGAAGCTCAAGCAGGATGACGAAGTGATCGTGATCGCCGGAAAAGACAAGGGAAAGCGAGGCACTGTCCGCAGAGTGATCGATAGCGATCGCGTGGTGGTTAGTGGCGTGAACATGGTCAAGAAGCACACCAAGCCTAACCCTCAGGCGGGGGTAGCGGGTGGCATCGTTGAACAGGAAGCCGCGATTCAGGCTTCTAACCTTGCTGTGTTCAACAGTAACTCTGGTAAAGGCGAGCGCGTTGGTTACCGGGTTGAGGACGGCAAGAAAGTCCGCGTATTTAAACCCTCCGGCGATTTGGTTGACGCCTGATCGGCGGCGGTGAGAAGAGGCATTTGAGACATGACAGCGCTTAAAGAAAGGTACCGTAGCGAGATTGTTCCCAAGCTCCAGTCAGAGCTGGGACTCAAGAACGTGATGGCGGTGCCGAGAATCAGCAAGATCACCCTCAACATGGGTGTGGGCGAAGCCGTGGGCGACAAGAAAGTGCTTGAGCATGCTGTGGCCGACATGGAAAAGATCGCAGGCCAGAAGCCCGTTGTCACCAAATCGCGCAAGTCGATCGCAGGATTCAAAATCCGTGATGGCTGGCCAATTGGCTGCAAGGTGACGCTGCGCGATGAGCGCATGTATGAGTTTCTGGATCGCTTGATCAACATCGCCATTCCCAGAGTTCGTGACTTCCGTGGCATCAGCCCCAAGCAGTTTGACGGCCGCGGCAACTTTGCGATGGGCGTCACGGAGCAAATTATTTTCCCGGAAATTGACTACGACCAGATCGACAAGCTGCGCGGCATGGATATCACCATTTCCACAACTGCAGCCAATGATGAGCAAGGTCGCGCGTTGCTGGCAGCGTTCAATTTCCCTTTTAGAAGCTGAGGCATCAGAGATATGGCCAAGAAATCCATGATCGCCCGAGAGGCCAAGCGAGCGCGAACGGTAGCGAAGTTTGCCGCCAAGCGTGCGCAACTCAAAGAGGTGATTGCCAACGTCAACACCGCTGACGAAGAGCGGTGGGAAGCGCAGATTGCGTTGCAAAAGCTGCCGCGTAACGCAAGCCCTGTTCGCCAGCAGCGTCGCTGCCAACTGACGGGCCGTCCCCATGGGGTTTATCGAAAATTTGGTTTGTGCCGCAACAAGCTGCGTGAGGCAGCCATGCGCGGCGATGTGCCGGGCCTGGTTAAGTCCAGCTGGTAACGGAGAGCGTTTGAATGAGCATGCAAGATCCGCTGAGCGATATGTTGACCCGTCTGCGCAATGCGCAGATGGCGGGTAAGCAAACGGTCGATATGCCTGGGTCCAAGCTGAAGGTTTCAGTGGCCAAGGTACTCGAGCAAGAGGGCTACATTGCCGGCCATCGTTACGACGACAGCACCGGTAAACCTAGATTGCATATTGATCTCAAATATTTCGACGGCAAGCCTGTGATTGCCGAGATCGAGCGCATCAGTAAGCCGTCTCTGCGACGCTATGCGGGCAAAGGCGAACTGCCATCTGTTCGCGGTGGATTGGGAGTGGCCATTGTGTCGACATCTCATGGGGTGATGACTGATCGGGCGGCGCGTGCCGCGGGTGTGGGGGGCGAAGTCCTCTGCACCGTTTTCTGATCTGGGAACTGGAGCGTTAGAGAAATGTCTCGTGTAGCAAATAGTCCGGTCGCTCTGCCCAAAGGGGTGGACATCAAAATTGAGGGAGTGAATCTCTCGGTGAAGGGTGGCAAAGGCTCCTTGGACCTCACTTTGACCGATGGTGTGGGCGTTAACGTCGAACAAGACGTCGCCACCATCACGTACGACGGTGATGACTGTCGTGCTATGGCGGGCACAACCCGCTCCCTTTTGGCAAATATGGTCAAAGGGGTCTCCGAGGGTTGGGAGAAGAAGCTGGTGCTGAATGGCGTTGGTTATCGTGCCAAGGCCACTGGCAAAACGGTCAACTTGACCATCGGCCTGTCTCATCAGGTGGATTACCAACTGGCGGAAGGGCTCTCGGCCGACACCCCCACTCAAACTGAAATTGTGATCTCTGGCATCGACAAGCAGGCAGTTGGTCAGGCCGCAGCGGAAATCCGCAGCTTCCGTCCGCCAGAGCCCTATAAAGGAAAAGGCATTCGCTACGCCGACGAGTATGTCCGGCGCAAGGAAGCCAAGAAAAAGTAATCGGATACGGCAATGAATACCAAAACAAAAGCGCGCCTGCGTCGCGCCACAAAGTCCCGAGTGCACATGCGAACAGCTGGCGCGGTCAGGCTGTCAGTGCATCGTACGCCACAGCATATTTATGCCCAGATTATTTCTGGAGACAGTAAAACGATTTTAGCCCAGGCCTCGACATTGGATAAGGACCTGCGCTCCAGCGCTACCGGCAACGTGGCGGCGGCGGCGGCGGTTGGCAAACTGGTAGCAGAGCGAGCAAAGGCGGCTGGCGTGACGTCGGTTGCGTTTGACCGTTCAGGCTTTCGGTATCACGGACGGGTTAAGGCACTTGCAGAGGCTGCGCGTGAAGGCGGGCTGGAGTTTTAAGTATGGCAATGAACGACAAAAAGCAAAGGCAACAGGGCGATCAGCGTACTGAGGGAGATCTTCAGGAGAAGCTGGTCCAGGTTAACCGGGTCGCCAAGACGGTCAAGGGTGGCCGCATCATGAGCTTCACGGCGTTGACTGTCGTGGGAGATGGTAAAGGCCGGGTTGGCTATGGCCGTGGTAAGGCTCGCGAGGTACCTGTCGCTATTCAGAAAGCGATGGAGTCAGCGCGTCGCAACATGGTGCAGGTGCAGTTGGTTAACGGCACGCTGCAGTACCCAATCAAGGCTGCCCATGGTGCATCCAAGGTGTATATGCAGCCTGCCTCAGAAGGTACTGGCGTGATCGCAGGGGGTGCCATGCGCTCGGTGTTGGAACTCGCCGGTGTGCACAACGTGTTGGCGAAGTGCTACGGCTCGACCAACCCGGTCAACGTCGTTCAAGCCACTTTTAAAGGGCTCCGAGACATGAGCTCTCCTGAAGATGTCGCGGCCCGTCGGGGCCTTACCGTGGAAGAAATCCTCAGCTGAGTAGTGGGGAAAGACTGATGAGTAAAACAATGATCAAGGTAACGCAGATCCGCAGCATTCACGGGCGCCTAAAAAAGCATCAGGCCTGTGTGGCGGGCTTAGGTCTGCGCCGAATTGGCCACACGGTAGAGGTGGAAGACACCCCGTCCGTGCGCGGCATGATCAACAAGGTGAACTACCTTGTGCGTGTTGAGGGCGAGAGCAATGTCTGACGAAATGCGTTTAAACAGCCTGAAGCCAGCTCCGGGAGCGAAGCGTGATGCGAAGCGTGTGGGCCGAGGCATTGGTTCCGGCGTCGGTAAGACGGCGGGCCGTGGCCATAAAGGTCTCAAGTCCCGCTCTGGAGGAACCGTGAAGGCGGGCTTTGAGGGCGGTCAGATGCCGCTCCAAAAGAGATTGCCCAAGTACGGCTTTTCCTCCCGCATTGGCCGAACGACTGCAGAAATCCGCCTGCATGAATTGGATCGTGTCGAGGGCGACGTGATAGATCTTGATTCGCTGAAAGCGGCTGATTTGATTAAAGACGACGTCAAACGTGTCCGTGTATTCCTGTCTGGTGAAATCAGCCGAGCGGTGAATGTGCGCGGTGTCGCAGTGACCAAGGGCGCCAAAGCGGCGATTGAAGCCGCCGGTGGGAGCGTCGAGGCCTAATTCATGGCGAATGGGATGCCCTCAATGAATTCAGCCGGCATGGGAGAGCTGTTCGCTCGCCTGCGCTTTGTGCTGATCGCGCTCTTGATTTACCGCATCGGGACACACATCCCGGTACCCGGTATCGATCCTGAGCAGCTGGCAGCTTTGTTTGATCAGAATCAGGGCACCATTCTGGGCCTTGCCAATGTGTTCTCGGGCGGTGCCTTGGAGCGCATGAGTATTTTGGCTTTGGGCATCCTGCCCTACATATCGGCGTCGATCATCATGCAGCTGATGACGGCTGTGACACCTCAGTTGGAGCAATTGAAGAAAGAGGGTGAGGCAGGTCGCCGCAAGATTTCTCAGTGGACCCGCTATCTCACAGTGGTCCTGGCGCTGGTGCAGGGTTCCGGTATGACCGTGGGTCTTGCCAATCAGGGTCTCGCTTATGCGACCGGGCTCAGCTTCTATGTCACCGCGGTGGCCTCACTGGTGACGGGCGCGGTGTTCATGATGTGGCTGGGCGAGCAGATTACCGAGCGAGGCGTGGGTAACGGCATCTCCCTGCTGATTTTTGCGGGCATTGTTGCAGGCCTCCCTGCCGCCATCGGTCAGTCGCTAGAGCAGGCGCGGCAGGGCGAGATCAGTATTCTGATCTTGCTGGGCATCCTTGTTCTCGCGGCAGTGGTGATTTATCTGGTGGTGTTCATTGAGCGCGGGCAGCGCCGCATCACAGTGAACTATGCAAAGAGACAGCAGGGGCGCCAAATGATGCAGGCTCAAGCCTCGCACCTGCCTCTCAAGGTCAATATGGCGGGCGTGATCCCAGCCATTTTCGCGAGTTCGATCTTACTTTTTCCAGCGTCGGTCGCGCAGTGGTTTGGCAGTGGAGACAGCTCAGACTGGTTGCAGGATCTTGCGGTGGCGATTGGCCCTGGCCAGCCTCTGAATATTCTCCTGTTCACCGGCTTTATCGTATTTTTCTGCTTCTTCTACACGGCGTTGATGTTCAACCCGCAGGAAGTAGCCGACAACCTGAAGCGTTCTGGCGCTTTCGTGCCGGGGATCAGACCCGGCCAGCAGACGGCGAACTATATCGACGGTGTGCTGACCCGTCTGACGGTGTTTGGCTCGGCCTATATCGCACTCGTCTGCTTGCTGCCGCAGTTTCTGGTGGTCATGTTCAACGTGCCCTTCTATCTGGGTGGCACTTCCATGCTGATCGTGGTGGTGGTCGTGATGGACTTCATGGCTCAGGTGCAGAGCCATCTGATGTCACATCAATACGAAGGTGTGATGAAAAAAGCCAATCTGGGGGGCCTGAGCCCCGCAGGTCGGGTGAGATAGGAATCAGGAGTTTCCGATGAAAGTGCGAGCTTCGGTTAAGAAGATGTGTCGTAACTGCAAAGTGGTGCGACGTAACGGCGTGGTCAGGGTGATCTGTTCATCAGATCCTCGCCACAAGCAGCGACAGGGCTGATTCTTGAAGCCCAGCGCTCAAATCATTAACATGCGCGCCCTTTTTGCTGGTGTGCAGCAGTCGTGTGCCCGTGGGTGCACCACTCAACAGGTGTGGAGATAAAAGATGGCGCGTATCGCCGGAGTTAACATCCCCGATCACAAGCACGCGGTGATTTCGCTCACGCACATTTTTGGCATTGGTAGAACCCAGGCCAAGAAGTTGTGCGAAGCGAGCAATATCCCCGAGAGCACTAAGATTGGCGAGCTTTCAGAAGGCGAGCTGGATCAACTTCGCTCGCTGGTGTCCGAGATGAATGTCGAGGGCGATCTGCGACGGGAAGTGTCCATGAACATCAAGCGCTTGATGGACCTTGGCTGCAACCGTGGCGTGCGTCATCGCAAGGGATTGCCCCTGCGTGGCCAGCGTACCAAGACCAACGCACGCACACGCAAAGGGCCCAGAAAGCCCATTCGTAAGTAATTAGAACTTCGCCCGCGGCACGGGCGGATAACTTTGGTGGAGCTACATCACTTTTTGTAGCGGCGATATTAAAGAGAGTAAACAGATGGCAAAGAACGCCAAGACAACGAAACGCAAGATCACCAAACAGGTGGTCGATGGTGTCGCGCATGTTCATGCGTCTTTTAACAACACCATCATCACGATTACTGACCGCCAGGGTAACACCTTGAGCTGGGCGACCGCAGGCGGCTCTGGCTTCCGTGGTTCTAGAAAATCCACGCCGTTTGCCGCGCAGGTCGCTGCCGAGCGAGCAGGCGAAGCCGCCAAGGAATACGGGCTGCGCAATCTGGACGTTCAGGTGAAGGGGCCTGGCCCAGGCAGAGAGTCAGCGGTGCGTGCACTGAATGGCTGTGGTTACAAGATTACGAACATTACCGATGTGACACCGATTCCCCATAACGGTTGTCGCCCACCCAAGAAGCGTCGCGTATAACGCGCGCCTGAGAGGACTTAGCAAATGGCTCGATATATTGGACCGAAGTGCAAGCTCTCCCGACGGGAGGGTACGGATTTGCAGCTTAAGAGTGGTGTGACTGCATTTGACAAGAAGTGCAAATCAGAAACGCCTCCGGGACAGCACGGTGCGCGTCGCGGACGACTGTCTGATTATGGTGTGCAGTTGCGCGAAAAGCAGAAAGTGCGTCGTATTTATGGTGTGCTCGAAAAGCAGTTCCGCAATTACTACAAAGAAGCCGCGCGGCTGAAAGGGGCTACGGGCGAAAACCTGCTGCAGCTTCTGGAAGGTCGGCTCGATAATGTGGTCTATCGCATGGGCTTTGGTTCAACGCGATCTGAGGCCCGTCAGCTGGTGGCGCATAAAGGCATATTGGTGAACGGTACTGTGGTGAATATCGCGTCTTACCAGGTGCAACCCGGCGACGTCGTCTCTGTGCGCGAGAAAGCCAAAAAGCAACTTCGGGTGCAGTCGGCTCTGGCAATTGCCGAGCAGCGTGGGGAGCCCATTTGGGTAGAGGTGGATGCTGGCAAGTTAGAAGGGACCTTCAAGTCTCGTCCCGAGCGTCAGGATTTACCCGGCGAAATTAACGAAAACCTGATTGTAGAGCTATATTCGAAGTAAACCGCTTCGACCATATTCCTCTTACGCAATCCCTGAAATCATCGAAGGTGTTTTATGCAAAATTCGGTTACTGAGTTTCTGACACCCCGCGTCATCAAAGTTGATGAGGCTTCCAACACCCGTGCGACGGTCACCCTTGAGCCTCTCGAGCGAGGCTTTGGTCACACGCTCGGCAATGCGCTGCGCCGCATTTTGCTGTCGTCTATGCCCGGGTGCGCCATCACCGAAGTCGAGATCGACGGTGTCGAGCACGAGTACTCCGCCATCGAAGGTGTGCAGGAAGACGTCATCGAGATCCTACTGAATCTGAAAGGCGTGGCCTTGTCTCTGAATGGCAAGGATTCCGCACAGCTGACGCTGTCTGCGCAGGGCCCCTGCACAGTGACCGCGGCTGACATTCAGGTTGACCACGACGTCGAGATCTCTAATCCCGACCACGTCATCTGCACCGTGACTGCCAAGTCATCGCTGTCGATTCGCTTGCTGGTCCAGCGAGGTCGCGGCTACTCACCGGCTGATGCTCGCGAGAATCCGGAGGAGGAAACACGATCAATCGGTCGTCTGCCATTGGACGCGTCTTTCTCGCCGATCCGGCGTGTGAGTTACGTGGTCGATTCCGCGCGGGTTGAGCAGCGCACTGACCTAGATAAGCTAATTATTGATCTCGAGACCAACGGTACGCTGGATCCGGAAGAGGCGATTCGCCGTGCGGCTACCATCCTTCAGCAACAGCTGGCGGTGTTTGTGGACCTCGAGGGCGAGGCTCAGGCTGCTGCCACAGAGGCCGCTGAGGAAGTGGACCCGATTCTGCTGCGGCCGGTTGACGACCTGGAGCTGACGGTTCGCTCGGCGAACTGCCTGAAAGCCGAAAACATCTACTACATCGGTGATCTGGTTCAGCGCACCGAGGTGGAACTGCTCAAAACTCCGAATCTGGGCAAGAAGTCTCTGACCGAGATCAAAGACGTATTGGCGTCGCGAGGCCTGTCTTTGGGCATGCGTCTTGAGGCGTGGCCTCCTGCCAGCCTCAAGAACGACGAGCGCCTGTTGAGCGTCTGAGTAAATAAAGCGCCCGGGCGTCGCTCGGGCATGATTTTTAAGGAATAGCGTCATGCGTCATCGCCATAGCGGACGACAACTGAATCGAAACAGCTCGCACAGGAAGGCCATGTTCCGCAACATGACCGTCTCTTTGGTTGAGCACGAGCTGATCAAAACGACCCTGCCAAAGGCAAAGGAGCTGCGAAGCTACGCAGAGCCTTTGATCACACTGGCGAAAAGTGACAGCGTGGCCAATCGGCGTCTAGCGTTCGATCGCACGCGCTCAAAGGCTGCGGTGGGCAAGCTCTTTGAAGAGCTGGGCCCCCGATACCAGGAGCGGCCGGGCGGGTATATCCGCATTTTGAAGTGCGGCTACCGTACTGGGGACAAAGCTCCTATGGCTTTTGTCGAGCTGGTGGATCGACCGCTGCCCGAGGTGGAAGAGGCAGACACGGTAGAGGAATCTGGCGACGACGAGTAAGACCGCCATTCTGGACCCGAGAAGCCCCCATAAAGCCCTGCTTTTTGGGGGTTTTCTGCATTTTGGGTGCCAGCTGAATGCCCGTTTTGGCCATGCCTCCATTTGGTGCGCCTTAGCCTCATTCGTCAGGCCCAAAAGCGACCACCTTTTTGGGTTGCTAATTCCGCGTAGTCACGCTATTTTTCAAGTAATTGGCTCCGATTCTTGGGGCCATAAATCAAAAAAATATTGAGGCCATCACCATGAGAGTTACCTCCAACCGGTTGTGTACCGCTGTTGCTGCCGCAATGCTGGTATCCGCCCCACTTTCCCATGCTCAACTTGAAGAAGTGATCGTGACCGCAACCAAGGTCGAGTCGTCTATTCAGGACACGCCTATTGCGGTGTCAGCGTTCACTCAGGATCAGCTTGATTCCCAGTTGATCAACGACACCATGAACCTGCAGTTCTCGGTCCCGAACATGACCATGAGTAAGCAGAACTTCACCGCCAACGATATCCGTATCCGCGGCATCGGCGCCGGCGCCATTGGCCCAGCGGGTGAT
>CALKMV010000074.1 GCA_938091485.1 uncultured Luminiphilus sp.
GAGTCCACTGCAATTTGATGCGGGAACAGGGATTCACGCCTATGAAATGGCAGACACACCAGCCAATCAGGCCCCAAAGAGAGGATTGCCTCAATACTTTGATCGCATGACTCCACGGTTTGCCCCGGCAGCCCGATCAGATAATCCATGCCGATAGATGTAAAGTTTACGCCGTGGGCTATGGAGATCACGTCTTCCAATAATTCAAGAGACTGAATACGGCCAATCTCTCTCTGCACGTTGGCGTCGACATCGCGGACCTCGAGTTTGATGTGCTCGACACCCAACCCCTTCAGAAAATTCAGCTGCGCACGCGACGTTCTCCGAGGATTGAGCTCCATGGAAAATTGGGTGCTGGCGTCGACAGCGAAATGCTCATCGATATGCGAGAACACGGTCGCGAGCGCCAGTTCGGAAAGATGATTGGGAGATCCACCGCCAAAATGCACCCGAGAGAGTGCCCGACGATGTCCCAACAACTCAGCTGTCCGAGCCAACTCGTCTGCCAGGTTAGCCACGTAGCGCTCAAGCTCGCCCGGCTGATGTTGCACCACCGCTATCCGGTCGCAACTGAGACAGCGCGAAGGGCAGAATGGCAGATGCACGTTGAGTGCAAGCGACGCATCTGAGCGCTCCGAAAGCTGGCTAAAATGGGGTTTAAGCGCCGATTCGCTGATGTGCTCGGCGCGCTCACCCAAAGAATGGGTGTCCTCTGGCCTTACCGGCGGTGACGCCGATTTCGGGGAAGGCCTTCCCCCTGTGGTTGAACTCATCTCTGCCCCCTACTGCCCTGCTGGCTGGGTCACCACGTGGCGAAACCGAGGACCGCATACGGTAGCGTCAAGCAAGTACCAGTCAGTCTGTTTTTTTTTGTTCAGACCGTTCTGACTACACATTATGCCTGCGGTCATTCGTCGTCAAGGAAAACATAGACAATGGCTAGATACACTCACCCTGACTTGCGGGTATTGACCTCAGCCCAGCGCCACAAGGCCGTTTCACCCATCGGTACCATAAGAAAGCAATGCTCAAGCACAGCCAAAACGGCCAGCCACGCTATCAAGAATAACGATAATGCTGTTGCAGGCTCGACCGCGACCTGGCCATAAGAAAACAGCAAATAGGTGCAATATGCAGCCAACGCCGTCGAAAAGAGCATAAACCAGCTGTTTTTACCTGAGCGTAGGTAACTGGTGATGTAGCGCATGTTGTCCGGCAACCACTCGCTGTTGAAGTGTCTCACGCCAAAAAAAAGGTTGAGCTTGGTGCTCCACCGCATCAGCCACAAGACAGCGAGAGTGTTCTGAATCGTCGGATTGGGCAGCCCTGCGCCGAGAACGCAAACGATGCCCACCGCGGCAACAACCAGAAACTCGTGGTAAATCGTGGTGCCCAAGGCGTTGTAAAAGCGCGCAGGCAAGCTCATTGACTCAGTAGCGGGTCGCTTAACCGGCCCAGTGATATATCCCATCAGATAGCTGAGTTCGAGCCAGGCCCAGATCACGAGGCCCATGGCAAACCCGCTTATGGTGGCCAAGGTTGTATGACTAGCGGCGTTAGCCTCTACTCCCCAAACCGCTGCGGTCGCAAGGATGGTTGAGAGCAAAAAGATGGGCTGCTTTAACGCTCGGGGCTGGTGCACACTCATGAGTGCCAGGCCGGTCATCAACCACCACAGCAGCACAGCCACCCCCAAAGCCAACCAAATCATGGCGTCTTCCCAGCCGCCGCAATGTCGTTTGCCACAGCTTGTTCGAGGATGTCGGCAAACAATTTTCTGTTGTCTAGGCCAAAGGCCTCGAGCGCCATCCAGTATCCGGTATCCGGATCTGAAATCACCAGGCTTCCGTTATCCAGCAATGCAAGGCTGAACGCCCCACCGGGATCGAGATCTCTGACGCGTCGCTCGCGCACAAGGCTTCTCAGAACGCCGCGAAGAAAACTACCCTCGCCGGATTCATAGACCGCCAACGTTGCCTGGGTTCGCGCATTTAATACGTCGATGCGACCGCGCGGGCCATCGATAAACAGTAAATCTGAAGAGGAAACGGGTAGGGAGGCTTGCTGTGGTGGTGGCGCATAGTAAGCATCCTCTCTGGATACCCCCCACGCCCACAGCAATGCCAAGGCAAGTACCACCCAGACCATTGGGTGTCCAAGTGTTCGCCCCGACTGTGTTTGCCCCCCTGCCATGTCGTTCAACCCACCGGCAGCGGGTCACCTCCCGAATGCACCCTTACAGGCACCCCAGTCTGTTCGCCCGCCGTCACCTGGTAGTGCTGACTCGCAACCGACGCAAACGCATCCGCCGCCCGCTGCAGATCAGGCAGACCCCTGAGCAAGGGTCTGACCGGACGTGAGTACCAAGCCGAGACATTAGGCCACAACAGCACCCAATACAGCTTTCTATCGGCTACGGGCTTTAGCAAGATGTCGCCCGTCCCGTCGCGGTAGGCACGCATATCCGCCGCGGTAATTTGCTCAATCGGGATATTGGCCATCATGGGCAATGCCACGCCCGAACGAATCACCAGGCGCTCACTGGTCAGGGTGTAGAGGATCGACTTCGCGTAAGCGCGGGCGAGCCAGGTCAGCAACAGTACAACGGTGGTCGCCAAACCAGCTTGCCAAACAAAAGTCCCCATTACCTGCGCTGCAGAAACACCCTCCATCAGGCGATAGACGGTATGCCCTGCGATCAATAATCCAAAATACAGCGCCAGATGAGGGATGTAGAACACCCGCTTCGCCATTGCTGCAACCGTGGGCCGACCCTGCCAAACCATGGTTTCCCCCGCGGGCAGGTGCTCGGGCAAGCCTTCTACGGGCTCGTCTTCATATTCAGTCATACCCATATCAGTGGTTCCGAACGCATAGGCATGGCGTAGAGGTGGCCACCACCATAGAAAGCAGTAATACGATCCTCTTCCTGCAAGGTCACCTGATCAGGATTGGACAGCCCTGGCACTTGAGCGAATTGATCAGAACGAATGGATTTAACATTGATAGAGCCGTCTGCGGATACCATAGCGAGAGTCATGGGCAACAGAATACGTCGTCCACCTGCGTCCAGCTCTGCATAACGGAAGTGTGGTTCAGCACGGTCTACCCACAGCTCAACCACGGTCGCGCCCTGCTTGCCATCGCAACCATAGACTGCCTGGCCGCGCGGATCGGGATCACCGCCATTCACGCTGTGCTCACTATCGACGCGCAAAGGCACAATTCTGGGGCGCCCATCGACCGTCAGATCGGGTCTGTCGGGGCGCGTGGCCCATGCAGCAGCGCCGACACCATCCACCATCGGGTCGCCGTTAGGATGCATCGCTGCACCGCTAGCGTCGTATAGCGGCGTGGCATTCACCTCATACTGTGCTGGCTCGGGGCCAGGCTTAACCCGCTCGCCCTGACCATGCGCCAGACGGTAGGTTTTGGGGGGTGGCATGCCACCGACACCCGTGCGGAGCTCACCGGAAGACATTTGCAGGGGCCAACCCTCACGCTTGCCTTCGCGGTGGAGATACCCCACGAGAATAAAGAACAGAATCCAGAACGCATAAAGCGCAATCTGCGCCACGTCCACGTATTCAGTAATTGCACCAGTACCCATAGTTAGGTCCTCCCAATGTGGTCCTTAATTCGGAAAATCCGCTAAACCGAGACGCTTGCCGTTGTCGCCCGCTTCGCCGGGTCGCCTTACCAGCCGACCCATTGCCGCGAGCGCCACAAACAACAAGGCAATCTCGATGTGATAGACCGCTCCATAACCTGAAGCGGGTGATTGCAGTGCGACACCCAACAGTCCCGCATCCGCCCAACCCGTGACCAAGTCGCGGATTGCGCCCCCAGAAAACATGGCCACTCCGGCGGCGGCCGCTTGTACCGCTCCCCAAGCACCCAGCGTTAGCCCTGCCATCTTGTTGCCACCAAAAACCATGGCGGCTGTCAGCATGCCGACCGCAAATAAACCATTACCCAAGCCAATCAAGGCCGCTCCAATCTGAAACAGCAACGGCGCCTGCATTGGCGCACTGAAAATGACCGCCGAAAACGCTGCGATGCCGATCAGGATTCCCATTGATGCGGTTCTGATTGGATCAGAGCCCTTGCCAAGCCGACGCGAGGTCAGGATGAGCGCTAATATCATGCCGCCGGCGAACATTGCCGTGAGCAAGGTGGTGTCGCTCACAGACAGGCCCAGCACCTGGGCACCATAGGGCTCGAGCAAAATGTCTTGCATAGTGAAGCCCATGGTGCCGAGACCGAGGGCCCAGAGCAGACGGCGGGCTTGTGGCAAAGCAATAAAGTCTTGCCACGCATGGCCAAATGTAGGCCGCGTCAGTTTATGATCGGTGAGATCGGGTCGCCGCGTTTCCTGCTTCAACATCGCGACGACATTGAGCACCAGGGTGATCACTGCAGCGCTTTGGATCACCTGAATCAACCGCACGTAACCGAAGTCATTCAGCAGTGCCGCGAACATGAGCGCACTTCCGATCATTCCGATCAACAGCATCAGGTAGAGCAGCGCCACCACGCGAGGACGGGTTTCTTCTGTGGCCAGGTCAGTCGCGAGCGCGAGTCCTGCCGTCTGCGCCACATGCATGCCCAGACCGGTCAATAAAAAAGCGCCCATCGCTGCGGCAGGGCCAAGGAACGCCGGGCCAGAGTGAGGCTCGGTCATGAGAATCAATGCGAATGGCATAAAGGCGAGGCCACCAAACTGCATCATGGTGCCCGACCAAAGGTATGGGATACGGCGCCAGCCTAGGTAGGAACGATGATAATCAGAGCGGTATCCAATCAGCGCTCGAGCGGGGGCCATTAAAAGTGGAATTGCCAGCATCAGTGATACCCATGATGCCGGCTGACCCAGCTCTACAACCATCACGCGATTCAGCGTGCCAGTGAGCAGCACGATCGCCATACCGGTAGAGAGCTGGAACAGTGACAAGCGTAACAATCTGCCCAAAGACAGATCTGCCGACGCAGCGTCAGCAAAGGGAAGCCAGCGGTGCCCGAAGCCCGCGAGGCGAGTCTCTGCAGTGCTGGCAGATCGATTCATTGGCGCGTCAGCTCCATGGCATGGGACTTATAAAAGCCCACATCAATACGATGCGAACGACCAGCCGCCCATCTCTCCATCAGGCCTGCGTCTTGCAAATGTTGCTCAAGACGCCCCGGCGACACCGGCTCAATCGATGGCGCTCTGTCAGCCCGGGGAAACAGGCGTCCAGTTGCATGCATCAATGCCAGCAGCGGCGTCTTGGGTGCAAACGTGAAAACCATTTTGCGACTAATTTGCGCGGCCATTGCCTCAAGAGTCTGCACACCGTCGGCCACGTCGTAGTGAATCAGGGAGTCCATGGCGACAGCGTAATCGAAGCATCCCAAATCCATATCCCGCATATCGCCAACTAGGAAAGTGACGTCAAGACTTTGATTCAGGTCACGCAGCCTTTCTCGGGCCAGATTGACGAGCGTCGGCGATAGGTCGACTGCGACCACCTCGGCGCCGCGCTGAGCGGCTTCAATTGCCAACGTGCCCGTGCCGCATCCGGCATCAATCAAGGTACTACCCGTAAGGTCATCGGGTAACCAGCTCATCAGCGTCTCGCGCATCGCGTCGCGACCCCGGCGCACTGTGCGCCTGATGCGGCTGACGGGCGCATCAGATGTGAGCGCTGCCCACGCATCGGCAGCGGTGCGGTCGAAATAGGTTTCGATCTCATCCCGACGGGTTTGATAACTCGCTGACGCCATCAATCAAACCCCAGAAAATCAAACAGGTCGCGATCTTTCATGGGCTCGCAGGGCAACGGATCTGTACCTGCCCACAATTGCTCAGCGAGCTGCAGATATTCATCACACACCTCTGTCAGACCCGGCGCTTCGTCAAGCTCAAACAGCGTCGACTTCTTTAAACGGCTGCGACGAATCACATCGAGGTCCGGGAAATGAGCCAGCCGCTTCAGACCGACAGCCTCGTTGAAACGGTCAATCTCGTCGGTATCAGCGCTACGGTTAGCGATCACACCACCCAATCGCACCGCATAATTCTTGGACTTGGCCTTGATTGCCGCCGCGATGCGATTCATCGCAAAAATGGAATCAAAGTCGTTGGCGGTGACGACCAGCGCGCGCTCGGCATGTTGCAGGGGCGATGCAAAGCCGCCGCATACCACATCACCCAGCACGTCAAAGATCACAACGTCGGAGTCATCGAGCAGATGGTGCTGCTTGAGCAATTTCACCGTCTGGCCCACCACATAACCACCGCAGCCTGTGCCAGCAGGCGGCCCGCCCGCCTCGACACACATCACACCGTTATAGCCCTCGTGCACGTAATCCTCAGGACGAAGTTCCTCAGCGTGAAACTCAACCGACTCGAGCACATCGATCACCGTTGGCATGAGCGCCTTGGTCAATGTGAAGGTGGAGTCGTGCTTTGGGTCGCAACCGATCTGAATGACGCGCTTGCCTAGCTTTGAAAACGCCACCGACAGATTGGATGAGGTGGTGCTCTTACCGATACCGCCTTTGCCATAGATGGCAAACACCTTGGCGTTGACCTGCATCAAATCTTCTTCGAGATGGACCTGAACGCTGCCCTCCCCGTCGCCGACGTTCTTCCCCGGATCAATGTTACTCACCGGAATATGTTGATTGGGTGAATTCATGCTGCCACCTCTCCTGTAACACCTTCGAGGAAGTCCTCGAGGTCCTCTCCTGCCCGTTTCAGGGCATCGATGCTTTCTTCATCGGCCCCCCAGTACTCTCTTTCCTGTGCTTCTATTAACCGGTTAGCAAGCCTTGCGGCCGACACCGGGTTGAGCTCTGCCAGACGACGACGCATGTCTTCATCCAGTACAAATGTCTCGGATAACTGCTGGTATACCCACGGTGAGACATCACCGGTCGTTGCCGACCAGCCCATAGTGTTGGTGATATGCGCCTCGATCTGACGCACACCCTCATAACCGTGATCCAGCATCGACTCGTACCACTTCGGGTTGAGCAAACGCGTGCGGGTCTCGAGGGCCACCTGCTCATTAAGCGTGCGCACGCGACCCGTACCGCCCGACGTGTGGTCCGCAATGTAGACCGGGACCCGCTCGCCCCGAGCCCGCTGGACAGCGCGACTGATACCCCCCAACGTGCCGAAATAATGGTCAACGGTGGTGACGCCAAGCTCAACGGAGTCCAGATTCTGATAGGCGAGATCAACATCCTCGAGCACGCGATTCAGGAGATCTGACTGCTGCGAGACCTTGCCGTGTCGGTCGTAGGCAAAGCCTTTTCGCTGGGTGTAACAATCAGCTAGCTCTTCTTCATCTTCCCAGCGGCCACTGTCGAGCATCAGGTTCACGTTCGAACCATATGCGCCCTCTGCATTGCTGAAGACTCGCAGCGCGGCCTGCTCGAGATCGCAACCATGCTCTTCCTGATAAGCGAGTACGTGCTTGCGCACGAAATTTTGTTCGACATCTTCATCCGCTGTGGCGGCCAGCCAACTGGCCTCGGCAAGCAACTGGGTTTGCATGGGCAACAGATCACGAAAAATGCCCGACAAGGTCACCAGCACGTCGATACGGGGCCGGCCCAACTGTTCGAGAGGCAGCAAGCGTGCACCGACCACCCGGCCATAACTGTCTTGCCGCGGCTCTGCACCTAACAACGCCAGCGCTTGCGCGATGCTGACACCCTCAGTCTTCAGGTTATCGGTTCCCCACAGTACGAGCGCCACGGATTCGGGCAAGGCACCGCTCTCGCTTTGATGGCGCGCCAGTAGCTGCTCGGCCTGCCGGCAACCCTCGGAGTGGGCGAAACTAGCCGGCAGTCGGAACGGATCAAAACCATGGAGGTTCCGCCCGGTCGGCAAAATCTCGGGTGCCCTGAGTACGTCACCGCCCTTCACCGGCTGAATAAATCGACCATCGAGTGCACGCAGGATCGCGCGTAGCTCGTGGTCCTCGCCCAACATAGCCGCGGCCTCGACCAGCGTCTCCGTCAACGCGGCCGGCGCCTCCTCGACGGCATCAAGCATCGCGTTTTTCAAGACGGCTTCAAGCGAATCCGCATCCGTAGTTTCAATTGCGCGGGTAAAGGCGGCAGTATCAATATCGGACGCACCACCAGATTCTGCCATCGCCAACAACATCTCGTGTCGGTCATCTACGCTGAGTGGCTCGCCTACAACGTGGAGTCCAAATGGGATAAGTGCCTGCTCGATCTCATCGAGTTGATCGCGCACCTCCGACACTTTCTCTACCCATTGATCAGGCGCCCATTCACAGTCCTCACCACATAACTCACATCGCGCGGCAAGCGCCAGCACCGTATCGATCATCGCCCGTTCAGCTTCGCGTTCGATATCGGCCGGACGCTGCCGCCAGTGATCGATAGCAGCGCGTAAATCAACCAGATGCCGGTACAAATCGGAGTGAGTAACCGGCGGCGTCAAATAACTGATTAGTGTGGACGCGGCACGGCGCTTCGCGATTAGACCTTCTGAAGGGTTATTTGCCGCGTACAGATAGACATTGGGCAGGTCTGCGATCAGTCGGTCGGGCCAGCACTTGTCGGAGAGGCCCACCTGCTTGCCCGGCATAAATTCCAGAGAGCCGTGGGTGCCAAAATGCAGCACGGCGTTGGCACCAAAGTCTTCCCGCAGCCACCGATAGAAGTTGGCGAACGCATGGGTTGGCGCGAGCCCGCCCTCAAATAACATCCGCATGGGGTCACCCTCGTAACCCATCGGCGGCTGGATTCCGACTAACACGTTGCCAAATGACTCGCCCAATACAAACAAGTGCTGACCGTCGGTCCATTCTTTACCCGGAGCCGGCCCCCACTGCGTTTCTATCTCTGCAAGCCAGGGCTCTGAACGCACGTGGTCATCGACCGGCACACGCTGATACACATTGGCTTCCGCACCGAACTGCTTCGCATTGCCTTTCAGGATGGCGTCGCGAAGTTCGGCGTGGGATTCAGGCAGGTCCACGTGATAACCCTCATCCCGCATTGCCCTGAGCGTGTTGAAGAGCGACTCGAACACGCTGAGATGGGCAGCGGTGCCTGCCGCGCCGCTGTTGGGCGGAAAGTTAAATAAGACGATCGCTACTTTGCGCTCTGCGATGGGCGCGTGTCGCAGAGCGATGAGTCGCGCCACACGATCCGCGAGACGATCGATTCGCTCGGGTGCCGGTTGCATGTCAAATTTTTCGCCGGCTGAAAGCTCGGAGCGACCGCCAAACACCATGGATCCCGTCGCACCATCGAGCTCGGGAATCGCCACCATCATGGTCGCCTCGATAGGCATCAAACCCATGGACGAGGACTCCCAGTCCTGAAGGCTTTGAAACTCGAGACCCTGCACGGCCAAATAAGGTACGTCGAGAGCTTCCAGCATTTCCTGCGCAGCGTCGGTGTCGTTATATGCAGGGCCACCAACCAAAGAGAAGCCTGTCAGCGATACCACCGCATCAACGATAGGCTCACCTCGATCCATGAAGAAGGCCTTCACCGCGGGTCGCGCATCGAGCCCCGAAGCGAACGCAGGAATTACCCGCAGGCCGCGTGACTCGAGGGACTCAATGACCGCGTCATAATGCGCACTGTTGCCCGACAACGCGTATGAGCGCATGAGCAGCACACCCACCGTCCCCTTCACCGCTTTTGTCGCGGCTTTTCGCAGGACCTTAGGATCATCGGTAATGCGATCAGGCAGACGCTGGTGGTAAAGGCCCGTATCGGGATACTCGAGAGGAGGTTCGTAAGTGAGCGCATCCCTGATGATGGCGTGAGCATCGCTTGCATAGCGGTTTATCAGAAACGCCATCATTCGCGCCAGATTGGTTTCAGAGCCCGCCAGCCAATACTGGAGGGTCAGAAAATAAGCGCGCACATCCTGAGCCGTGCCGGGGATAAATCGCAGCAACCTAGGCAGGCGGCGTAACATGGACATCTGTTGCGCACCGGCGGACCGCTTCGTTTTGTCACCGCCACCACGCAATCGTTTTAAAAGGGCCAGCGCACCGGTTGCCTCGGTGTCCATGCGGAATCGACCCATACGGGTCAGACGCATGATCTCGGGGGCCGACATGCAACAGATCATCGCGTCACATGCCTCACAGCGGTCAGCCAACGCGCTGCGAACCGCCTCAATGTGGGCCTCCAGAAAGAGCATGGTCACGATAACAATATCGCCCTCGGCGATGGCACTGAGGGTACTGTCTAATGCGGCCGGATCACGATCCCATTCCGTCGCCGCATGAGCAGATACTGCTAACGAGGGGACCTGTTTTGACAGCGCATCTGCTGCCCGTGACCATGCGCCGCTGACGTGGTTATCAAGGGTAACCAGTACCACCCGCAAAGGATGGTCTGTATTAGCGACTGAAGTGCGCTTTCGCTTCATACAGCGTCTCGACATCAATCACGGAGAGCCCTTGCTCCATTGCAAAGTGCTCGGTATTTCTGCGCGCCTTGCCGCGGACAAAGAACGGTATCTTTCTCAACTCTTTTTCAGCCGAGACCGCCCACGCGACGGCATCGGGTTCGGTCGATGTCATGGGTGCGACATTGTCAGGTTGCTGAGCGCCACCACCTTCACCACCAAGGTGAGACGGCACCGCATCGTCATTGAACTCAAAATCGTCGCGGAACATGGTGAGCAAATGCTCCTCCAAACCCATGATCAGCGGATGAACCCAAGTGTCAAAAATGACGTTACTGCCCTCAAAACCCATTTGCGGCGAGTAGCGTGCGGGGTAATCCTGAACATGCGCCGGAGTTGAAATCACTGCACAAGGGATACCCAAACGCTTGGCAATGTGACGCTCCATCTGAGTGCCCAAAACCAGCTCAGGTTGCAGTTCGGTGACCGCCCGCTCGACGGCAAGGTAATCGTCAGTGATCAGCGCTTCGAGCCCATACTCCGTTGCCAGAGCACGCACATCGCGAGCGCGCTCCCGGCTATAGGTACCCAGCCCGACCACCTCAAAGCCCATTTCGTCACGCGCCATTCGCGCCGCCGCCAGTGCATGAGTTCCGTCGGCAAAAATGAAGACTCGCTTACCCGTCAGATAGGTCGAATCCACCGAGCGGCTATACCAGGGAAGTCGACTCTCGCCCACTGCGTCGGGGTCAATATCCAGCGCCAGTGTGTCAATCACTTCGGCAATGAAGTCACGGGTGGCGCCCCAACCCAGTGGCACGGTGGAAATCGTCGGCTGCTTGAATTGCCGCTTGAGCCAATCGCAGCTCAGCTCTCCCACTTCCGGTGCCAGATTCACGTTGGCATCTGCCTCGGGAATCCTCAGCAGATCGTGTGGGGTGGCGTCGAGCGGAGCGACGACGTTCACTCGCACGCCCATGCTCTCCAGGAGCCGTCGAATCTCGATAACATCGTCACGACAACGGAAACCGAGTTTTGTGGGACCAATTAAGTTCACCGAGGGCGGCTGATCGACGGGCCGGGGCGGACGCTCTTCTCCGGGCTTAGGTACCCGCCCGGACAGCAATCCTCGGACCAACTGGTAAAAGGTCTCGCTGGCGCCCCAGTTTTCTTTGCGCGTATACGCCGCCATCTCTATGGGAATAACCGGCGCACTGAGCCCAGCACCTTTGGCGAGTGCGCCGGGTTGGTCTTGTATTAATTCCCCGGTACACGATTCAGCGACGAGCAGCACCTGAGGTTGATAACGCTCACACGCGCCCTTGAGTGTCTCAATGACCATCTCCGCGGTAGAGCTACCGAGATCCCGCGCCTGAAAGGTAGTCCACGTCACCGGCGGCCGGCGATTCTCTCGCTCGATCATGGTGAACAACAGGTCCGCATAGGTGTCGCCCTGAGGCGCGTGCAGAACCAGATGCACATCTCGCATGGAGGCGGCGACGCGAATGGCGCCAACGTGGGGCGGCCCCTCATAGGTCCAAAGCGTCAGCTCCATGAACCCACCTCAAGTTGGCGCTCTCTCAATAGCGGTCTGGCGAATAGACCCGCAAGGTCGGCTACCTGATCAAAACCCTGGATTGGCGTGAAGATGAGCTCAATGGACCATTTAGTACGGAGACCCTCAGCCTCCAGCGGGTTTGCAATGCCCATGCCGCAAACCGTGAGATCGGGGCGATTGTGCCTGACACGAGCAAGTGCTGAATCAAGATCCGATCCTTCTACTAATGAAACATCAGGGCCCAGCCGCAGCATCTCCTCCGCCATCAGCGTCTGATCCAAATAAGGCGTCGCAACCTCCATCAGTGACATCCCGCACTCATCGCGCAGAAAACGCGCGAGAGGCATTTCCAACTGCGAGTCAGGCAGGAAGTGAATGGTGCGGTCTTGAAGTGATTCCCGAACTTTGGCGAGCGATTTTTGAGCGCGCGCGATCGGAATGGCAAGCGACTCTCTGACGGAGTCAGCTTCAACACCCCACTCGGCGCCGGCCGCCTGAAACCAGGCGAGCGTGCCCTCAACGCCGAGCGGATAAGGCGCGGACACCAACTTCGCACCCCGCTTGCACAACGCCGAGACGGTGTCACTCAGATAGGGTTGAGCCAGCAACACGCGGGTGCCAGGGCCTACCGGCGGCAAATCGTCCGCTCGCGCTGCCGGAAAGAAGTCCACATCGGTAATCCCAACCTGCGCAAAATGGCGTCGGAACTGCTCCTCGATAATGTCGGCGAGTGTGCCCACCACCATCAGGCGCTGGCTACCCTCAGGCGCCACCGGCAAATCGGGGACCATGCTTGCAAGACATTGGTCCTCGCCCTGAGTAAAGGTGGTCTCGATACCTGAGCCGCTGAAGGCAGAAATTCTGAGTCGGTTCTCATGCACACCTTGCAAACGTGCAGCAGCGTTCGCGAGATCCAGCTTGATGACTTCCGACGGGCAGGACCCGACCAGAAAGAGTCGCCGAATGTCAGGCCGACGGGCCAACAGCTCGGACACGACGCGATCAAGCTCTTCATGGCAATCCGCCATACCAGCCAGGTCACGCTCACCGAGGATCGCCGTGGCAAAACGAGGCTCCGCAAAAATCATGACACCAGCGGCTGACTGCAGTAAATGTGCGCAGGTTCGAGAACCCACAACGAGGAAAAACGCATCCTGAATTCGGCGATGCAGCCAAATGATCGAGGTGAGTCCACAAAAGACAGCCCGCTCACCCCGCTCAGTTGTGACCTCGGGGAGTACCGCAGAATCGGCTCGGGCAATCACCTGACTCACGATTCAAGTGCCCCGTGTGCGCCCATAACCGTTGCCGATGCGCCAAGAGTGACGCTGGCGGTCTGTTTAGCAGCCTGAAATTTCAGCAGAAATTGCAATGCATTCACGACATAGCTGGCATAAGCAGCAAGCGCGACCCACATTTGCTCAGTCGGTGTACCCCAACCCGCCAGCCACATGACGACATAAGCGGTATGTAGCGCCATAACCAGCATGCTGACCACGTCTTCCCAGAAAAATGTGGGTGCAAACAGGTAACGACCAAAGACCACTTTTTCCCAGATCGCGCCCGTCACCATGATGGCGTAAAGCAAGGATGTCTTAATAACGACCGAAATCGTTGCCGCTGCGAAACCGACATCGTTTAGAAGAAAGTTAATGACCAGACAAAGGCTGATGGCAAAAGCCAAAAATTGAAGCGGTGCCAAAATACCTTGCACCAGGGTCCAGACCGTCGCATCGCGACGTGCTCGCTCTGCAGGTGTGTATAACGTCTGCTTTTGCCGATTGATCATCGACTGATCCGCGCCCATGCAAACCTCCAGCCGTAGCAGGCTCTACAGCATTTATTATTGGAATCAGAGTAGAGTCACGCCCTGTAAGTGTCAAACCTTTTTTACAAATCTAAACTTAGATTATTTAGACACTTAGACGTCCATTTGGCGGTAGCAAAACGCCGCTGTGGGGGGTTTTTTTGACGCTGTAGGTGTGCGAAACTCCTCCCCTTAAGACCCGATGTGTCAATCTAATCAGACACCTCAGCTATCGAGAGGCCCGAAAAGTGTCAATTTCCAATCAAAAGAACCTGGAAATATTGCTGACCAGCCTCGCTGACCTCCGCCTGACATTGAACGAAACCGGGGGCGTTCAAGCCGTTGACGCCAGCCCCGGAATGCTGCGCCACCTTCCTCGAGAGGCCATGATTGGGCGACCTTTGTTGGAGCTATTGCGAGAGTCAGACAAAGGTGTCGCGGCTGACGCTCTCAGCGCAGCACTGAGAGATCCAGGCACCGCGCACCGGATGGATGTGGCAGTGACGGCTGGGGCTGAAGAGGAGCCTGTGCCCATGACCTGCTGGCTGTCTGCCAACGCCGACGACAACACTGCGGAACTCGCCTGCTTAGACCTGAGAGGGGAAACCAACCTACGACAACAACTGGTGAACGCGCAGCGGACTTTGGAGCAAGATTACTGGAGCAATCGCCGTCTAGAAGCTCGCTATCGGCGCATGCTGGAAATGGTCGCTGAGGGCTTTCTGGTCGTTGACGATATCTCCGGAAGAGTGCTTGAGGCTAATAGCGTCGCAGCCAGCCTGCTCAACCTCGAGGAGGGCGCATTGGTGGGCCGCGTGTTCCCTGTGGGCCTCGATAGCGACAGCACCCGAGTGCTAACTGAGCTGCAGAGGGAAGCCCGCAGCACCACTGCCGTCGTGCCGGGGCAGATCACCACCACTAATAACGACGCCCTCTCCATCGGCGTGACCTGTCTTAGACAGGGCAACGAAACCCGGCTTTTGATTCGTCTCGCGTCGATATCCGAGAACCAATCTGACCTCGGGCTGGGCGGAGACAGCTTTGAAGCGTCGCCCGACGGTATATTGATTACTGACCAAAACGGTGCGGTTATTGCCGCCAATGCCGCTTACCTCGACATGGCATGCATTCAAGATGCTCAGCAAGCAACTGGGCGCCGTGCGGACCGCTGGCTGGGACGATCTATCGTCGACCTGGACGTTTTGCTCAGCAACATCCACCCAGATCGGCCCTTACAGCTGTTTAGCTCCGTTTTACGAACCGAGCTCGGCACACGGTTAGATATTGAACTCTCCGCAGTGCAAACCGAGCGCTCTGGAAAACCTTTGATTCTGATGTTTATTCGGGACGTAAGCCGCCGCATCGGCACCGAAGAAAGTACTGAGGTGCACTTGCCGAGATCGATCGAGCAGATCACAGGCCGGGTCGGACGAGTGCCTCTCAAACAACTGGTCCGGGAATCAACCGACGTGATCGAGGCGCTTTGCATTGAAGCCGCGCTCAAATTGACTCAGGACAACCGGGCGGCAGCGGCTGAATTGCTGGGCTTGAGTCGCCAAAGCCTGTATACGAAGCTGCGTCGATTCGATATCGGCGACTCAGAAGACACTGTCGACTGAAAGAGCAACTGCGCCTGCAGTTGACACCGTTTCTGTAAATTAAAATTGACATATTCCTGCTCGGCGGCGAACATGGCGTCATGGATCAGTCTGCCCCGGTCAGCGTAGCAGTTGGCAGGGCGTCGCCGGGCGCACTGCTTGAACTCCTCAAACCGATCACGTGGTTTCCACCCATGTGGGCATTCCTTTGCGGGTGGGTTTCTGCCGGACCTGGCACGGGAATCAGTGGCTGGTCACTCCTCGCCGGTATCGCGCTAACTGGCCCTCTGGTATGTGGTGCCAGTCAGGTTGTCAATGACTGGTATGACCGGGACGTCGATGCGCTCAACGAACCCCACCGGCCCATTCCTTCTGGACGGGTGCCGGGTAATGTAGCGCTTTGGTTCGCCATGGTCTGGACACTGGCAGCACAAAGCTGGGCGCTGATGCTCGGACCCTGGGTCGCTGCTGCCACCTTTGTCGGGCTGCTGCTGGCCTGGGCTTACAGCGCACCTCCTCTGCGATTGAAACTGAATGGCTGGTGGGGCAACAGCGCTGTGGCGCTCAGCTACGAGGGATTGGCCTGGATTACCGGTGCCGCGATTGTACTGGGCGGTGAACTGCCCCCCGCGCCGATTCTGACCATCGCCGTGCTCTACAGCATTGGGGCTCACGGCATCATGACCCTCAATGACTTCAAAAGTGTCGAGGGCGACCTGCAGATGGGCATACGCTCGCTCCCGGCTCAACTGGGCCGCGAGCGGGCAGCCAAGGTGGCGTGTGTGTTCATGCTGTTACCGCAACTGGTGGTCATTGCCCTGCTCTTCCAATGGCAGCTGGCGCCCTATGCCGCCGCGGTCACCGCCGGAGTGGTGGCCCAGTGTTTGGCCATGAAGCGCCTGCTCTCGGATCCTAAGCAGTTGGCACCTTGGTACAATGCGACCGGCGTGTCGCTCTATGTACTGGGGATGATGAGCGCCGCCGTCGGCCTCGGGGGATGGTTCGCATGAGCAACGCCTCAAACTCAGCCTCAGCAGGGCTCGGTTGGTGGCAGATCATTCGACTTGGCCTGATACAAACCTCTTTGGGCGGGATCGTGGTGCTGACCACGTCGACACTGAACCGCATCATGGTGGTCGAACTGGCTCTGGCTGCGACCATCCCGGGTTTTCTAGTCACCATTCACCACATAGTGCAGTTGGCGCGCCCGCGAATCGGCTATGGGTCGGATGTGGGCGGTCGACGAACGCCTTGGATCGTAGGCGGCATGTTTATTCTAGGTCTGGGCGGCGTCCTCGCCGCACTGGGCACGACGCTCATCCCGAGCCAATACTGGCTGGGCCTGTGTGTCTCCGCAATCGGATTCTTTGCCATTGGCGTAGGGACCGGCGCCACCGGTACCTCCCTGCTCGCGTTGCTGGCCAAGCAGGTGACGCCAGAGCGGAAGCCGGCTGCCGCAGCACTCGTGTGGTTTATGATGATCATTGGCTTCGCTGTCACCGCAGGCGTCGCAGGGCACTTTCTTGATCCTTACTCGCCCGAGCGTTTGATGACGGTAACCAGCACCGTATCAGTTCTGGCCATTCTAGTGACGCTGTTGGTCATCCGCGGCGTTGAGCCTAACGTGCAACCTGACGCGGCCACGATCTCCGGCACGCCCCCGCCCGAGAAGGGCGCCTTCAACGCCGCCTTGGCAGAGGTCTGGCAAGATCCTCAAGCGAGGGTCTTCACCATCTTCGTATTCGTTTCCATGCTCGCCTATTCGGCTCAGGATTTGATCCTCGAACCTTTTGCAGGGTTAGTCTTCGGGCGAACACCGGGAGAGTCGACCCAGCTCGCAGGAGTACAGCACGGCGGCGTGTTACTCGGCATGGCCGCAATGGCAATCTCGACACTGCTCTTCAAATCCAGAGGCGCAGCGCTGTTGCGGCTGTGGATCAGGGGTGGCTGCCTCCTTTCAGCCGTTGCACTCTTCCTGCTTTGCTGGGGCGGAATGACCAGCACGACTTGGTCGCTCGAGGCCAATGTCTTTCTACTGGGCACTGCCAACGGCGGGTTCGCCGTGGCGGCGATCGGCGCCATGATGGTTCTCGCCAGCGCCGGACAAGAGAAACGGGAAGGCATCCGCATGGGGTTATGGGGTGCTGCGCAGGCCATAGCGTTTGCCCTTGGCGGTTTTCTTGGCACGGTGGCGGTCGATGTCACCCGATACTGGCTCAACGATCCGGCCATTTCCTATGGCCTTGTTTTCGCGTGTGAAGGCGTTCTGTTCCTGGTCGCCGCATCATTGGCACGCCACATCCACATCGCCAACTGGGGAGGCGAGCAGCGCGATCAGCTGCCGTCTTTTGGCGACATCGCTCTGGCAGAAGCCGGAGAGGGAGGCATGAGATGACCCTACCAACTACTGACTACGACACCATTGTCGTCGGGGGCGGCCCCTCGGGAGCCACCGCGGCACACGATCTCGCCCGACAGGGTCACAACGTGCTGCTCCTCGAGCGGGGCTTCCGCATCAAGCCTTGTGGCGGCGCGATTCCGCCCTGCCTGCTTGAGGAGTTTGATATTCCCGAGCACCTTTTGAAGGCGCGCATTCGCTCCGCTCGCATGGTCTCGCCGCGGGGCGATTCGGTGGATATGCCGATCGATGGCACCTTCGTCGGCATGGTAGACCGCGATGAATTCGACCCCTGGCTCCGTGAGCGCGCCGGCCGAGCCGGTGCCGACGTTGTCGCAGGCGTCTTCAAATCACTCTGCTACGAAGGCGACCTAGTGGCACTGACCTATCAAACCAAAGACGATAATCCTCGCACCGAGACGGTCACGGCTCGCAGCGTGATTGGTGCCGATGGCGCGCGATCCGCCGTTGCCCGCGCCACCATCCCCGATGCCGAGAAGACGCCTTGGGTGTTGGCCTACCACGAAATCATCGAGGTGCCAGAAGACCAGAACTGGGCTGCCTATGATCCGGACCGGTGTGACGTTTGGTACCAGGGCCGCTTGTCGCCAGACTTTTACGCCTGGGTCTTTCCCCATGGCCAAAACGCCAGCATCGGCGTCGGCAGCGCGCATAAGGATTTCTCCGCCAAGGCATCAGTAGCCGCGCTTCGGGAAGACGTGGGCCTCAGTGAAGCGACAACCAAACGCAAAGAGGGCGCCCCCATCCCCATGAAGCCCATGAAACGATGGGACGATGGCCGCGCGGTATTAGTCTCCGGCGATGCCGCCGGGGTAGTCGCACCGGCGTCCGGGGAAGGCATTTATTACGCCATGCTGTGCGGCCGACTGGCCGCGGATGCCATGCACGCCTTTTTAGAGACGGGTGATGCAGCGGTGCTCGGCCAAGCGCGCAAGCGCTTCATGAAACTGCACGGCAAGGTGTTCTGGGCGCTGGGGCTATTGCAGCGCTTCTGGTACGGCACCGACAAGCGCCGCGAAAAGTTTGTCGCCATGTGCCGCGACCCGGATGTGCAGACACTCACATGGCAGTCTTACACCACCAAGAAACTGGTTCGACGTCGCCCCTTCGCGCACATTCGAGTGTTTTTCAAGGACGTGGCACAGCTGCTGGGACTGGCCCGGGCTTGATCCATGCCTGACTGGCTAACAATTCCCCGGCTGGTCGACATCATCCTGCTGGGCATGGCCCTCGAGGCGTTTTGGTTGTTTTGGCGTCACCGGCGCGCCGGTGAGTTAGGTGCACCGCCGATGCTGCTACATTTAATGTCAGGGGCACTGCTTCTGCTTGCTATGAAGCTGGCGCTAACCGGCGCGCCGCCCATGATGGTTGCCGCCACCCTCGGTACGGCTGGCCTCGCCCACGCTGCAGATTTGCGCTCGTTCTTGCGGCGCTCCTGAGCGACTCTATCGATAATCTGTTAGATTTCGGGCCATCTCATTCACAGGTTCATCCCCTATGAAACTCTCCCACACTTTGCTGTCGGGATTGGCTCTGACCCTGATCGCCTGTCCCACCCAATCGAATAGTCCCATTGTTCAACCCGGTGCCCCCGGCGAGCACCCACGAGAGCTCTCTGCTGAGCAAGCCATCGAGGTGGCGGACACCAGCTACACAACGAGCGATGCCCAATTTATGCGGGACATGATTCCCCACCATCAACAAGCATTGGAGATGTCCGGGTTGGCTCCCGATCGCACCAACTCACCCGAGCTACTCGAGGTCGCGGGCAGAATTGAGGCTGCGCAAGGGGACGAAATCGCCTTCATGGAGCAGTGGCTGACCAGCCGCGGCGAATCTGTGCTTCGAGACACTACGCACGGTAATCGCCACACCATGCAGGGCATGGCAACTGAAACGCAGCTGGCCGCGCTGTCTGCCGCCTCTGGTGCAGAGTTTGATCGCCAGTTTCTCTCACTGATGATCGCCCACCATGAAGGCGCGATCGATATGGTAGAGGCGCTCATGGAGCAACGTGGCTCCGCTTACGACCCAACGCTTTTTGAGTTCACGACTGATATCACCAACGACCAATCGAGGGAAATTGAGCTCATGCACGGCTTGCTGTTGGGGCTCTCTGATGATCCGCGAGCCAATCTGGGTGCGGGTCTTTACGATGCTGAAGAAGCGATTTGGAATCTCCGTAAAGTGAGCGTCCTCACCAAACCGCCAGGATTTTATGACCCTGCCAACCCTGCTGAACTACCCCCCGAACGCTTTCTACCAACTGCAGTCAAAACACCAACGGACCGGGTATCAGGCACCGAGCAGGACACCCACACCCATCATCATGAAGAGGAACACGTTGACACCTCCGATCGAGTGACCTCAGGAGCCATGGGTAAAACCGAGGAGGAAGCCCCAGAAACCGATGAGACGGAAGCCGACGAGAAACCCGATCCCCGCTCACCTTTGTTGAGCTTTTCCAATACGGACATCGCTTTCCGGGACGACATCATGGTGGCGGGCAGCTATCACGGATTCAACATTTACGAGCTGGGTGACGACGGTCGGCCGAACCTGGCCGCGTCTGTCGTTTGCCCAGGTGGTCAGGGGGACGTCTCGATTGTTGACGACCTGCTGATCATGTCCGTTGAGGAGACCCGCGGCCGCGTTGACTGCGGTCTAGAGGGGGTCACAGACGAAATCAGCAAAGACCGTTTTCGTGGCCTGCGTATTTTTGATATCTCCGAGCTGACCCGGCCCAAGCAAGTCGGTGCCGTACAAACCTGCCGTGGCTCTCACACCCACTCCATCGTGTCCGGGCCTGACGATGAGGGCAAGCTGATTGTCTACAACTCGGGCATCTCCCGTGTTCGGGATGAAGAGGAGCTGCCCGGATGCTTTGATGAATCCCCGGGCGACGATCGCACCGCATTATTTCGTATCGATGTGATCGAAATACCAGTGGATGACCCGGCGGCATCGCGCATTATTGACAGCCCCACCGTGTTTGCAGACCCCGAGACCGGCGCACTGGCTGGGCTTTGGCGCGGCGGCGATCACGGAGAAAACACACAGGAAACCTACCGTACTGACCAGTGCCATGACATTACGGTTTTTCCGAACCTGAATCTTGCCGCTGGCGCCTGCTCAGGCAACGGGATTCTGTTTGATATCAGCAACCCAAGCGCTCCCCAACGGGTTGATGTGGTGAGTGACACAGGTTTCGCTTACTGGCATTCCGCAACCTTCAACAATGACGGTGACAAGGTGCTATTTACGGATGAATGGGGCGGTGGGACACGTCCGAGGTGTCGAACTTACGATCCCCTCACTTGGGGAGCAAATGCCATCTACGACATCGTCGACGGCAAGCTGGTATTTCGCAACCACTTCAAGATGCCCGCACCGCAGGCAGAAACAGAGAACTGTGTGGCCCACAATGGATCCATCATTCCGGTCCCAGGCCGGGATATTTTCGTGCAGGCCTGGTATCAGGGCGGGCTCTCGGTCATCGACTTCACCGACTCCGCTAACCCAGTCGAGATCGCCTACTTTGACCGTGGTCCAATTGACGACACAGACCTCGTCACCGGCGGTTATTGGTCAACGTATTGGTATCAGGGGCGGATTTATGGCACTGAGATCATTCGCGGTATCGACGTCTTCGCTCTCGCTCCAAGTGAGCATCTAAGCGCCAATGAAATCGCCGCGGCCGAGATGGCCAACCAAGGCGGTCTCTTTAATCCGCAACAGCAGTTTCCCGTGACTTGGCCCTCCGAGCCTACGGTCAGCCTTGCGTATCTAGACCAATGGCTACGCGTTCATCCTGAACAGCATCAGACGCTGGCGGGACTTTATGAGACACTCCATGCTGCAGACAGAACACTAAAAAATAAGGGGTGGGATATGGCGCTCGCTGCGTCATTGACCGACTGGGCTAATGTAGCCGAACTGTCGGCTGCAGCGACGCTGCGAGATAGCTTGCTTGCTATCAGCCACAGACTCTCAGCGAGTCCGCCCGCTCGACTCATTAGTCAGGCCCCTCCGCAGGAGAATTGATGCCAGATCTCATTACCCGGGTAGATAAAACCGGGTTCTATGCAGGCCAGAACCGCTGGGTGGCGATAGCCGTTAAAGTGATCGTCGTGAGCCTGGTGCTCTGGGCATCACTTGCCAAAGACGCTGGCGCCATTCTTATGGACATCCAGTCCGGCACGATCGGCTACTTTGGCGGCTGGTATGTGTATGCCTCAGCTATGTTCATGGTGACGAGCCTCATCCTCGCGCTCCTTCCCCAAACAGGCAGCATTCGACTCGGTGCTGATAACGCGACGCCCGAGTTCAGCCGTTTTGCGTGGTTTTCGATGATGTTTGGAGCCGGTATCGGGGTCGGCATGTTGACCTACTCTACCGCCGAGCCCCTCGCACACTTTGCCAATAATCCCGACGTCATCATGGGCACGACATCGGCGTTGGAACGGGACAATCTCGCTGCCGCCTACAAGTGGACACTGCTCCACTACGGCTTGACGCCATGGGGCTGCTACGCGATTGTCGGTATGTCTCTGGCTTATTTCGCGTACCGCCGGGGCATGCCACTCACGATCCGCTCACCGTTTACCGCCGTGCTCGGCCCCGAGACAGCGAGACGTGTGGGTGCCGTCGTCGACGCCGCCGCGATTCTGGCAACGATTATCGGTATCGGAGTCACCATCGGATACGGCGTCAATCAGCTCACTTTTGGCATGCATCAAATCACGGCCTGGGGCTGGCTAGTTAACGACGGCAAGCCAAGCCTGACCGCCCTCTCGCTGGCCGTGATCTTCTTGACGCTGGCTGCCATGCTTTCGGCCCTGTCGGGCATCGGTCGCGGGATCCGCTGGCTCTCGAATCTCAATATGGCGCTGTCGTGGCTGCTGTTGGTCATCTTTATTGTGTTTGGTGCCACCGCCTTTGCCGGCGAAATGTTTGTCGCCGGACTGATGGAATATTTGCGAGCGATACCCGCGATGTCAGTCACGATATGGGATGGTGGAGACACGCCGACCGCTCAGGCAGTCAGTGACTGGCAATCCGCATGGACGATTTTCTATTGGGCGTGGTGGATTGCTTTCACGCCATTTGTTGGGCTGTTTCTGGCTCGCGTGTCGCAGGGCCGAACCATTCGCGAGTATGTGGTGGGCGCCATACTGCTCCCAGCCCTGATGTGCTTCGCTTGGTTCTGCATCATTGGCGGTACCGCGCTGGACCTCGAACTCCAGGGCACAGCTGACGGCACGATTCTCGGCGCTGATCTGTCAGCGCAGCTCTTTGCCACAGTCGACAACTTGTTCGCCGCGGAATGGGTAATGCCCGTTGCCACCCTGTGCGTGGTGTTGCTGATTACTTATCTGGTCACCTCAGCCGATTCAGCGGTGTTGGTCATCAACACCATTGTCTCGGGTGGCGCGACAGATGGCACACGCGCCAGACATATCGTGCTTTGGAGCGTATTGCTGGGACTGGTAATTATCACTTTGCTCTTTGCCGGTGGCATGGATGCGCTGCGCTCGGTGATGATTATCGGCGCGCTGCCGTTTTCTGCAGTGATGTTTTTCATGCTTTGTGCGCTGGTTTATGCCATCAGGCAAGACAGTCGTTCCGCAAGCTAATCCGCTCTCTGCACCGGCAGTCAGCGACTCCATCACTAGTATCTCTGCAGCTATCCAGTATTGCGCATACCTGCGGCAATCCCCGCCATGGTCACCATCAATGCCTGCTGAATATCGGTCTTACTCTCGGCGCGCACTCGGCGCAAAAGTTCGGCCTGTAGCAAATTGAGCGGAGCGGTGTAAATGTTGCGCAAACCAATCGACTGCTGCGCCCAGGGATCATGTGCAAGCAA
>CALKMV010000075.1 GCA_938091485.1 uncultured Luminiphilus sp.
GGCTTGCTCGGGATCAAGGCGGTCCCGACTGATGCGGCTGTCGTCGACGGTCAAAAGATTTTGTCGATCGGCGAGCCGCTTTTTATGCTCGATGAAAAACGCCGGTTTTTCCCAAAGCGTTTTGCCGTTCAGGTCTTGGTAAGTCACATTGACCCAGCGCACTCGATAGCTGGTATCAGTCAGCTCATTCAGCATACGGTATGCAAGATATTCTTTGCGCAAGTATTCTGTGTAGCGGTTACTGTTTCGGCATTGCACGACCAGTTTCAATTTATGCTGGTTCTCGAACTCGGTACCTGATGTCTGCTTCTTTTTCAGGTCCAGCCAGAGCTGTGCGTGACTACAGGTTTGTTTGTCGAGCCGAAAATTACCGCGAGGACGATAGGTGGTCTCGATGCTGACAGCGCCATCTGGGCCGTCATAGTGTAGCGAGCCGGTGGCGTACTGGGCTTCTTTATCACGGCGCTTGTCGATGTCCTTGAAAGGGCCCTTTAGAGTGATTGACAGCGGTTCGTGACTAGAGAAAAGTGGATCATGCGTGGTGGCTTCTGCTTGAGCGTCTGCCACGGGCGAATGCGCCAAGGTTATCCATAGCGCCGCCATACTCAGGCACCATCCCGGTCTACTCAGACTAATGGTGACTCTATTGCGCACAGCTTTCCCCCTTTACGACCACCGATGCTCTCAGAGCACACATGCCAGTGCAACAGCTCGCGCAATAAGCTCAATCCCCATGGCCACGTTGCGGATTGCCACGCCCTTTGGGCGCGCATAAGATGAGCGCTCAGCCAGCGAAAGGTGATCAGATGCGGAAGTATCTCGAAATCGTTAATCACCGTACTTTTATTATAGTCACGTTCTGTATCGTGTCCGTCTATGTGTGCTTGCGTCTGGACTACGCCTACAACGTGGACTGGATTTTCTTGAGTATCGCGGTGCTTTTCCCTCTCGTTTTCACCATTCGAGAGGCCTTTCGTCGCCGCCAGTTGGCGATCAGGGTCTTGAGTGCACTCAAAGCTGCGATCAGCGCGTTTTATTTTGGCCTTGAAAACAACGTCAAAATGCCGGTCGACGAAAAGCGTCAGATCAACGGGCTGATGCGGTCTCTGTCCCAAAAATTTACTGATAGCCTCAAGGACCCGGAACACCAGAGCATGGATGAGGTGCGCGACATCATCAGGCAGATTTACGCTGTGAGTACCCCTCGGAACGAGGCGATTTCAAGCAATGCGAGCCTGAAAATGATGCGCGTCATCCAGGACATTCAGGAGAACATAGAGAGCCTCAACGGCATCAAGATACACGGTACGCCGGTGAGTTTGCGCGCATATCTGTTGGTATCACTGTATTTTCTTCCCTTCATTTTTACGCCAAATCTGGTTTACAACCTTCATGACGATCCTCGGTGGCTGATCTATGTGCTCAACAGCATCAATGGATTTGTTTTGATCTCTCTCTACAACCTGCAGGATCTGCTGGAAGATCCGTTTGATCAAATGGGCCTCGACGACATCAAGCTTGATCAGTTTGAGTTTCTAGAGCCCGGCCCGAGCGACCTGCCCGAGTCAGCAAGTTCCTGACGGTAAGTAAAATCTAGCTCGGGCAGTCAGCGGGGCGCTCGGGGTGTCTGAGAATGGTCAGCAGAATTTCGCCGATACCAAATCCCAGCTTGCGCATCTTGGACTCATTGATCACCACGTTCTCACTGACACGGTACATCCTGTCATCGATCTTCACGTCAATGGTTCTATCATCCAGTGCAATGCGAAGGGTGTAGTCAAGGAACATTGCGTTGCCCTGCCAGCGCGCCAGACCCTCTCCGACCACATCTCCTGCAGTGCCAATATAGGTTTGGTTGCCGTCAGGCGTCAGCGTCCAAACGCGTTTCTGCTTCTCTCCATCATCAAAAATGAAATCTTCGTCGAGCGTACCGACCCCCGCAGACCAGCAGCCCATGATGTCAGCATTGAAATGTCGAATGGCCTTACCCGAAAAATCCTTCACGACACCGTGAGCAGTCAGGTACCCGTTAAAAAAAGACTCGGGCTCAAAAGCGGGGGCTTTCCCCTGATAGTCATCGGGCGTCACGCTGCTACATCCAGCCAGCGCGATGGCTAAAATCCCGATCACACTCTGTATGAGCCATGGCCGGGAATTGTGTTGGTCTGTGCAGGTTCTCAGTGACGATCTGTAATGGCTACCTGCCGCGGCAGATGTCTGGGTGTAGACTTTCATGCGGGTATCTCGGTGCGCCTGTTTGAGAAGATACGCCTCAGGACTGCCCTCGGATCTGATTGGGCTTATTCTGTAGGTTTCGCTTAGTCATACTCGCGCTGAAAAAAAACGAGGGAGTAACGTAAAGGTGAACAAGCAACTGTGAAGCGCGCACTCGTGCGCTGGGCCATCGGGATCGCGGCATTGCTGGTGATTGATATTGTTGCCGAGACGCTGATTTTTGAGTGGCTGGCGTGGAACGGCACGACCAAAAATGACTGGTTCTTTATGCTGTGGTGGGCGGTGGTACTAGTCTGGACGATCCACTGTAGCCTGCGGATCTGGCAGTCATTAAACGGATCGTCGGACTAAGATATCGCTAATGTCGGCGCTACGTGCCTAGCGATTAGCGAGTGATACGGCCGCCTTGTGAGCGGCCGAATAGGCCAATCAGTGGCCGGCGAAGACCAGCATTTGCACCGGCATCAGTAGCGCCTGCATTCGCAGAATAATGGCGTGAATGACACCCACTGTGTCCACCATGTGCAGGAACAGCGTCTCACTAAATCCGAGGTCACCTTCCTCAAGCAACTCGTGGTTACTGGTGTAGGCATTGGCAATGCATTTGCTGCCCGGCATGACTTCGCTCAACCCGCCTTCGTACAGTGGCTCCATGACTACAGTGAGGGTGCCAGGGCGCGCGCGCTGCTGCGCATCCAGCAGGACATCGGCCGGTTTGAGTTGCCCCGCGGCGACCACCGGTTGCACGCGTGTCACCACCATCGGAATCACCGTGAAAGGCTTGGACATGCAGACCACTTCAGTAATGGTGCCCGGCTTGATGACCTGCGCTGAAAGCTGGTTGAAGCCCGCGGCAATCTGATAACGCCCTGACTCCGGGCCATCCGATGGGATCAGTACGCCCGCCGGACGAAGAATGGGGTTCACGTAATCCCCGCGCTGCAAAAAGAACTGCGCGACCTGTCCATCGACGCCTGCGTAGACCACGGTTTTATCCAGCGCGACCTGCGCCTGCTCCAGCTGACGCTGCGCGCTTTCACGCTGTGCGGGCAGCACGTCAGAGATTTGCGTCTCCGCCGCCGTGATGTTGGCTTTTGCCGCCTGCACGCCGCCACGACGTTGGGCAACCGTATTTTCCAGTCGCTCAATTTCAATTTTGCTAACTAACTGCTGGCCACGAGCTGATAGCTCTGTCTTTTTGGCCAGCTCATTTTCAGCCTGCGCCAGAGCGCTTTCTGCCTGGGTCAAGCTAGCTTTGGCGCCCTCAAGCTGCACCTCGGCTTGCGCAAACGCCGATGCGATCTGTGCCAGTTGGCTCTCGGCCACGTTCACGCCCGCTACCTGCGCACTGTCGAGCAGGCTAAACAGTGGAGCACCCGCCTCAACGGCCTCGCCGTTCTTAACAAAGATCTCTTCGACCCGGCCACCCCCTTCCGGCAGGAGCGGGATAGTGCGGAAGTAGGGGCCCGCGTTGGTGGTGGAGGGATGGTAGTAGAACACCACAGTGATGAAGCTCACCGTCAGAATCAGGCAGGCAGTAATCCCCCACCGTAACTCATACCACATGGTGAAGAACGTAATCTGGTCTCCCCAGCGCTTACCTTGTCGGTAGCGACGGAAGAGGTAATCAGGCAGTACGGTGACCAGTGAGCAAAGAATCAGTTCCAACATGGTTACTGTTGCTCCTCTGATGGCTCAAGCGCTCCAACCGGGGTATCAGCCTCTTCCGGGGTCAGTTTTTTTAGTGATTCCGAAATACTATTAATTGGCGTTAAAAAGTCGGGAAGCTTCAGTAGCGCCAAAATCAGTGCCGCCACCCAGAAAATGTTGTTATGCGTGAACAGCGCTAATAGCGCGAGCACCATAATCAGCTGGGATTGGGTGTTGCCATGCTTGTGCGCGAGTTGCTCAGGCATCGCATGGAGCTTGAGGTAGAACACCCCCACGCCCAATACCGCCAGAATCACGATAAAGATGATTGCGGAAAAGAGTGGATCGCTCCCGTCAGCAGCGCCGACAAACGGCGGCAGGGTGTGAGGAGCCAGCGCGTGTAGTTCTCCGGACATGATTATGGGCCTCGGTTGGTGTTGGAAGGATTAGGCGGCTGCTTGCTGCTTGGCGAATGCGTGCCTCAGATGATCCGTGGTCAGCGTGCGGAGCGCATTGCCATCCAGATCCAGTTGTTCAGTCAGCTGGCCGTCGGGAGCATACAGCTCAAAAAGGACCAGCGCGCCGTCGGGTCCTCCTTGTTCCATGTGCACGTCGCCTGAGGGCTTCTTGGCATAGTCACCCGCTCGCCGAATTTTTGTGCTCACGAGCTCGCCGCTCTCGTAGGTTTTTACATGCAGTTCACCTTGTAAAACGATGGACGTTGCGGCACACAAGTGTCGGTGGAAGTGGCAAAAGCTGCCCGGGTCCCATCGGTAAACCGCGCTGATATGGCCAGCGTCATCAATATCCAGAATCGTGCCCCAGTAGCTGACTGGATAGGGGTAGTCCGCGTCCTCGCGGTAGTGGTGCCACATCAGCGATGATGAGTCGAGTAGATCGTGCTGTATCTGTTTCATGCCCGCATGCCTCCAGCAACGTAGCCCTATGATGAACTCGCTACAGGCGCAGTCAAGCTATGGGAGCCACAGTGTCATGGTTTGCACATTTTTACCCTGCCGCAGCAATGCATCGTCGATATGCCCTTTTACTGCATTGATGAAGACATGGTGCTGGCTCTAGAGCCTTTATGGTTGTGTTGACACACGCGTGAGCTCCCTTATGCTCTGACGCGAGTTCGACCACGCTGCATGGTGAGAGTCGGGCGTTCTGACATTAATGGGGGATCACAATGCATACATTATTCAGAGTCACCGCGGTGGCTGTTTTATCCGCAGGGCTGATGGCCTGTAACCAGTCACCGAGCAGTAACCCAAATGTGGAGTTGGCGAAAGCCTGGGTCACCGCGGGTGCTGACAGCCGCGAAGCCTTGATGGGTATGGTTGAGCAAAACATGGCCGAGGACGGCCTGCTGTTTAGAGATCGTTACGTCGGCTTTGGCTTCATCTGGGACAACCAACGCGGTGCCGAAGAAGGGCGCATGATCGTCACTGAGGTGATCGCGGATAGCCCGGTGGCGGGTGTATTGCAGGAAGGCGATGAGTTCGTGTCAGTGGGTGGCGTTAGTGTCAGCGCTGAAAACATGGAGCGCCTGCCTTTCCGTGGCCAGCCCGGAGAAGCCGTGTCAGCAGTGATTTCTCGCGATGGTGAGGAAATGGCTATCGAGGTCAGCCGCGGGATAGTGAGTGCCCCGACGACCAAGGCAGAAATGCTTGAGTGGATGGCGAGCGGTGATGACGAAAACTGGGGTCCGGAAAAATGGGAGCTTCACGAGGCAGTCGGCCAAGGCAATGTCGTTTACGTTTGGACGCAAGCCTGGGATACGGACGAGGTGAGCGGACTCCCCTTCGAGGCACATCAGGTCACGCGCATGGTGTTCAACGAATCCGGCAAGGTGACCGCGATCGCCAATTTGTCCGAAGATCGATTTGTTTTGGAGCAGACGGGCTACGCAATTAGCCGATAGTTTTCCGAATAATTTGAGCAAAGAAAAAGGCCGCGTTAGCGGCCTTTTTTATTCTCGATCAACGTCCAATCTCAGGCCGTTAAAGGCTTCTGTCCTTAGTACTCGTCAGGCCTGACTGATGAACGGCCCGTCTACACAGATGCGGCGACCATCGGGCGACGCACAGGCGCCACAGATGCCCACCCCACATTTGGTCATGTAATCAATCGCGCTAAAGATCTGATCGGCAGGGACGTGTGCTTTCTGCACCGCCTCGCTGGCATGGATCATGGGCTCGGGCCCACAGTTATAGAACACCATTTTGGAAAGCGCTTCCGGCGACTGGGTCGAGAGGAATTCAGCCAGAGCGTCACTCACGCGGCCCGCAAACCCGGCACTGCCGTCGTCAGTGGCGATGGTGACACGGGCGACCCTTTCGCACTCGTCGCGAAAGTAAAGCCGGTCTGCCGAGCGAGCACCGACAAAGATGTCGACTGGGTTGTCCTGGGAGCCAAAGTCCTCGGCAATTTGATAAACCGCCGCCAAACCTGTTCCGCCTGCGACGCATACAATGTGGGCGTCTTTTGGTGGTGTGACTGGCGCGCCGTGTGGGCCGCGCAGATACACGGCGTCACCTGGTGAAAGCTGATAGCAATGGTCTGTGAACTGCCCGACGTTGATCACTGCTAGGCGCACGGGATCATGGGTCAGGCAGGAAAAGGGTTTTTCTCCTACGCCGGGCACCCAGACAAAAACATATTCGCCGGCCCGAATGTCCAGATCGCCATCCAGCGTGACCACGCTAATGTCATCACAGACAATGTCGTTGGCGACTACGGGGTAGGGCTTGAAGCTCATGTCTACATCGAAGCGAATCTGTTGGCCTGCCGCATCGCTCCCCTCAATGAGATCGTGGGCTAGATTGGCGAAGTATTGCTGAACCTCGCTTGTGTTCATGCCTGTCAGCCCGGAGCCGATGCCAAGAATTGTGGCGCCGCAGTGAGTGGCGTCCCGGCAGTCCGCTGCCGATGACAGGCCGCCACAGCCAATCAATGGGACCTCCGTTATGGCTCTTAATGCTTTGAGTGCTTTCAGGGTGGTGGGGAGCACCCCTTTTCCGGACATCCCACCCATGCCGTTGCTGAGCACGGGGTGTCCATGACTTTCTGTATACCCGGGACCCGCTGTATTAATCGCGCAAAGCGCCGACGCGCCGCCCTCGAGCGCAGCGCGGCCAATGACAGCGATGTCATCCACATTCGGGGTTAGTTTGGCTATGACGGGCACGTCTACCGCTTTGCAGACCGCGGCCACGACTTCGCGGACCATCTCGGGGTCCTGGCCCATCGCCATGCCATATCCTTTGGCATGAGGGCAGGAGAGATTAAGTTCCAAGCCGTCAGCGACTGGGGCGAGCTGTTGCGCCACGGAGACGAATTCTTCAACGGACCCACCAAAGATTGAGACCAGTAAAAAACGGTCTGCCGGGACTTTGAGACTTTTTAAGCCATGAAGAGCCGCTTCGACGCCAGGGTTGGTCAGACCGACGGCGTTTACAAAACAGCCCGGTGCGTACTGGCTATAGACTGGCTCTCTGTTCCCAAGCCTTGGCTCAAAGCCAATGCTTTTGGTCGTAATGACACCGATCTCGGGCATGGTGTCCATAACCCTTTGGATAATGGCGGGAGCCGTCGTCACAATGCCCGAGGGGATGGTGAAGGGACCTGACAGCTGTTTGCCGAGAAACTCGGTGGTCAATGGGGTGTCTCCGTTGCGAGTGCGGAATTATACGTCGCCTGATGAAGCCCCGTCATGAGTGGCTGAAACATTCCGATGGCGGGGCGCTTCAGGTGCCGCAAAAGGTGCGAGTGACACGTTCCTCCAGTTCGGGGGCTCTGGCCCACTCGATGTCACCCGATTGCCATTCGAAGGGATGTTGGCTGCGAGTGGCCATTGCCTTCACCCAGTCCAGATCGTTTTTCTCGCTGAGCTTGATCGCTTTCTGCACAAGATGGTTGCGGGGAATGATAGTCGGATTGACGGAGCGCATACTTATCTCAATGGCCGCCGGGTCTCCTGTGTTAGCCCGGCGTCGGCTTTGCCAAGTATCGGCCCAGTCCATCAATGCTGTGGGGGCATTGAAAAGCTCCGGTAAGGGGGAGTGCTCCAGCGAGTTGTTGGCCATCTCGGTCAGCCAGCGGAAAGTCAGAGTAAAATCGAGCGTCTCAGCGGCCATGATGTCGTGAAAGGATTGGACTAAAGCGGCATCGGATTCGGTGATGTTATCGAGCCCGAGCTTGGCGGCAAGCCATCGCTGATGATGGGCATGGAAGCGGGCTGGGTAACGATCGACAATCTCCTGAGCCATTTGTGTTCCCGTCTCGGCATTGTCGTTAATCAGCGGCAGCAGGCATTCGGCCAATACGGCAAGGTTCCAATGCATGATGCCCGGCTGATTGGACCAGGCGTAGCGCCCCTGGCGATCGATAGAGCTGAAGCAAGCTTTGGGGTCAAAGTGATCCATGAACGCGCAGGGACCATAGTCGATGGTTTCCCCACACAGCAGCGCGTTGTCCGTGTTCAGCACCCCATGCACGAAACCAAGTACCTGCCAGTGGGCGGCGAGACGCGCGAAGTTCTCACACACGCTCTCGAGCAATGTCACGGCAGGCCGCTCCTCACCGACCTTGGCATCTCCCTCATGCGGCGGCTTGAAGTGGCGGTCGACGACGTAGTCGACCAGCGACGCCACCTCGTCACCCCCGCGGGTCATGGCAAAGTACTGGACCGTGCCGACTCGTAGATGGCTACTAGCCACTCGAGTCAGGATCGCGCCTGGCTCAATCTGGTTTCTAATGACGGGTTCGCCAGTCGCAATGGCGGCGAGTGCGCGGGTGGTGGGGACACCTAGCGTGTGCATGGCTTCAGAAACGAGGTATTCGCGGATAACCGGACCGATGGGTGATCGGCCGTCGCCACCGCGAGAGTACGCGGTGGGCCCCGCTCCTTTAAGTTGAACGTCGAAGCGGGCACCCGCTGGAGTCAGCCATTCTCCCAGCAGGGTCGCGCGTCCGTCACCTAGCTGCGGGTTGTACTGTCCGAACTGATGTCCCGCATACACTGTGGCGATGGGCTCTGTTTCGGGCAATGGTTGGTTGCCCGCCAGCGCAGCGAGTTGCTGTGGGTCAGATTGGGGATCGCCCGACCAACCCAATGTGTCGGCCAAGGCCTGATTCCATAGCAGTAGCGCCGGCGCTGAGACCGGGTCGGGCGGCTGGGGGGTGCTGAAGGCGGGCCCGAGACGCGCGTAGGAATGATCAAAGCCCGGGGTCATAGTCGCCCCGATCAAGGTCAGACCGTTCAGTCACCGAAAAGCTTCTTAATAAACGATCCCGCCTTCTCTTCGATGGCGTCCTGCATTTGCTGTTGCGCCTCGTTCTTCAGAATCTGCTCCGCGATGCTAGCAACGTCAACCTGACAGGCGGCGCCGCTCTCGGATGCCAAGTTACCAGAGCAGTCCACCGGCCAGTCGACGCCGGCGTAGCGCTGATCAATCACACAAAGCGGACTCACCTCCATGATTTCGTTATTGACCTGACCTTCCATTCGGAAGGAGAAATCCATGGAGTTGAGGTCGACGTCACCCGAACCTTTCATCACGACTCCTGGAGTGGAGAACCGCAACTTCTCGATGTCTCCCAGGCCGTCATCAAAATCCACCGCCAGTGACAGATCGGTGATCGGTGTAGTGGTTGGCAGGCCAGCAATCGGGGGGATCTGGTTGACCACCGCGACGGCACTGCAGACCAGCCCCTGAACAGACACTTTTTGCAGCATCAGGTCCTGCCCGCTCGCGGTCATATCCCCGTCAAGAGCCGCCATCAAATCGTCTGCCGTCACGCCGCGTGTCTCAAAATCCCAGCCCATTTCTATTCGACCCGACGCAGCGTCGGTATTACCCATGCTGGCAAGCAGGAGGTCCATGTTCACGCCTTTGAGACCGCCCTCGACTTCGGCTTCGACGACCGGGCGCCTGGCATTCAGCATCATGCGGGTGTCCAGCTGTCCCTGATGCAAGACTCCTCGCACATATTCGATATCGGCCACCCCATCTCGGACCCGCATAAAAACTTGGGCGTCGGTGATCGACTGACCGGCGGCAATAAGCTCATCAGCGACAACGCGCATCTCAAGGTCCAGATCTCGGAGCGGACCTACCGGCAATGGAATCGGTGTGCCGGACCCTGCTTCAGCACCTGTGGGTGCTGGGGTAGCTGGTGATTCAGTGTCGGGTGCGCCTGTCGCCACCGCTGCAGATGCCGGCTGCGGCGCAGGCTGGATTTGATCGACATCCAGACGCGCGGTGCTGATATCGAGCTTGATCTCCGGGCTCTCCAGCGCGGACCAAACCAGCTGTCCGGTGATATCGCCCCCTGGCAGGCTCGCGCTCAACGTGAAATCCGCTTTTGCAGGGGTCATTACAAACGCGCCGGTCAGTGCGCTTTCGACCGGCTGGGTGAGTGCGCCCACCACTTCGGTCTGTAGGGCTTCAACTTCAATCTTGCTGAAATCAGATGCAACGCGGATGGCGCCATCCAGCGCAATGTCGAGAGGTGCGGTGGAGCCGTCACCGAGAACGGTCAGCGCCCCCTCGAGTTGCATGGGTTCGTTGCGAGTATTGACGTCGGTCAGTGTCAGGTTTGCGATGCGAATTTCGTTGCTCAATTCGCCGTCGCGGGTGCGCTGGATCACGGTGATGTCCTCGATCTGAATGGCCTCGGCCATAATCGCGATACCAGAAATACCGCCACCCTCATCGAGCTGCCTTTGGCGCTCTTGCTGCTTGGTCTGTCGGATGACTTCGCCGCGCTTCTCCCACTCCCGATCGCTCATGATCGGTCGCGGCTCTGGAGCGGGCGGGAGCGCCTGCGGCTCAGTAATATCCGCGGTGACGCCTGCAATGACAATCGTGCCAACGTCAACGGTACCGCCCAGTAACGGTAACAGCGATAGCCCCACGTCCAGTTCGGAAATTGAAGCTTCGATGTCCGGGTCATGTTCCGTCTGGGCGGGCAGGCTCAATGACGTGCCTTCCAGCCTCAATCCAAAACGAGGGAAAAAGCTCAGCTCGGTGTCACCCTCGACAACCAGTTCCCCACCCGTTTGGGTCTGCACCTGTTCCTGCGCCATTTCGAGCAGCGCCTGCTCGTCTATCAACATGGGAACCAAAAGCATCGCCAACACGACGATGGCCACCAGTGCGCCCACAATCCAAAGAATCACCAGCATCTTCCTTCCCCCCGATGGGTCATTACCCCGCCAGCATATCAAAGCGATTCAGCAGGGAAAGCGTTATCGCCCGCTGCGTCGTTCCACGTGCTGACCCAGTATGCGCGCTTTTTCCTGGCGCACTTCATCACTGGATTTGAGCTTCCATAGCGTTTCTTTAGCAAATTGATAAGACACTTTGATGTCCACGATCGGCTCGGGATAATCGATCGGGTGCAATTGCCGCTCCATAGGAGAGCGGAGCCACGGCTGATGGATGAGCGGCGCGGGTAAGCCCGCCAGTTCGGGTACCCACTCGAGAATGAAGGTGCCCTCGGGGTCATGATCAAGTGACTGTTTGATCGGGTTATAGATGCGAATGGTGTTGATGCCAGTGACGCCCGCCTGCATCTGCATTTGCGGGTAGTGAATGCCCGGCTCAAAGTCGAGGAATAAGGAGCCCAGCCAGGTGGCACCGAGGCGCCAGTCTTGCCAGAGGTGGTGCGTGAGAAAAGAGACCACCATGGCTCGTGCGCGGAAGTTCAGATACCCGGTCTGCATCAGACAGCGCATGCAGGCATCAATGAGCGGATAGCCGGTTCGCCCCTCGCGCCACGCGTCGAGTCGGTCGGGATCATTAAGGCGACGATGCGCAAGGTACCCGCGGTTGAGATCCTCAAACTCCATGCGGCATTCCATTTCAAATTTTTGGATGAAATGGCAGTGCCAGTGCAGACGGGATTCGAAAGCAGCCAGCGCACGGGTCCAGCCTCCCTGATCCTGCCTCTTTTTTAGGGCTTGGTAGGCCTGACGAAGACTGAGATTGCCCCACGCCAGGTAGGGCGACAGTCGCGAGCAGTGGACGCGGCTGGTGGCTGGTTTCGAGATATGGCGCTGATAGCCATGGCCCCGCTCCGCCAAAAAACTCTGAAGCACCTCGTTACCTGCGGCTGAACCGCCGAGCTGAAACGCCGCATTTTGGCGCCGCCATCCCGCGATGCGCTCGGTTCGTGCGTTTTCCATGGGTGAGGGTAGGGTCTGGCTGAGCGCTACTAGAGCCTCGAGATCGATCTCTATTTCGGCATCGCTCATGACGTGCTGCCATGCCCGGTTCCAGCCGCGCCGGTCGCGTCGACCACGCTGGATACCGTTGGTTTGGTACTCGTGCCACTCGATACTCTGAGCAGCACAGAAAGCAGCGACTTGCCGGTCGCGCTCAAATGTCACTGCCAGGCCCGTCTCTTCATGACTGAACAGGCGGGTAATTGGCTGCAAGCGATGGAGTGTGTTCAGTAATGTGACCGGTTCACCTTCGAGGATGTGAATCTGGCCACCGAGCGATGCCAGCTCGCTATTCATGGCTTGCAGAGATTGGGCGATAAAGTGCCAGTGTCTGCCTCTGTAGTGGGAATCCCTCAGTAGTGACGGCTCAATGATGTAGAGGAGTAGCAATGGTTCACCGCGCGCGATGGCTGCAGCCAGCGGGGCGTGGTCAGCCAGTCTCAGATCCCGCTTGAACCACACAACATTCATGAAGCGGCTTGTCGTTCTGCAAGGAGTGGGTTAACCAATGCTCTCTGTGTCAGGGCATCCTGCAGCGCCACCCGGCCGCGATAGATCGCGCTGTAGATCAAGCGATAGGCGTCCCGGTCAAAGGCAATAGCTGTCGCACTGGTCACTGCGCTTTTGGCATCATCTTCCGAATCAAAGCAGCCATGCCATGCCCATTGATCCACCAGATGAAATTGCCGCTCTGGTTGGTGATCGACAGGGTGAATCGTTTGCTCGACTAAAAGCAGTGGTCCATCGAAGGGCCACGCGGTGATCCGTTGCCGATCTAACTGATCAATCAGCCGTCCGTTATGTGACTCAGCACTTTCCTGACCAACGCAAGCACCATCACAGCGTCCCAGTTGATGCTGGAAACACGCGCCTTTCCCTTTGTCTAATCCCATCATACGCAGACATAAAGCGTGATCTCTGGCGAGGTTTTGTATTGTGGTGGTGACGCGATGCTTGTTGGCAAATAGCCCAAAGGTGTCGCTTTCGCGGGAGCCAGTTGGCACAAAATCGATTGCATTGGGTTTCAGAAAGGCATCCTGCGACAGTTGGAGTTGGATGGTCCAGAGCCGACGTAGTTGACGCTGGCGCCGGTTGAACAGGGGCACCTCTGACTTAATGGCAGCGTTCTCAATGAGGAGGGCCCCGATCTCGCCTGCTGTGAGTTGGCAATCGATACGGGCGACTTGTGACATCAGTCGCTGATGCCTGCCGGGTTTTCGGCCCTCATTGAGGTGTTGCGTGACTCGGCTGTGAATGTCGACGCTCTTGCCAATGTATAGCAGTGAGCCCTCGGTATCGAAGAATCGGTAGACGCCACTGCAACGCGGCAAGGCATCGAGCGGCTGTCCTGCGCGCGCGAAGGCGATGTGCTGCGTTGTCTTGGTCATCTTGCCATGGTCTCTGATCCGCTATGCAAGCCCAAGCGCTGTTCGGATTTTGTCGTCTTTAATCGGGACGGTTGGTTGCGAGAGTAAACCACCGAAAAGCGGGAATCGTAGCTGTTGTAAGCGGCGCGACAAAGTGTCGATGGCACGTTCATAGGTCGGCGCTGATGGTTGCGCCATGGAGACAGAGCGCGGGGGTAAAAGACATGAAGGTATCGTTGACTGAGTTGGGCCATATGAGTGTCACCGCAGTCGTCATCGAGTCTGTCGACTTAAGTCTCTATATTGCCCACGCCCGCATTGACGGTCAGGAGCACGTGATCGCTGATCGTCAGGGAAAAGTTCTAAAAACCCGCAATTTGCTTGAGATGCAGCGCATGTTGCGCAAGACGGTGACCTGTGAGTTTTTTCTGCGGCAGCGCAGCGCTTACGATGAAATGGTTGGGCATGCCCATCAGGCGGTCGATAACAGTATGGAATTACCGTTGGGCCGCCAGCCCTTGCCCGAGTGGTTAAACTGAAGGTGATGAGGGCAGTGCGCTGTTGCCTAAGGCGTCGCTCGTCGGTTTCTGCGATAACGGGATTAATCCGTAGTCGACAGATCGTCCTCGCCTAGTTTGTGTCCCCAGTCTCGTTTGGCTTTCAGGTACTGCAGGTTGTGATCATCCACGCCACAAACATGTTTGACCTGTTCGATATGAGGCACGCCCAACGCAGTCAGGTCTTCCTGCTTTTTAGGATTATTGGTCAGCAGTCGCAGCTTGCGGCCGCGCCCAAAATATTTAAGGAGCACAGCGGCGTCGGAGAAATCCCGGGAATCGTCAGGTAGCCCCAGCGATCGGTTTGCCTGATAGGTGTTCTCCCCGGCATCCTGAAGCAGGTAGGTGGCAGCTTTGGCCCAGAGACCGATCCCGCGACCTTCATGGCCCGCCATATAAATCAGATAACCGCCTTCTTCATCGTCAGCGATGCGGTCCAGAGCCGCCTCCAGTTGGGGCCCACATTCGCAGCGTCGAGACCCCAGCACATCGCCGGTCAGGCAGCTTGAGTGAACCCTAACCAAGGGGTTCTCGCTCTTGTCGGGCGCACCAATCACTAGCACGCTATTGACCGCCATGCTGGAGGCTAGGTGCGAGAATAGATGCTGGCCTCCCTGCTCTCTGAGGGTGCTGGCGAGATCCTCGACTTCGCTGAGCTCGGTACTTCTGACGCTTGCATACCACTGCACCGTCGGGTGTCGTCGACCGCGGGCTAGTGGCAGGGGAATCGGGCCCATCAGGTTGAGGTGCAGGCCTGGTGCCGGCGCTTCGGTCATATCTACTTGAGCACCATCAACATCGATGCGAAATAATTTGCCATCTCGAATCAGGCGTTCGCGTATGTCTGGATTGATGTAGGTGAACATGGCTAGCTCTGGGAGGCGTCTGTGCGCTGGTGTTAAGTGCGCGGAGTATAGAGGGATTTAGCCGACTCCGCTCGGCTGTTGCTGGGTGATGCAGTGTATACCCCCGCCCATGGCAAACAGCGCTCTGGCATCCAGCATTCGAATGTCCCGGCCGGGGTAGGCATCCTCTAGCCGCTCGCGCGCCGCGTCGTCCCGGGGATTATCGAAGCTGGGGCAGATGACTGCACCATTACAAACGTAGTGATTGATGTAGCTGTAGTCCACCCAATCACGGTTATCTTTCAGTGTCAGGGGCGCCTCGAGCGCCAATACTTCTATACCTTCATGGCTAAATTGTTGAGTTAGGGTTTCCCACAACGCGAAATCTGGATGATCCTCGCTGGTTTGCCGGTGGACTAGCAGACGGCCGTCTGGGGCGAAACAGGCCACGATATCTACATGGCCTTTGGTGCCGTTGAGGAAGTTGTCGCGCCACAATCCCTTGGGTAGCCAAATGGCGCGGTCGGTGCCCAGTGCTGTATGAATGTGCGCTGCGATGCTGGCACGGTCGTGGCTGGGATTGCGCGTAGGGTCCAGCTGAACCGTGTCCGTGAGGAGCACTGTGCCCTGGCCATCCACATGGATGCCGCCTCCTTCGTTGACGATCTCGCTGCGTTCGCTTGGCATTTCCAACATTTCAGCGATCTGGGCGGCGATCGCATCGTCATGACCCCAACCAAACTCGGTATTTTGTCCCCATCCGTTGAACTGCCAATCGATGGCAATGAGCGCTCCATCCTCAACGACAAATGTCGGCCCAATGTCCCGAAGCCACGCATCATTCAGCGTGATCGGTATGAGGTCGATAGACTCAGAGAGCCAGCGCTTTGCCGCGGTTAAGTCCTCCGGGTGACACAACATCCGCACCGGTTCGTAGTCGCCGATGGCATTGGCTACCTCCGACCAGGCGCATTGCGCGTCCTCTTTACTCAGACCGGATTCGGCATAGCTCTCGCGAGGGAATCCCATCCAGGTGGCCGCATGGGGATCCCACTCCGGCGGCATGCGGCGCGCAGCCGTCAACGCTTGATGCCGGGAATGCCCCCGTCCTGTGCGTCGCCATCAGGTTGTCGCGGGTTCACTTTGTCATTGGTCAGTGCGCCATAGGTGTCGGGTCTGCGGGTGGCGAAAAAGGGGAACAGGGTGAGCCAGTCGTCTCGTTGCCCGAGGTCAATTTCCGCCACCAGCGCGACGGCTTCATCCCGCGGTGCCTCCACCAACACACGACCAAAAGGGTCGATGATGCAGCTGGTGCCGTAAAAGTTGAGCAGTCCCTCGGAGCCAAAGCGGTTAGGGAGAGCAATAAACAGGCCATTGGCTGCCGCATGCCCGGTCACAACGCGTCTCAGCAGCGGGGCGGTATCAAAGTCCGGGTAGTCGGGTTCGGAACCGATCGCGGTGGGGTAGCAAAGCACATCAGCGCCGGCCAGAGCGTAACAACGAGCCACTTCCGGAAACCACTCGTCCCAGCAGGTAGGGTTGCCGACTTTGAGGTCCGTGCCATCCAGCTCAAGCGTGTGCACAGGGTAGGGGTCGTCAGCTGGCCCCTCTGCGAAGTAATGATCTTCGAAGTATCCCTCGGTGACCGGAATATGCAGTTTGCGCGTGCGTCCCACGCACTCGCCGTTGGGCGCTACGATGACGGAGGTGTTGAGACCCCGCTGATCGGCTGCCCCTGATTGCTCAAAGAGAGAGATCTGGACGTGCACATCACAGTCTCTGGCGAGCTCACGCGCCAGCGCGAGACTCGGACCGTTCTCCAGATCTTCGGCGGAGGCATTGGCGGGGCCGTCCGGGCGCGTGTCTGCGGGGTAGCGACTCAGTGTCAGCTCGGGCAGAAACACCACGTTGGCGCCGGCGCCGGCACACGCACTCACGCCCTCCCACAACTGCGCGGTATGGTCTTCCAAGGAGTCATACCATCGCGTCTGGACTAGACCTATGCTGGTCGCTCGGGGCTTGCGCCCGGGAATCGGGCACGGACTCGATAGCGTCGCGCTACTGATAACTTTCATGATTGCCGCCTCACTGTGACGTCACCAGAGTAGGGGGCGGCGCGCGCGCTCTCAAGTGCCCCCTTAGGGGTAGTTATGGGGTCATTCGGTGCACTTAATTAATCGCGTCAGGGTGAGGCGGGCATTGCGCCTGGAGGGAAGCCTGCCAACACCCGCATTGCAGCACTGTCGAGTGCAGCTTGGTCCCGGATGGTCTCGTCTTTCAGCTTTGACTGCGTCACGCTGCGCCACACTGAAGCGTTCTCCTCAGGATCGATCATATCGATGATGAAAGTGCCCTGAGTGTATTCCGTGACGCGGACGTCTGTTTGATTCATGCAGTTGTAGCAGTTGTACATCGCGTAGCGGTTGTAGCGACTGTAGCCCATCGAGGCCCCGTAGGAGGGATTGTTGTAGGTCTTCACATCCGTTTTTTCCATGAGATTCAGGTGCCAGCTCAGCAGCAGGTCGGCGTCCGCCGTTTTTTCAACGAACACGAAGCCTTTTGCTTCAAGTGCGCCTTGCAACGCCGCATCAATGCGGTCTCTCTGAAAGTCGGTGAGCTCGGTCGGGTTGTTGCCGGTCACCTCGCCACTCATGGCGTAAAAGCCAATGGTCTTGGGTTGACTGAAATTGTAGTCTGGGGCGAAATCCACCACCGGCTCCGGCGGTTTGGTGGCACATGCGGCTAGTGTCAGGGCAGCGACTGCGGCGACGGTGAGTCGGATTAGCTTCACAACTTTCTCCACAAATTGAATTGAATGCTGGGACTAATGTAGCAGGGTTGGCCCGGCCTCGCAGTGCCTAGAGTGACGCCTTGCGCACCGCGCCTGTGCCGTATCGGCTTAGCTATGCCGCTTTCTGACACCTGAGTCACGCAGTTCGTGCTTTCTCTAACTTGTGGCACACGGGGCCAGCGTGGCCTGAATGATTGCGATGTGTGCTCGAATGAGCTCGGTCTGATTGTTTAATAAGTAGTCTCGCTCTATTACCCAAGCACGATATTGGGGACTCAACGCGGCCGAAAGCGGTGCTTCCAGGTTTTGGACCGGCTCCAGCAGCAGTTCAGTCCTCTGGCGCAGTTGCACCAGCCAGGGTTGCACTGCGCCGACAAAAAAGCGTGCCACTACCTGCTCCAACGCTTTAGAGCGATCCGTGGCGCTGCCGTAGGGGCAAAGCGGCGCCGTGGCCTGAGCACTGGCGAGTAGCGTGTTGGCGCGTTCCAGCTCTCGGGATACCAGTGAATGCGCCAAAAGCAAGGCGCCGCCGTCACCTGCGCGAAGGTCGCTGAGGAGCAGTTCGAACTCGCGATTACTGGCCTTCCAGTTACCGCCCAGCCAGGCTCGGGTCAAGTTTGCAAGGCGGCTGAGCGATTCGGTGATCGCACTGTTGGTGTTGGTAGGGTAGTTTCCCAACGTCGCAGGCCGCTCCCAGAACAACCGCCATTCGGGCCCTATGAATAGCGCTTGGGCAATGGAGTGGGAGAGCTGCGCCTGGCGCTCAATGCTGACGTCCGCCAGCGTGCTCGCCAAATCATTGTCACGCCGTTCGCGAAGTAAGGCGATGCACTCAGGCGCCAGATCGATGAACTCAAGATCCAGTAAAAGGCGTTGGGAAGGAGACGCTGTGCGTCCTAGCTGGGTGTTTCGACGCCCCAGATTGACCTGTAGCTCGCACCCAGAGAGCGATAGAAATTCAATCAAATCAATTTGGCTGGATGCGGGTGACGCGGTCGACGGCTCCCGGGGAAGATCGAGCCGGCTGGATTCCAAGGGCGCGCTGGGTGCTAGCTCGACGGCCGTCACACTAGACAGTCGGCGCAGGTACTCATCGAGATGATCGGGACCCGTTTTGGTGTCACTGCACCCGGTGAGTGCGAGGAGGCAAATCAACGATCCTGTGCGCAGCGTCACCCTGCCAAAGCCGCTTTGGCCTCGCCACGCCATCGATGCAGATGCGTTAGGGATTCATCAGGGGTCAGCCGGGCACCCCATTTTGCGAAATCAATTGCCGCTAGCAGATCGATATCGGCAAAAGAGAAATTCTCACCTGCTAGGAAGGCACTGTCCGCCAGTGTCTCGTTGATGATTTCCAAACCTTTTATCAGACGGGTGCGCCCGCGCTCAACCAGTTCGGGTAGCTGGGCGACGTTGATCGGCCCCGGCAGCGCGCGATCAATGTAGTTGGGGTGCCCGTTGCGAAATGCATCGGCAGCGGCAGCAAAAATGTCGCTGTACAGATGATGGTTCCAGTTCAAAACGCGTGCCCGCTCTTCCGGCGTTCGGCCAAGCAGGGGTTTGTCGGGGTACTGAGACTCCAGATAATGCGCAATGGCAATCACCGAGCACAGGACCGTGCCATCATCGAGTATGAGGGCTGGCACCGTGGCTTCCGGGACAATCGCCCGGTAGGCCTCGCCAAGCTGCTCCCCGGTCCCTAGGTTAATCTGAACCGTGTCGAGGGTAATACCCTTGTATTGCATGAACATGCCCAGCCGGGCAGGGTTGGGGGCGGCATCAAATGTATAGAGCTTCATCACACGTCATCTCTGTTGCGGGCAGGCAGTATAGCGGTGAGCGTATTGCTCTGTTTTCGATCGTTTTCGCAACCGCTATACTCCGCCCCCCATTGACAGGAGTTACCACCATGCGTTTGTTCTTTATCCTTTTGTTGGCACCGTTGACGGCAGTCGCACTTGATCTGAGTGACCAGCAGCGGGCAGACATTGAGTCGCGGATTCAGCCTTTCTCCGCCGTCTGTGTGCAGGGCGAAACCTGCGGTGGTGGGAGCGATGCGCTGGCTGACAGCGCCGGCCGCTCTGGAGAGGACGTCTACAACGCGGCGTGCATGGCATGCCACTCAGCCGGTATTGCGGGTGCACCCAAGGTGGGTGACCAGATCGCCTGGGCTGGCCGTATCAGCAAGGGAATGGATGTGCTGTACGACAGCGGCATTAATGGCATCGCCGGCACGGGTATGATTGCGCGCGGCGGTTGCGCAGACTGCTCCGACGATGAGATTAGACTCGCTGTCGATTTCATGGTGGACGGCAGTCGCTGAAGTCACTCCCCACCAGCTCCGGTTGGTGCCTCGCGATAAGACAACGCGGTGTTGATGTGTGACATCGACACCCGTTCCTCCCCCGCCATGTCGGCCAGTGTTCGTGCAACTCGCAGCCTGCGATGGGCACTTCTCGCCGACAAGCTCAGTGCAGTCAGCGCCTCGATCAGTCCCTTCCGCGTTGTGCTACTCAGGCCACACGCCGCAATGATGTCATCCCCGGCAAGATCGCGATTCAGGCAATGCTGACGAGACAGTTGCCGCTCCCGGGTGACAGTGACGCGCTCTCGTAGGCGGACAGAACTGTCGTTTGCAGACGCTGCGCTTAGAAGCGCTTCGGGAGAGGGTTTGCTGAGCTTTACATGGAGATCGATCCGGTCCATCAGGGGGCCCGAAGCGCTCTGACGATAGCGCCTGATCATGTTGGGTGAGCAGCGGCAGCTTCCGTCGTCGTTGTCAGCAAGCCCGCAAGGGCAAGGATTCATCGCCGCCACCAGCTGAAATCGAGCGGGGTAGCAGTGTTGGTGTTCGGCACGGGTGACGGTGATCTCGCCGCTTTCCAGCGGTTGCCTCAATTGGTTCAGCACTGCGCGCGGGAACTCGGTGAGCTCATCTAAAAACAGTACACCGCCGTGGGCCATGGAGATTTCGCCTGGCAGCGCTTTGGCTGTGCCGCCCATAAGTGCCGCGATGCTGCTCGAGTGATGCGGCGCCCTGAAGGTAGGTCCGTTCACGCGAGATAGCCCGACCAGATCCCGAATCAGCCAAGCCTCTTGCTGTGTCGTGGGTGCCAGAGGCGGCAACAGCCCGGGTAAAATCGAGGCCGCGAGGGTTTTACCCACTCCCGGTGATCCGCTCATCAGCAAATGGTGACCGCCTGCTGCTGCCAGCTCCAGCGCGCGATACAGCAGTGGTTGACCGCGAATCTGGGACAGGTCGGGATAGTCACAGGTATTTGAGGAACACGTGGCTTGAGCCTTTACCAATTGGGGGTCAGCGGCTTTCAGTGCGGCGCACAGGGACAGCAGGTCGGGTGCCGCGATAAGTCGACTGCCCTCCACGTTGGCCAACTGGGACGCGCCTTCCAGCGCAAGGCACAGCGTGGTGCCCGTCCGGGCGGTGGCGAGGACTGCCGCCAACGCGCCGCGGCTGGACTTGAGGCAGCCATCTAGACCCAGCTCCCCGATGAATTCCCTGCCGTCAATCGCGTTCCGCGGTAACTGTTGGGAGGCCACCAAGAGCCCCATAGCAATGGGTAGATCAAAACGCGTGCCCGGGGTGACGCGCTCGGCCGGCGTCAGGTTGACCGTGATGTTGAAGTCCGGCCATTTCAGGTGCGAACTGATGAGGGCTGCGCGCACTCGGCTGCGTATCTCTCGCGAGCTGCACTCTCCGAGGCCAACGACCTGAAAGGTGGGTAAGCCTGCGCTGAGATGAACCTCAACAGTGACCGGTGGCGCGTCGAGACCTGCCTGACAGCGCGTGCTAATGAACGAGAGGTGCATGGATCATCCTTGATCTCTTGCGGCTTTCTTTGTGATGCGGCCTACTTTCTGATGCGGCCTAGCCGGTTTCCTTTTTCGGCCTAGGCGTTTTGCTGCCGTGGCCTTGCTGGAGCTGGACTGAGGTTAACCTTCGGCGCGGGTTACTGATCTCCTGATTGCCCCAATTCCGAGAGGCCTTCATCGAGGGCAGCAATTTGCGCTTCGAGCGCCTCCAGTCGTTCGCGTGTGCGCTTGAGCACAGCAGTCTGGGCATCAAATTCTTCCCGACTGACCACATCGAGACGTGTCAACGCCGACTGCAGAAGGCTTTTGGCGTTCCGGTCAATCTGCTCAAACACCGGGTCATCAGCTCCGGTCAGTCGCTCGAAGAATGAGCTGCCGCTGCGCTTTGCCGAGTGATCTTCTGCCATGAACTGCTCCGAACCGCCGAGGGTGACACTCGCATCAATGTAGCGCACTCGAAACTGACCTGACAGACCTTATCCCGCCAAAAGTGGTGCGCGGTGCGCACTCGTTTGGTGCGGATTGTGGGTGTCCTGCGCCGCGGTTGCCCATGAGCATCATCGTCTGAATATATATAAATAATTGAAATATATGGTTTTTATAATAATTGGCCCACTCGTCGCTATTGCGTGTGTGGGGGCAGGTTGTAGCCGGCTCCGACCGGGTTCAACCCAACATGACATCGAAATACAACACTTCGCTATGCAGGAGACATCGAATGAAGGTTTTGAAATACACACTTCCCGCGCTCGCCATTGCAGGCAGCACAAGTTTTATCGCCCCCGTGGCGCAGTCTGCAGAAATCAGCGGCAACGTAGCACTGGTTTCTGATTACAAATTCCGCGGTATTTCGCAGTCTGACAGCAAGCCGTCGATTCAAGGCGGATTTGATATCGCGTTTGATTCCGGTTTTTACCTGGGCACGTGGGGTGCGGCGGTCGACTTTGATTGTGCGATCGATACCTGTGGTGGTGCCAACGGAGGTCTTGAACTCGACTACTACGGCGGTTACTCGCATACCTTCGGCGGTGGTCTGGGCGTCGACGTCGGCTACATCTACTACGACTACCCCCAGGACGAGGGCGTGTTGGGTGACTACGAAGAAGTCTACGCCAACGTTAGCTTCGGTGGCTTCTCAGCGGGCGTTGCTTTCTCTGATGAGTATTGGTTCGAGACGGGTGAGATCGTTTACCTGAAGGCCGGCTATGACATGACTCTCCCGGGCGACTGGGGCCTGAGCTTCCTGGTGGGACAGGTCGACTACGACGAGGCGGGCTACGTTTTGACTGACAAGCACGTTCATTGGTTGATTGGTCTCAGCAAGTCCTGGCAGGGCATCGACTGGAGCCTGACTTATGAGGACACCGACATTGAGGAAAGTGAGTGCTACGACTACGACTGGTGCGATGCAGCGCTGATTTTCGGAATGGCCAAGAGCCTGTAACGCAATCGCCGCCCTAACGGGCGGCTCTTATCGGAGGTTGCCATGAAATTGGTTACTGCAGTGATTAAGCCATTCAAGTTGGATGATGTGCGTGAGGCACTGTCCACGATTGGTGTTCAGGGAATTACGGTGAGCGAGGTCAAGGGCTTCGGTCGCCAGAAGGGGCACACCGAGCTGTATCGCGGCGCGGAGTACGTGGTCGATTTCCTACCGAAGGTCAAAATCGATATTGCCATCGCGGATGGCCTGGTCGATCAGACCATAGAGGC
>CALKMV010000076.1 GCA_938091485.1 uncultured Luminiphilus sp.
GCAAGGGGTGCCGATACCAACTCCGACAACCAACGGTCATCGGCGTTGCTGTTGTAATCGCTCAGACTGTCGCGCAGCTCGAGGATATCGGCGGTATACATGCCCATCCATCGACTGCCGGTGACCAGCGGCTTGTGGGCACCCAACCCCTCACCCGCCAGATCTTCCCAGCATTGAAGCCTGACCAGACCGGTTTCATGCGCGGCACAGCCCGAGTGGCGAAGCCGAATCGATGTAAGCGCGGCGCCGTGCCCATAAAGCGCCTCTGCATCGCCGGCGCTTAGCGTTCCCTCGGCATCAGGATGAAATCCCAGCCCTGCCCAAAATGCCAGCAGGCGCTCTCGCTCAGATGCATGGGCAGAGAAGACAAACTCGTGCAGGCCATTGACGACACTCATGGCTTGCCTTAGAGGTCGCCGCCCACCCGGATCACGCTACGACCCAGCAACTCCCGCGCCTCCCAGGCCCGGTGCGCGTCGGCCACTTCGGTCAAGTCAAACTCGCGCTCAATCGGAATCCGCCAGGTGCCTGCGGCAAGGGCTTTGTGGGTTTCGGCGATTTCAGCGCCACCGCTAATTGCCTGATGAAAGTACTGAACGAAGCCCGACATCGAGCAGCTCTTGCCGATCAGCATGGAAGGTGGCACGGGGGGCGCTTGCCCCGCACTGGCACCGAGGTAAACGATATGGCCCAGCGGCGCCACGGCATCGAGGTTCATCGGCGCTCGATCACCGGCGTTGCCATCGAAAATCACGTCAGCGCCGCGACCATCGGTCAGTGCCTTGACACCATCGGCCCAGTCATCGCGCAAGTAATCGATAACCGCATCTGGCCCAAACTGCTCTGCAAACTCAAACTTGTGCTCACCCCCCACCAGGCCGATCACCTGCGCACCTGCCGACTTGGCGATCTGCATCACCAGTGAGCCGACGGCTCCCGCCGCGGAGTGCACGACCACCCACTGATCCGGCTGCACCTTCGCGGCGCTGTGAACCAGCAACCAACTGGTGTAAGCGCAGGTTGAAAAGCAGGCCGCGAGTGGCCAATCAAATTCATCGGGAACACTGACCAGGGAATGCGCGGGAGCGATCGCGAAATCGGCATTGCCGCCCCACTGGCCATTGGTGGCCACACGTTGATCGATCAGTGACTCATCGACGCCCTCACCGACCGCATCGACTACACCACAGAACTCAAAGCCGGGCGTGAACGGGTAACCCGGGTGATTCCATTTAATGCGATCTGCCCGTGCATGATTGTCCAGCGGATTGAGCGCCGCGTAGGCCACCTCAATCAGTACTTCACCCGGCCCCGGTTGGGGAATATCGGACTCCACCATTTGCAGGGCTTCTGGTCCGCCCGGTGCCGCAACCATTACCTTACGCATGCGCATTTCTCCCCCAAAAACGTGGACTCAGAGTAAATTTGATCGGTTGTTATATCAATAAGGCAAAGTAATCGCAGGGCTATGCTGCAAAATCACAACACATCCGCGCCAGAGGGCCTGTTTCACGGTCAACATCTGCTCTTGCGCATTTACGCCTATTGGTATATCAATAGGCCATTAGTATCGCTACTAAACGTTGAAAATCAGCGGTTATTAGCTAGACGGTAGCCATTGATAAATAAAACAGAGGCACTCTCATGAAAAGAAGTACTCGATTCACGCTCTCTTCGGCGGTCGCACTCGCAGTCGCCGGCATCATCCCCAGTACTGTCGCCGTGGCGCAGGAATCAGCGGTGCTTGAAGAGGTCATTGTGACCTCTCGTAAGCGAGACGAGTCGTTACAGGAAATTCCGGTAGCGGTATCGGTCTTCGGCGCTGACGATATTCTGATGACCGACATGCGCGATCTTGAGGACGTGGCCCTGCACACGCCCGGCTTCCAGTTCATGAACCAGGGCAACCAACAGCCGGGTCGCTACAACACTCAGTTGCAGTTCAGAGGCCTGACCACTGCGCAGTTCTCGCCCAGCTTCGCAACGGGTGCTTTGTTTATTGACGGTGTGTACGTGCTCAACGGCGGTACGTCACTGAGCCTCATGGACCTTGAGCGGGTCGAGGTCATCAAAGGGCCCCAGTCGGCCTATTACGCTCGTAATACGTTTGGCGGCGCGGTGAATCTGATCACCCGCGACCCTAACGCCGAGGAGTTTGGCGGTGAAATCACGGCCAGTATGTCGGATCGTGGTCGCACCGATATCAGCGCTTTAATTGAGGGCCCCATCATTCAGGATGTGCTGGCCTTCAGCGTATCCGGCCGCTTTTACGATAAAGAGGGGCACTTCACGTCGACAGACGGGGGCCGAACCGGCGATGAGGAGACTACAACCTTTAACGGTGTGATCAACTGGACGCCAACCGATAACTTCAAACTAAAAATGCGCTATAGCTCATCTGAGGACGACGACGGTGCGCCAAGTCAGGCATTTATATCGGGGATCATGAACGATACCTGTACCGGCACAACAGTGAATTCAGCCGAGGGGCCTGCTAACCCCATTAACTATATTTGCGGCACTGTGCCTTATGGCAACTCAGTGACGCTGGATCCGGGCAATAACGTGATCTCGTCAAACACGGTGCTACCTGTCGATATGTCGGCACTCACTGACCCCGAGACGAATATCGACGGGGTGCCGGGCGTGACCTCAATCGGCATGAAACGAGAAACAGAGCGCTTCACGATCGCCGCTGGCTACGAGTTCGACTCGGGCTACAGCATTGACGCGAGCTACGGCAAGAACGAGCAGGAAGCTAACTGGATCCGCGATTTCGACCTGTCAGATCGATTAGGTTGGTGGTCACGCGACCCTCAAAAGATGGAAGACGAAAGCTGGGAGATCAGAATCGCAAGCCCACAGGACCAGCGACTCCGATGGTTGGTTGGTTATAGCTACTACGAACAGGAGTTCCTGTCCTCAGGTGGTGGCGGCGATGCGGCAACCTCCTGCTTCGCTTTTGATTCCTTCGGGTACTCTGATGCGTACCCCAATATCTGCGTTTACAGCTTTTTTGACCCCGCCATTGGCGGTCTTGGTATTGGACGGCCCGGCAACGCGCTAGGCATTTTCAGCAACAGTCTTCAAAACGCCGACGAGGCCGAGGTAACCGGTGTCTTTGGCTCAATTGATTTCGACATTACCGATAACCTCACGGTTATTCTCGAGGGGCGCTTTGTTGAAGATACCCTGACCAAAGGTAGCGTGGTCACTGGCAGGGGAGATACCCGGCTGGAGGAAGAGTTTGATGATTTCCTGCCGCGAGCCATTGTGCGCTGGACGCCTTCAGACAACACGACACTCTACGCGAGCTGGTCTGAGGGTCAGATTGCAGGCGACTTCAATACCTTCTACGCGCAAGGTGACGAGCGCGAGAGAGCCCAATATGAAGCGCAGGATTCGACGATCGCCGAGTCGCTGGATGCCGAGACACTGGAGGCGATCGAGTTCGGCTGGAAGCAACAGTTCTGGGGCGGTCGCGGTCAGATGAACCTCGCAGTCTACATGCAGACGTGGGAGAACATTAAGGGCCGATCTTCCTTCCAGATTAACGAGACCTGCCGCGCCGGTGACATCGGCGATGCGCAATGTCCTGACGGCACACTGGGTCAGCCCAAGGCAACCTATCCTGCCGACGGCAGCGACCCGATTCCGTTCTTCAACTCTCGGAATATCCTGATTCCGGGTGATGCCGATATCTGGGGTGTAGAGTTTGAGGGTAAAGCAGCCATCACGGATCGTACTGAAGTCGGTGTCAACATCAGCTACATCGAGTCCGAATACGACGACTACACCTTCAACTTCGTCGCACCGATTGCTGGCTTCTCGCAGATGTCTGGCAATCAAACACCCCGCCAACCCAAAAACACCATGAGCGCCTATGTATCTCATGACTTCTCACTATTTGATCAGGGCGGCTACTGGCGTCTGGATTGGTTCCATCAAGGCGAGTCCTATGTAGATGAATCAAACCTCGCCAAGCTGGATTCCTACAATCTATTCAACCTGCGCATCGGTCTTGAGTGGGAGAATCTGATGGCGGAGCTCTTCGTCATGAACCTGACCGACGAGGAAGCCTGGCAGACCGGCGCTCGATGGACCGACTTCTCCAGTCCGTCGCAGTTTGCTTTCCTGACTGCCAAGCAGGGGGTTGCAGTATCGCCGCTGGATAAGCGCGAGGTCGGCCTTCGGGTGAACTGGAAGTTCTAAGTTTTAGCGTTGTGGCTTATGGGCCGGGGCAACCCGGCCTTTTTTATGCCTGCTTAGTGATAACACCGGTACTTGGACATCTTGCCCACGCCAGCATTAAAGGTATTGGTTGGATCCAGCTCGCGATAAAAAGCCGCGTGATCGGGCTCGGCGCAATACAAATGCCCCACATTATGCTCAGCGGGGTATTTGGCGCCGATGCCATCGAGTAAAGACATCATTCGCTCCGTTACTGCCTCCCGGTCCACCCCGGCCTTCACTACAAAGTCCCAATGAAATACATGACACATAAAGTGGCCGCCGCGGTAGGGCGCCGCAAATTGATCGAGCAGGTCCTCAGGCAAGAACTCATACCAACTCGCATAATTACGCGGCAGCGCCACATCAAACGCCAAGATGCCGTTGGTCTCTTTCGCGTGAATCAGGTTGTAACGCGCCGGGGACCCCCCTGCGACCATGCGATGCAATAACGCGGCCTGGCCCTCTTTGGGCGAGCACTCGAAAAACGCCCCGGCATCTCCCTCTCTGGTGACGTCATGGAGCACCTGCCGCATCTCGGCAATGGCCGTGTCTGCACCCACCAGGATCAGATGGTGCTCGTAGCTTTGACGATACTCGCGCATCCGTCTGGGCAAATGATCCGGCCACCACTGTGACAATCTCTGCAACAGATGATCGGCGGGGCGATTGGGAAGACCCGGTATTTTCTCGAGCCAGCGATCTAACGCTGCCTTGATGCGAAAAAGCCGCGGCAAAAAATCGGTGCCGAGGTACTTGATGAGCAAGAACGTGTCTTTGCAGTAGCGATCGGCGCCGTCGAACCAACTCTGGTGCATATACTCGCCCATCTCGGGGAGCTCTGCGCACTCAG
>CALKMV010000077.1 GCA_938091485.1 uncultured Luminiphilus sp.
CGCCAATCAAAGTGAGGCTCGCGGGCTGCGCCTCGGGGGTTGTGGCGGCCAGATAGGCTGTAGCGACAAGCGCAATGGGTCCGGGCTGGCACACAGCGATGACATGGGTGTCCGCTCCAAGCTCCCTTATGAATTCTGCGATATAGAGTGTGTAGTCTTCCACGTCGAACTTACCGGCGCTGACGGGAATATCGCGGGCATTATGCCAATCTGTGATATAGACTTCACAATCGGGCAGTAAGCTGCGCACCGTAGAGCGCAGGAGCGTGGCGTAAGCATAGTGTCCGCACACTAATGTTCGCTGACCCACATGGGCGCGTTGAAATGGGCGCGTCCAAGCATCATCGCCCTCACAAGGAGCATTGGTTATGAACATCGTTGAGACTGATTACTGGTGCCTAATGTTGCCCCCCGAGTGGTCAGCGGAGCAGGAAGAGGGCAGTGTGCTGATTACCGATCAAGATGGTATTGGTGAGCTGGCGATCACCGCCCTGGTTCGTGAGCCGGTTGATGCTCCCGGGCCTAGTCTCTCAGAGATCGCTCAAACGGAGTCGCCAGAGGTCAGCAGTTGGGTCAGCGTCGTCTTTGGTGAATTTTCGGGCGTGACGGGTGAGTTCACCGAAGAGGGGACGGTTCTGCAGGAGTGGTACCTCAGTCACGGTGTCGCGCTGCTGTATTGCACCTATGCCTGTGACGCAGAGGACGCTGGCATGGATATGGCGGCCGTAGAGGAGATGCTGGGCACACTGGTACCGGGAGATGCACTACTGGCCGACTAGCTGAATAGGCGCGACAAGCAGCCCATCTAAGATACGGTTCCGGTTACCCGCACCCGCTTACTGCCCGCGACCGGCGCCTCGGCCTGCGCTTTGGCGCGTCGCTCAAGACTGGTGTCGACCTGGTTCTTGAGTGCAATCAGACATCCTGTGACCAGAAACGCGCCGGGTGGGAGGATCGCCACCAGAAAGGGGTAGTCCACGTTAAATACCTGCCAGCGCCAGGACTCCGCCCCCGCGCCGAACAAAAGCTGCATGTCGGCAAAAAGCGCACCTGTCCCCAGTAATTCACGGATAGCCCCTAGCAACACCAATACGGCGCCGAAGCCCACGCCCATGATGAAACCGTCATATAGCGCAGCAGGGAGTGCGTTTTTGCGGGCAAAGGCATCGGCCCGACCCAGAATGATGCAGTTGGTCGTGATGAGCGGCAGGAAAATACCGAGTATCTGATACAGCTCGTAGCTGTAAGCCTGCATCAACAGTTCGGTGACAGTCACCGCCGCAGCGATGATCATCACAAATACAGGGAGCCGGATGGTGTCGGACACCAAGGAGCGGATGAGCGACACGGATGTATTGGATACCACCAGTACGAAGAGCGTTGCTGCCGCCAGTCCCAACGCATTAACAGTGGAGGCCGTGACTGCAAGCAGAGGGCACAGGCCCAACAACTGGACCAAGGCGGGGTTATTCTTCCAAAGTCCGTTGAGCGTCAGCTGGCGATAAGAAGTGCTGCTCATGCCGAGTCTGCTCCGGTCTCAAATAGTGTTTCTGCGTTCAGGGTAGCGTATTCGAGTGCCCGGCGCGTGGCGAGGATCACTGCGCGAGGGGTGACGGTTGCACCGGTGAACTGATCGAACACGCCGCCCTCTTTTTTGACATTCCAGCCATTCATCGCAGGGTTGGTCAGGCTTCGCTCTTTGAAATCGAGGATCCAGTCGGATTTGCGCAGATCAACCTTGTCACCAAGTCCTGGGGTTTCCCGATGTGCCACAACGCGCACGCCTGCAATTGAGCCGTCCCGACGGATGCCTACCAAAGCGCGGATGTCACCGCTATAACCGTCTCGGGCGGTGGCGGGCAGAATGACGCCGATGATGGTATTCCCCTGTCTCACACGATAACCCTGACGGGGCTCACGGACTCCAAGGAGCGTGGTCTCTGCAGCGACCTCGAACACGTCGTCAACGATGTCATTATCGTGTGTGTCCGGTGGAAAGATCTCCAGTAGCTGTCGAGCCTCTGCGCGCCGCACCTCAAGGTCGATTTGCGCTTTGGTACCGAGGTAGGTCCAGCCGATGGCAACGGAGGTGATGGCTGCAAACAGGGCCAGTATTGTGCCGCTGAGGCCGATGGAGGCCAGCCACTTCATGACTCGCGACCCCCTGTGCCGTAAACCTTGGGCTGGGTGTAGTGGTCGATAAAGGGCGCACAGAAATTCAGGATCAGTACTGCAAAAGCCACGGCGTCCGGGTAGTTGCCCAGCGTGCGAATGAGATAAATTAAGACCCCGATTAGCGCGCCGAATACCAGCCGGCCTTTATTCGACACCGCGGAGCTGACAGGGTCAGTAATAATGAAAAATGCTGCGAACATGGTGGCGCCGCTGAACAGGTGGAACAGTGCGCTCCCGCCGCTTTGGGAGCTGCCACCGTCGTAGCCCATGAGCGCACAGACAGCGAGTGCGGCAAGCATTGCGATCGGCGCATGCCAGGTAAACACCCGCCGATAAAGTAGCCAGACACCACCCAAAAGAAATGCGAGATTGGTCTCGAACCAACCGATACCTCCCCAGCCAGTGAGCTCGGGGCTACCGGTGAGCAAATCCTTAAACAGCAGCCCGGTATTTTGTCGCAGCAAGTCCAGCGGCGTGGCGGCTGTGACAGCATCGATCGTTGTCGATGCAAAGACGTGGCGGAAGGTGTCAGTGAGGCCAGGAACCTCCGCCAAACCTCTTGGCGAGGCCCAGGCGCTCATCTGAACGGGGAAGGAGATCAGCAGCACCACATAACCCACCATAGCGGGGTTGAAAGGGTTGTAGCCCAAGCCGCCAAACACCTGCTTGCCCAGCAGAACCGCCGTCAACACGCCGATCACAATCAGCCACCAAGGGGCGTAGGGCGGTAGTGCGATGCACAGCAATGTAGAAGTGACAAGCACGCTTAGATCGGCCACTGCGACCTTTGGGTCGCGACCACGAAGCGCCACAATGGCGTATTCGCAGGCGACAGCAATCAGGCCGCCAAAAATGATGTTGACCAGTGTGCCGGGTCCAAAATAACCGGTTAGCACTAGGATCCCGGGTAACGTCGCCACAAGGACATCTCGCATCACTGCGGATACCCGGCTCTGCCCTGAGGCGTGGGGAGAGGTGACCTTGAGCAGGCTCAAGGAGTCTGCTCCTGCTTTGTGCTCTGGTCTTCTTTGCGCGCCTTGGCTCGCTCAATGGCCGCCTGAATGGGATCAACCCCGCCCTCGGCCGCTTTACTTTGTGCCGCGGCTTTGCGGGCAGCGCGCTTGGCTTCTCTCTCCGCGGCTTCGCTCTCCAGGCGAGCCTGACGGGCCTCAAATCTCTCTCGCGAGTTATCCGAGCGCTGTTTTTCCTGCTCGCTATCACGGATTTGTCCCTTGGCCGCACGGTAGTACTGCACCAGTGGTATCTGGCTTGGGCAGACATATGAGCAGGCGCCGCACTCAATGCAGTCAAACAAGCGATGTTCTGCCAGCTGCTCCTGATCCTTGGCCCTTGCATACCAATAGAGTTGTTGTGGAAGCAGCGACGCGGGGCAGGCTTCTGCGCAGTGCCCACAGCGGATGCAGGGCTTCGCCGGCTCCGGTAAGGGCAACTCAACGGGTGTCGGGGCGAGCAGACAGTTGGTGATTTTAGTGATCGGTGCGGTCAGATCCGAGACGGCAAATCCCATCATCGGGCCACCGTGGATAATACGTTGCTGGGGTGCGGCACTGAGGCCCGCGTGCGTGAGCAGCGCCATGATGGGCGTGCCCAGACAGGCGATCACATTTTGCGGCGAGGCCAGCGCCTCGCCGGTCAGTGTGACAATGCGATGCGTCAGTGGCGCACCATCGATGATGGCCCGCTTGGCGGCGACCGCCGTGCCCGGGTTGACGCACACTAGACCAAGATCTGCAGGGATCCCGCCTGAGGGCACCTGCTGGCCGGTCAGGATTTCGATGATCTGCTTTTCGCCACCCGATGGGTACTTGGTGGGGAAGGTCGCCAGCTCAATCTCGGCGCCCGATCGCGTGATCGCGGCCTCGACGCTGGCAATGGCGTCAGGCTTGTTGTCTTCAATGCCGATGAGAATTGATTCCGCTGAAATGATGTGCGCCAGAATCTGCGCTCCCTCGATCAGTTCATCTGCCTGGCATTGCATCAGGGTGTCATCGGCGGTGATATAGGGTTCACACTCGGTGCCGTTGACCAGCAGCGTCTCAATCGAACGCGCAGGCCCCGGATTCAGTTTTACGGCGGTGGGAAAGCCTGCGCCGCCCATGCCGGCAATGCCGGCCGACCGCACGCGCTCTACCAGCTCGGCGGCGTCCACACCTCGCCAGTCAGCGATACCGGTGAAGGGCAGCCACTCATCGTGACCATCGGTTGCGATCACAATGCACTGGTCTTCAAGCCCGGATGCGTGAGCGATGGGCCGCGCTTCGATGGCCGTCACTAGGCCGGACGTTGGGGCGTGCACTGGCACACTCATCACGCCCTGTGCCTCGGCGATGAGTTGTCCACCTAATACACGGTCTCCCACATTCACGATCGGTAACGCTGGCACGCCGAGGTGCTGGCGCAGGGGTAGCACTAAAACGGATGGTATGGGCGCTGGCCCCAATTCACCCGGGCGCGATAGCGTTTTACGCTCGGGCGGATGGATGCCACCGTGAATATCGTGGATTGTTCTCATGCGGCGTCCCGCGTCCCGGCATCGGTCGCAATCACGTCGAAGCGCGGCGCCCTGTCCTCGGGAAGCGGCCAGTGCCAGAAACCGATGCCCTCTTTACGAGGCACGAGGTCAATACAGTCAACGGGGCACGGCTCAATACACAGGTCGCACCCTGTGCATTCGTCCGCAATGACGGTATGCATGACCTTGGCGGCACCGAGGATGGCATCCACCGGGCAGGCTTGAATACATTTAGTGCAACCAATGCATTCGTCCTCTCTGATCAAGGCCACCACGGGTTCTTTCTCAGTGCCGTGCTCAGCGTCCAGAGGCTGGGGCTCGACATCTAACAGATCGGCCAGCGCCTGAATGGTTTCTTCTCCACCCGGCGGGCACTTATTGATGGCATCCCCATCTGCAATAGCCTCGGAGTACGGTCTGCAACCCGGATAGCCACACTGACCACACTGGGTCTGAGGAAGGAGTGCATTGATTTGCTCGCTGATGGGATTCCCCTCAACGCGAAAGCGGATGGCGGCAAAGCCCAGCAAAGCGCCGAAAATAGCGCCGAGACCCAACAGTGCGCTGAGCGCAGCCATGAGCGGTTGGTCGCTGAGCATGGCCAACATCAGATCAGCCCCGCAAAGCCCATGAAGGCGAGGGAGGCCAGCCCCGCTGTAATCATGCCAATGGCGGCACCCTGAAAGGGTTCGGGCACATCGGCAACGGTCAATCGCTCGCGCATGGCCGCAAAGAGCACCAGAACCAGTGAGAATCCGAGTGCTGCCCCCAGTCCATAAAAAAGCGATTCAACAAAATTATGGGCTTGGTTGATGTTCAGTAGTGCCACACCCAGAACTGCACAATTGGTGGTAATCAGCGGTAGGAAAACGCCGAGAACCCGATGCAAAAGCGGACTGGTTTTGCGCACTACCATTTCGGTGAACTGCACCACTACAGCGATCACCAGAATAAAACTGATGGTTCGTAAATAAGCGAGATCGAGTGGTATAAGCAGGTAGTTATAGGTCAGATAGCTGCAGACCGACGCCAGCGTCAGCACAAAGGTGGTGGCAACGGACATGCCCATGGCGGTCTCGAGTTTGTTGGACACGCCCATGAAGGGGCACAGTCCCAGAAACTGCACCAACACGAAGTTGTTGACCAGGACCGCGCCCACCAAGAGCAGCGCGATATCACCCAGCATGTTATCCCCCTGCGGCAGACTAAAATCGGCTCAAAACCGCAATGATAAGCAATATATCAGGTGTCCGGCAGGAAGTATGTGGGGGTTCAGGACCCGTTTTTGCTGGCCTCAACCATTTCGGTCACCACGTCCGCATCGACGCGCTGCAACAGTGGCTCAAACGGGGCGAGTTCATGCGCGACCAGCGGCGCCGCAAGAGTCGTCCAGTCGAGAGAGCACTGCAGGAAAGTCTCTGATTTTTCGGCCATTGCGGGCAGCACCGGCTTGAGATACGTGGCGAGCACGCGGAAAAGATTCACACCTACAGAACAGACTGCCTGAACGTCGCTCTCGAGCGTCTCATCCTTAGCCATCACCCAGGGCTTCTTGTCATCAATATACTGATTGGCACGGTCTGCGAGGGAGATGATCTCCCGCATGGCACGATTGAACTCTCTGGCCTCATAAAGCACAGCGATCTGGTCACCCGCGTCAATAAACGACTGGACCAATTCTGGCTCCGCGCAGACACCACTCATCTGATTGTCAAACTTCTTGCGCAGGAATCCGGCGCAGCGACTGGCGATATTGACGACTTTGCCGATCAGATCCGAGTTGACGCGCTGCACAAAGTCATCAAGGTTGAGATCAATGTCGTCGACGCCACTCGAGAGCTTGGCGGCATAGTAGTAACGCAAATATTCTGGATCGAGGTGGTTCAAATAAGTATCCGCGAGGATAAAAGTGCCCCGGCTCTTGGACATTTTGACCCCGTTGACTGTCAGAAAACCATGGGCGTATACCGCCGTGGGTTGCCTTAGACCAGCGCTGTCTAGCATGGCAGGCCAAAACAAGCCGTGAAAGTTGACAATGTCTTTGCCGATGAAGTGATACAACTCGGTGTCGCCCCCGGGCAGCCAGTAAGCGTCGAAGTCATCGCCCTGGTCGCGGCACAGGACCTCGTGGCTGGCCATATATCCGATCGGTGCATCAAGCCAGACATAGAAGTACTTTCCCGGGTGCCCGGGGATCTCGAAACCGAAGTAGGGCGCATCCCGACTGATGTCCCAGTCCTGCAATCCTGCGTCGAGCCATTCTTTCAGCTTGTTGGCAATCGGGGGCTGCAGTTGGCCGCTATTGATCCAGTCAGTCAGCAGGGTCTCGAAATGATCAAGCTGGAAGAACAGGTGGCTCGAGGTTTTATCAACGGGCGCGGCGCCTGAGAGCGCTGACACCGGGTCAATGAGGTCGGCGGGGGAATAGGTTGCACCACAGGCCTCGCAGTTGTCGCCGTACTGATCCGGGGCTTTACACTTTGGGCACGTACCTTTGATGAATCGATCTGCAAGAAACAGGCCTTTTTCGGGGTCGTAGGCTTGGGTGATTTCGCGCACTGCAATATGCCCGCCCGCCTTTAGCCGCTCGAAAATAGTCTCTGACCAGCGCTGATTTTCTGGCGAATGGGTTGAATGGTAGTGGTCGAAATGGATCAGAAAGCCGGCCGAGTCTCGCTCGTGCTGCGCCTGAATCGCGGCGATATGCTCTTCTGGCGTGCGATTTGCGGCTTCTGCAGAGAGCATGATGGCCGTACCGTGGGCGTCGTCGGCACACACGTAACGGCAGTGGTGACCCCGAGAGCGTTGAAAACGTACCCAGATATCCGTCTGAACCTGCTCCAGCATATGCCCGAGGTGCAGGGGGGCGTTGGCATAGGGTAATGCCGACGTCACCAGAATGTGTCTCGGGGTGGTACTCATGGGGCGCGCGATCCGGCATGAAACGGCGCGCAGTCTACCGGATTTTCGTTGTTTTCGCTGTGGACGGTGATCGGAAGGTGGGGCCGGCGCGGTATACTTACTTCGTAGCTTTGAACAAGGATAAAAGTGGTGCCATCCCCCCACCATGTGGTTGCCGTCGCCTCCGGGAAAGGAGGGGTCGGCAAGTCAACCGTTACCACTAATCTGGCCGCGGCTCTCCAACAGCAAGGGCTGTCTGTGGGTTTGCTGGATGCCGACATCTACGGGCCCAGCCAGCAACACATGTTGGGCGTGTCTGACAGTGTCACGCCCGATCAGCAGGACGGGGAGTTCCTTTTGCCGGTGGAGGCTCATGGGTTAAAAACCATGTCCATGGGCTATCTGAGCGCCGCTAACACGCCCATGGTATGGCGCGGACCCATGGCCAGCTCGGCGATGGCACAGCTATTAGAAAAAACCCTGTGGGGCGACCTCGATGTGCTTTTGGTTGATATGCCACCGGGTACCGGAGACATCCAGCTGACCCTGGCACAGCGGGCGACTCTCGCGGGCGCTGTGATCGTCACAACGCCGCAAGATATTGCGCTGCTCGATGCGCGTAAGGGCATAGAGATGTTTCAAAAAGTCGAAGTCCCGGTGCTGGGTTTGATCGAGAATATGGCAGCGCATGTCTGCACCCAGTGCGGACATGTGGAGCCCCTCTTTGGCGAGGCGGGCGGGCAGCAGCTGGCCGCGCGTTACGAAGTGCCGCTGCTGGGTCAAATTCCTCTGGATAAAGCGATACGTGAATACTCCGACGCTGGACAGCCTGTGGTATTGGCAGAGCCAGATGGGGCGATCGCAGAAATTTATCGAAACGCCGCCACACAAATGATGGCTGCCTTGGGGCAGCAGCAGCCGGCAGCGGCGCCCGTCATCAGCATGGGTGATTGAAGACGCTCATCACCCACATTTAGTAGCAGGAGAACACCCTTGAGTATTAAGTCAGACCGATGGATTCGCCGCATGGCAGAGCAGGAGGGCATGATCGAGCCTTTCGCCCCCGATCAGGTAAGGATGGACGGTGACCGGCGACTGATTTCTTACGGCACCTCTAGCTATGGCTACGACGTGCGGTGCTCGCGAGAGTTTAAGGTGTTCACCAATATTCATTCAGCGACGGTCGACCCCAAGCATTTTGACGAGGACAGCTTTGTCCATGTCGAAGGGGACGTCTGTGTGATTCCTCCTAACTCCTTCGCATTGGCTTGCACGGTGGAGTACTTTCGAATCCCTCGCAATGTGCTGACCATTTGTTTGGGTAAGTCGACTTACGCGCGGTGCGGCATCATCGTCAACGTGACGCCACTCGAGCCGGAATGGGAGGGCCACGTCACGTTGGAATTTTCCAATACCACGACCTTACCGGCCAAAATATACGCCAATGAGGGTGTGGCACAAATGCTGTTCTTTGAGTCCGATGAGGTCTGCGAGACGAGCTATGCTGACCGGGGTGGTAAGTATCAAGGGCAGCGGGGCGTCACGCTTCCCAGGGCCTAGGCGCGTTCATAGGGGTCGCTAAGTCCGACGGCGAAAGGCCCGCGTCGGGCCAGAGAGGTCAGGGCGAAGGCCCGGTGACGACCTGTCCGCCAATGGTAGCGCTCTCCAGCTGAATCACCGTCTCTGAGCCATGCTCGACATGCTGAGTGCGGACCATCAGATAATCGTGGTCGACCGCCAGCCACGTGTCAGAACTGCGCTCCTGGGGTTCGTCGTGTATCAGTCGGTAGTGAACGGTATTGAGCGTGCCGACCGGTGTCTCGAGAAGCGCGACTTCGATCAGATCGAAATGTTTCACCTTCACTTTCGGACCATCGACGATGGATAGAGAGATGCGTGCGGGGGGCGCATCTGCTAGTAATAGTGTGAGGCGCATTTGCTCTTGCTGGCTTAAGCGGTCCAGCACCTCAGGCGACCAGGGGTGCTCAGTCCACTCTTTCTTCCGCAGGCTGCGGATGGTTCCGGCATCTTCATCAAACAGCACCTCGCGCCGGCGATTGCTGACCCCGCGCAATTGATAGACGAAGTGCTCACCCACGATGTGCTCGCCTTGAACCGAGAAATGGGAGTCTTCGCTCAACTTGACGATAAAGCCCTTCTTGCCGCCTTGACTGAGGTGGTAGCGGCCGTCTTCTTCCGAGAGGGTGCGTGTGAGTGTTACGCCCAGCCCGGACACTTTGGTCTTGTACTCTGCTGTGTAGAGCGACAGCGCCGTATCTGCCATTGCTGGCGGCGCGGTGTATAGCGTCCCGATCAATAGACCGGTGACTTGCCAAAGCTTCATGACGGGTCCTCCCACAGTTCTCCCGATGGCGGCACCGGCCCGCCATCTCTCAACAGGTCGCCGGCATGCCATGTTAGTCGGCCGGTCAGGTGCCAGTTTACAGCCGTGGGGTAAATACGATGCTCTTCCTCCAGAACCCGCGCGGCTAGTGTATCGGCGTCATCCCCCGCATGGATCGGTACCCTTGCCTGAAGGACCGGCGGACCACCATCGAGTTCCCCGGTGACGTAATGCACGGTTGCTCCGGCGTGTGTGTCACCGTTGTCCAACGCGCGTTGGTGGGTGTGCAAGCCTGGATACAGCGGGAGTAGCGAGGGATGGATATTCATCAGCCGTCTGGAAAAGCGTTCAACGAAATCCACAGTCAGGATGCGCATGAAGCCCGCCAGCACTACCAAGTCAGGTTGCGCACTATCCACAACCCCTGCTAGGTCTTGATCAAAGGTCTCTCGAGTCGGGTAGCGTTGATGGTCGATCAGGGCGGTCTCAATGCCTGCGTCATGAGCGATCGCGAGCCCGCCGGCGCCGGGGCGATTGCTGACCACCAGCGAAATCTCGCCGCCCAATGATCCCTCGAGGCTCGCGTTCAGTAACGACTGGAAATTTGAACCCCGGCCCGACAGCAATACAACGACACATTTTGTCACAATGGAAGTCCTAGCAGAGTGCCACTCCGACCGCGTCGTCAGAGATATCACCTAGTTCCCAGCCCGACAGGCCCAGCGCGTCAAGCTGGCTCAGGGTATCGGCGGTGTGCTCGGCTGCAACCACCAGAATCATGCCCACACCACAGTTGAACGTGCGCATCATCTCCAACTCGTCGATGTTGCCGCCAGCCTGCAACCACTCAAAGACAGGTGCTAGCGACCAGCTGTCGCGACGCACACGTGCCCCTAACCCCTCGGGTAACACTCTGGGCAGATTTTCCAGAATGCCGCCGCCGGTGATATGTGCCATGGCTTTGATGTTGACGGACTGCTGCAAAGTGAGAAGTGGTCGGTTGTAGATGGTGGT
>CALKMV010000078.1 GCA_938091485.1 uncultured Luminiphilus sp.
CTGATGGTGCAGAACCTCGGCGGCTACACCCGTGCGGATTACCTGCGCTTTGGATGGTTGGTATCGCTTTCGTATTCGATTGTGGTGCTGGCGCTGTTGCCGCGCGTTTTCCCTTTCTAAACGTGCTGTGGCCGCGCAGGCCCATAAGCACATGTCATGCCATGACTAGTTCCAGCGCTTTAAGTGGTTGCAACGCCGTGCAAGCGCCCCGTTTGCGGTAACGTGCAAATCACTGATAATTGGTCCATGAAGAGGTGGGCATGCTAAAGATCAATGATTATCTGACGACCGCAGAGCGAGAGCAGGTGCTCAGCCGAAGCGATCTGTGGGCGTGGTGGCTGGTGCTCTCTACCTGGGCGCTGACGATTGGGTTGCTGCTACTTGCGGGCGCTTTGCCACATCCGGTAACGATCTTATTGGTCTGGGCACTGTTGGCTGGGCGCCAACTGGGATTGTCCGTACTCATGCATGAGGCGGGGCACAACACCTTATTCGCCAGCCGCGCTCTGAATCACTGGGTGGGGCAGTGGCTGTGTGCGCTGCCAACGCTCAATGATCTGACTGCCTACGCCACCGGGCATCTCGATCACCACCGCCTCGCCGGGACGCCCGATGACCCCGACCTGCGCAATTACCGGGCGTACCCTGTCGATGGCAAAAGCTTCCGGCGCAAGGTGGTGCGGGATCTGACGGGGCAAACAGGCTTCAAATTGATAGCCGGAATCCTGCGTGGCGGGTTGGTTCACTTCGGTGGCCAAAGCTCGGATGGCAAATCGTTGTTACTGAAGCAGGTCTTGGTGCAGGCCGCCTTGGCCATGATTTTGATACGGCTGGGCATCGGCTGGACCTGGTGGTTATGGTTTGCGAGCCTGCTAACGTCTTACATGCTGGTGGCGCGACTCAGGCAGATAGCAGAACACGCCGCAGTGCCCGATGCGGACAACCCCGACCCCCGTTTCAATACCCGGACGGTTGAAGCGCCGGTTTGGCAGCGCTTTCTGATGGCCCCGCATTTCGTCAACTACCATCTCGAGCATCACCTGTTGCCCGGTGCGCCCTGTTACCGCTTGCCCGGTTTCCGCGCGTTGTTGAAGGAAAAGGGTCTGCTCGACGAGGTGCCCAGCTTCAACGGTTACCAAAAAGTACTGCGCCACACGGTGCAGTGGGGGTGAGCCTGTCTCCCGACCAGTGGGTCGAGGCGCAACTCGGCCCCATCGCAGAAGCGCTATCTTCCATCGTTTTTTATACGGTGCCGATTGCAGGCACTGACGTGCCGCTTATTGTTATCTGGACGGCGGTGGCCGGCTTGTTTTTCACATTTTACTTGCGGCTGATCAATGTTCGAGCGCTGTGGCTGGCGATTCGCCACGCCCGCGGAGATTTCGCGGATCCTGATGCCCGCGGTGAGATCAGTCACTTCAAGGCGGTCGCGACTGCGGTGTCCGGCACAGTTGGCGTGGGCAACATTGGCGGCGTGGCCGTGGCGATCTCCCTCGGTGGCCCGGGTGCGGCGTTCTGGCTGTTCATCGCTGGGCTTTTGTCGATGTCGACCAAGCTGGTGGAATGCACGCTGGGCGTTAAGTATCGGCGCTATAACGCTGACGGTTCGGTTTCGGGTGGCCCGATGTTTTATATGGAGGCCTATTTTCGAGAGCGGGGTTGGCCAGGCATCGGCAAGGGCTTTGGCACTTTCTATGCATTGGCGTTGGTCATTGGCTGTTTGGGCATTGGCAATATGTTTCAGTCCAATCAGGCCTTTGCGCAGTTCGTGGTGATCACCGGCGGAGAGACCTCTTTTTTTGCTGACCGTGGCTGGCTGTTCGGGCTCGCGCTGGCGGCGGTCATTGCGGCCGTGATTATTGGCGGCATACGATCCATCGCACAGGTGGCGGCGGTGCTGGTGCCTGTGATGGGGCTCATCTATGTAATTGCTGCGGTGGTAGTGATCGGCCTCAGCGCAGAACACTTGCCCGCGGCGCTGGCCTTGGTCGTCTCGGAGGCCTTTACCGGACAGGCGGCATCGGGTGGCATTCTGGGCGCCATGGTGATCGGCTTTCAGAGGGCGCTTTTTTCCAACGAAGCCGGTATTGGTTCAGCGTCTATTGCGCACTCTGCGGTGAAGACCGAGCAGCCGGCCTCTGAAGGTATCACGGCGCTATTGGAGCCTTTCATTGACACTGTGATCGTGTGCTCATTGAGCTCGCTGGTGGTCCTGACTACAGCTATCCCCCAGGGGCTAATGGGGTCAGGGCTTGCGGGAATCGAGCTCACCTCCGCCGCGTTTGCCTGGCACTTTGCTTGGGCGCCTTATGTGATCGCGGTGGCGGCGCTGCTCTTCGCTTTCTCGAGTGCATTGGCTTGGTCTTACTACGGTCTCAAGGGTTGGACCTACCTGTTGGGCGAAGGGAGAGTGAAGAGCATTGTTTTCCAGATGATCTTTTGCGCCTTTATTGCGTTGGGCTGTATGCTCGAGCTGCGCGCAGTACTCGATTTCTCAGACGCCATGACCTTTTTAATTGCCTTGCCGAACGTGCTTATGCTGTATCTGTTCGCGCCTCTGGTGCGGCGCGAAGTGAACCGCTACCTGGCAGACATCAAGGCTAATCAGTAGGGCTGATCGCCCTCGCTCACCACGCGGTGCAGGCGCCGCGTTGCAGGAAAGAAATCATTCACGGGCTTGTGCTGGGTACTGCGGTTATCCCACAGCACCATGCTGTTCGGTTGCCAGTTAAAGCGACAGGTGAACTCCGGCAGGCTGGCGTGGCGCCAGAGAAACTGCAGTACCTCGGCCGACTCGAGTGGCGGTAGACCGTCAATGTGAGTGGTGAACAAGGCATTGACGAACAGCACTTTTTTGCCGGTTTCCGGGTGGATTTGCACTACCGGGTGACGCACTGGCGGGTTGGCGGCCACAGCGTCTGCCAGACGTTCACGGCCCCCGGGTTCGGTCAGGCTCTCTTTGAAGCCGTGACTAAAATCGTGCACCGCAACCAGCCCATCCAGATACTGCTGCATACCGGGTGAAAGTGCCTCGTAGGCGGCGGTCATGCTCGCAAACAGCGTGTCGCCACCAACCTCGGGAATCGTAATGCCGCGCAGGACGGTGACCGAGGGTGGATGCTGACGAAAAGTCATGTCCGAATGCCAGACCTCAATCTTGGAGGGGTTCTCCCGGGTACTCTCCAGAATCATCACTTCAGGCAAGCCCTCAACCGTGTTGTAAGCCGGGTGGGTTTGGAGCGGCCCGAAGATCTCAGCCAGTGCTTTTTGCGCCGCAGGCTCGATGGCCTGATCACGTAAAAACAGCACCTCGTGCTCGTTGAGGAGGGCACGCAGCGTACTGGCCAGCTCGGCGTCGATACCGTCGGCCAGGTTGACGGCTTTGAGTTCCGCACCGATCGCCCCTGCCACACGCTTCACCATCATGGAATCTTCTCCTGTTCATTCGCGACCTTAACGGTGCGCTGGGTAATTGTGCTCGCCCATGACGTGGTCGGGCAATAGTCCGGTTGGCACACTGGATGAACGGTCAGGGCTTTCGGCTCGAGAAGGGCGAAAGCCGACGTGATCGCCAACAAAGTGATCAGGAGCAGATGAATGAACAAATGGATTTGTATCGCCGGTGGATTGGCAATGAGTTGTTCTCAGCTTAGCTATGCAGCCTCAGCACCTTATCCCACACAAGTTAATGCGGAGGTATTGGCGCTGCAGTTGGGGCAGTCACCGTTTCAGGATGAGCACACCAGGACGGTTTCTGCTTTGGAGGCCGCTCAAGTCAGAGGCAAAGTGTTGCCCTACGTGCTGGGTATGGCGGCAGTAGATATCGCGCTGGCCTCATTCTTCTGGGGGATCTATGTGCCCTTTTATGCCGACAAAGAACCGGCACATTGAGCGTGGGGGCTGTGGATCAGCACGATGCCGAGCCTAACGCGGTGGAGAAGTTGCGCCGTAAACTCGCTCAGGACGCCGCGACGCGAGCACGGGAGCGGTACTTTTGTATCGCCATCGTGCCTGCGTTGCTGTGCTGGGCGGTGCTGGTCGCTGGCGTCAGCGCCGTGGCGGGAGCGCTCATCCCACTAGGGGTCGCACTCACGGTCTACTTTAGTGGTGCCGCGGTATTGGTGATCTGGCTGGAGCGTCGCGCCAAAAAACAGGTGTCATTGTCGTAGGCACTGTGGCGGGATCCTGTATCTGGAACTCATCGAGAACAGCAACGCGATCCGTTGCCGGGGGCGTTGCTGTTTTTCTGGGCCTGATGACGAGCAGTCCCCACAGCCTCTCCCAACCGCCCAGGATGCTGCCGGTCACTGTTATCAAGCAGCAATCGACCTTTGACTGTGGGCCCGCGGCCTTGGCAACCCTGCTGTCATTTCATGATTCAGAATTGGCGGACCCGGCTGCGTTGGCTGCGATGGTGCCGCAGGGCACCGCTGAACCTGATCGGATTAGAAGAGAGGGTTTCAGCCTGCTACAACTGGCCATGATGGCGGAGGCGCTCGGCTGGCAGCCGATACTCGGCACAATCAGCCAGCGCAAGCTCCACGCAATGAAATTACCTGCCTTGGTGCATCTCACTCTTCCGAGTGGCCCGCATTTTAGTGTGCTGGTCGGGCTGGCGGGTCAGCGAGTCATCCTCGCCGACCCGTCGCAGGGTTTTCAGTGGTGGTCCCGTGAACAGTTTGTTGCCGCATGGGCCGCAGATGACGATGGCGTTGCCTTAACCCTCACAGCAGATCCTGCCGGGTGAGGGGGAGTTGCCGCTGGGCAATGATATCGGCGCCTCCGGAATGGGTGATCACCGCAGTGCTGGCGCGTTCAGGTTTCAAGTAGGTCTCGGTGACGCGGCGTAGATCGTCGATCGTCGTTCCGACAATGCCTGCGCGTAGGATCTTGCGGTGCTCTGCGGTTCGCCCAAATAGTCGCTCATGGAAGTCCCGCTTCGCCTCACCCGCCGGCGAACCGGGTTTGTCCAGACTGCCCATCACGCTGAGTATTGCTTCTTCCAGCGCAAGCTGTTCGTGCTGTGTTTGCAACATCCACTCGATGGCAGCGTCAAAGTCCTCCAGCGTCTCGACCAACCGTGGGTCGCGGTAGGAGAAGAAACGGAATGCGGCGATATTGGGATCATGGCTGGCACCGCCACCATAGGCGCCGCCTTGCTCTCTAATAGTGCGATGTAAGAAGCCATTGCGCAGAAACGCCGCCAATACCGATAGCGCCGGCGCATCGGCATGTCCCGACGGCACCGTGGGATAGGCTTTGGCACAGAAATTGACCTGGGTGTTGGTCACCCACATCTCTTGCCGTGCTTCGCGAACCGGTGCGAGCGAGATGCCATTGCTGGCCCCGGCCGATAGCGCCGCCGCATGTGAGCAAGATGCCTCGCTCGCGGCGACGATATTGGGGTCATCAGCCACGGTGCACAGTAGCGGCGCGCCTGCAGTCGCCAGTTTCTGATGGATGGCGCCTAGCGAATGAGCAAACGCCTCCAGTTCTCCCTCGTCCTTAAGAACATCGTCGAGGGCACGCAGTTTTCGTATACCTGACAGTCCTCCCTGCTCGTGACCTTGCTGTGCAAGGGGGCTCATGCCGGCACAGGCAGCGGTCATGGCCAGCGCGTGTCCGCTTCCCGTGATGCTTTGATCCCGGCGCGCGCGCATTTGGCTCACCAAATCACGAATACGCGACTGCTCGTCAAAGCGAGCCGCCTGCAGCGTATCGGACATCAGCTCCAACTGGGGCTGCATACGATCTGCCAGTGCCTTGGACGAGAGCACAAAGAAACTGTCGCTGGTTTGTTCGTTGTCCCGGTGCGCGCGACTGCTCACAGCGGTACTAAGCGATCCCACAGTCGCGGAATGGCGCTCCTGTGTTTCAAGGTAACCAAGTTCGCCCACACCCACTTCGGGCATCAGAGCAGTCACTAGCGGCAGATGTTGCAGTTCGGTGGCTGTCAGCGCTGGCAGCGGGCTCACCCACTGTTGGTAGATGATGCCATTGGTGCCCGCGGTGTATCGATAATGGGTGGACTCACCCGATTCAATCACCGGCTCTGCCGAGGGTGTCTCCGCAGGAATGTCTGACAGCGCGACGCGAGGCAAGATATCCGGGTCATCTTTTTGGCCTTGTCGTTCTCGAAGTCGTGCCGCCAAATCGAGAATCTCGGCAGTATGATTGCCGCTGAGGTTGTCCTTCATTGCTGCAAGGCGTTCTGCTTCTGCAGTGTCTCGACTGGCCGATAGTGCCGCGTCAGGTGCCACAATCAGTCGCACCCGATGCGGGTTATCAAGCAACAGACGGCGGATCAGTTCGGGCAGGTAGTTGCTATCTTTTACTCGCTCCCGCAGGGTGGCAATTACCGGCTCAAGATCGAGTGCAGCGATGGCATCACCGTAATGGGTCGCCGCGCCGAGGGCTCTCAGCATTAGGTTGAGTCCGTAGGGCATACCGTCGCCGCTCACCTCGCGCTGATGCAGTTCGATTTGCCGCAGGATGGCGTCGACTTTTTCCTCACTGATGCCCTCCGCAGCAACCTGCTCTACGCAGGCCAGTACCTCGGTCTCAAAAGCGTCGGCATGCTCGGCTTCACTGCCCTCAATACCGCAGCAGAACACCATTTCGCGCATGGACTCTTCCAGCCCGCAGAGTGGGGAGGGCGCTGCGCCTCGGTCGGTGGTCTCAAGGTAGTGCATGAGAGGCGAGGCACTGTTTTCCATTAGCACTGAAGCCACTAATTGGGCTTCCAGCATGGCCGTTAAGTCAGCGCTCTCGCCGAGTTTCCATCCCAGCACCAGGTGCGTTTTCTTTGCGGTGCCCTCTTCACCATCTACGGCGTAGGGGTGTGTTGCCCTCACAGGCGCAGTGAACGGTTTTTCGAGGGCGACCTCGATTTTTCGGTCGAGTGCCTCAAAACGCTGTAACACTGATGCCTCAAAAACCTGCTGATGTGCCTCCGCTGTAATGTCGCCGAAGGTCAGGAAAATCGCATTGCTGGGATGATAGTGCTCGGCGTAGAAGTCCCTCAGTTCCTGATAGGAGAGGTCGGGTATGTGTTCTGGATCGCCGCCGCTGTTGAAGTGATAAGTGTTGGACGGAAACAGCTCGTGACAGAGTCGGTCCCAGAGGACGGAGGGCGTAGACGACATGGCGCCTTTCATCTCGTTAAACACGACACCTTTGAAAACGAGCGGCTGGCTGCTGTCGTCGTTCTCAAATTCAACCCGGTGCCCCTCCTGTGCGAAATCCAGGGGATCCAACCTTGAGAAAAACACCGCATCCAGATACACATCCAGCAGGTTGCCAAAATCCTTTCGGTTCTGCGTGGCGAACGGGTAGGCCGTCCAGTCCGAACTGGTGAACGCGTTCATAAAGGTGTTCAGCGATCGCCGCAGCATCATGAAAAACGGATCGCGGACGGGATACCGTTCGCTCCCGCACAGTGCCGTGTGCTCGAGGATGTGAGCCACTCCAGTTGAGTCCTCCGGCACGGTGCGCAACGCGACCATGAACACATTCTCCGACGACTCACTGCTCAGATGCAGATGCTTCGCCCCAGTAGAGGGGTGTTCGTATTCTTCGACAGTGAGATTCAGGCTGGCAATGGGCACCGCCCGCTTCAGAAGAAACGTGTTGGGGGTCCCGGAGGATGCGGCGCTGCGCGAAGCTTCTGTCATGTTGGGTTCCAATTCTGCTGTGTAGGTTTTTTCAATGCTTGATATGGGGTCAGTCGGCCGGATTTTCCAGTGCAATTTCAAATAACCAGGGCCAACGTTTTCCAGTGACCCAAATTGCGCCAGTCGAGGAGTCTAGGGCGATACCATTGAGTACATCGGTATCACGAAGCCGATCCTCTTGAGGCAGTAAGCCACTGAGATTAATCATGCCAACAACGAGGCCCGTCTTGGGGTCAATGCGCGCAATGACATCGGATTGCCATACATTAGCCCAGATCTCCCCATCGACCCACTCAAGCTCATTCAAATTACGCAGGGGCTCTCCGTTGAGTGTCACAGGTAGCACGTTCAGTTTGCCGTCTCCGGCAATGTCTGCTGAATAGAGGCGATCGGATCCATCGCTGAACCACAGCACCGAGCCCGAGTGTGTAGCGCCCCAACCCTGCCCAGGCAGCGCGCTCTGACCCACCAGAGTCAGATCAGGCAGTTGGTAGACGAGCATGACGCGTTCCCGCCAAGAGAGAAGAATCAGTCTATCGTCGATCACCGTGAGCCCCTCGGCGAAAATGCGCCGATCAACCGGCACCTCGTGGAGCAGGTCGAGACTCGGAAAGTCGTAAGCCCGCAACATCGACGCCCCATACAACCCGGAGCTCACATAGAGCCGGCCGTTGTGAATCTCGAGGCCCTGAGTAAAGTTCTGTCGGTCGAACCTCACCTGCGACACCACCCGATACCCGTACTCTGGAACCGCTTCGGGACGTGGCTCTGGCGCTTCGGCTATGCAAGCAGGGGTGTGCAACACCAAAAGACAGATAATGGCCAAAGTGCGCAGCATCTTGTTGCGCCTCACAGCGGCTCTCCGCGCTTCAGCGCGCGCTCGGCAAAGCGCGCCGGAGAGACTGCCCTTTGCAGGTATCGTGGCACTGACGGTACAGTTCCCAACAGTTGATCCGCCAGAATCTCGGCAGCGAGAGGTGCGGCGGACAAGCCCCGGGAGCCCAGGCTGGTCAGTACGGCCAATCCGGACTCCATTGGACACGGCGCATCGATAAGTCGTTTACGGTCGTGCCGCAACCGCTCGTAGCAGGCGTTAAAGGCCTCGAGATCAGGAACCGGCCCCACTACCGGCAAATAGTCGTTACTGTTGCAGCGATGAGCCACATGGCCTTGCCAGCCCCCTGAGGGCGGATTGAGGTCTAGATCGGACAGCGCAGCCTGCATCATCTGGATATTATGCGCGTGCTCCGCTTCCCGTTCATCTACCCCGAGATCACCGGGGCCAAAACTGGCCCCCAGGCAGTGGATCCCGGCACGGGCTGGCGGCAGATAACCCTGATCACAGACGGCGATCGACAGGCTCCCTAGCCCGGGCTCGGTAGGTAAATGCGTGGTCTGCCCCCGAATGGTGGTGAGCGGTAGCCAGCGAAGCTCAGTCTGTTGTCGCACCGCTTGTGCGGTGGCCAGGACAGCGGTGTCAGCTTCTGCTTGCACGCAGCCTTGCTCGTCAACCGCCTGCCATTTTTCGCCTGATGTGCGCTTTAGCGACATCTGGCCACATTGGGTTCGCACAGAGATCAGCGGATGAGCCAATAATGCTCGGCAGACGGCCAGCGGATTGAGCCAGCCGCCACGAAGGTAATGGATCCCCCCACATCGGGGTTGCAGTCCGGTGAGTGCCGCGAGTTCATCAGCGTCGAGCAGTCGGGCGAATTCCGGCGCCAATGGCAGTACCTCGCCGAGATGCGCCAGCGTCTCGTCGGCATCGTGGAGCTGGACATAACCGCCTAAACCGATGTCTTCGCCCTCTTTTAATTTGCCCTCACGAAGCAGCGCGTCGTAGTGATCAGTGGCAAACCCAAAGGCCGCCAACGAGAAATCGGTCAGAGGATTGTGTTGGTGTGATAGCCGCGTATAGGTGACTCCTTGCAAATTGCTGGAGCCGCCACTGGCAAGCGTGTCGGCCTCCAGCACCGTAACGGGAATCCCCCGACCAGCAAGCGTAAAGGCAAGGTGGGCCCCGGCCAGCCCCGCACCCAGGACCAGAACGTGATCCGGTATTTTATTGGAGGCATTGAGATCCCAGGGGGTCAGTGTGGGGGTAACAGTGCGCGGAGTGTGGATCGTTCCGCACAAAGCATCACGTTTGTTACCAAACCCAGGACGCTTACTTACCTCGAAGCCCGAGGCTGCCAGGCCACGCTTGACCTCCCCCGCAGCGGTGAACGTGGCGAAGGTCGCTCCAGCGCGACTCGAACTGGCCATGGCACTGTAAAGCGCCTGTTGCCAAGGACCTGTCTCTTTTGCGGGTGCAAAGCCGTCGAGGTACCAGGCATCGACCCACGGCCTGCCGTGGCTGGCTAAATCCCGTAGGCCATCGGCCGCATCGGTCCACCACAAATCGAGGGTTAATCCCCATTGCGTGAAATGCCGTCGGTGACAGCCGGGCAGGGGGTCGGGCCAGCGGGTTAACAGGGCCTTGATAATGGGGGCCAGATCAGGCCAATGACTCAAAGCGCGCGCCATATCTGCGGGTCTCATGGGCGCTCTTTCAAAACCGAGGTAATGCAAGCGGGCACCGCTCGGCCGATGTGCTAGCCACTGCGCCACGGTGAGGCAGAGATTCAGCCCAGTGCCTAACCCGATCTCGCTGATGACGAAGGGGCGGTTCTCCGTGTGTGAGCGCCACCGCTCACGCAGCCGATTGCCTTCCACAAAGACATAATCGCTCTCGGCCAGACCATCTTTAGTCGAGAAAAAAATGTCGCCGGTTTCGCGCGCCACAGGGACGCTGTCTTGCCACTCAAGATCCAGCGGTTCCAGCGGTGTCCAGAGAGTCTGCGAGAGTCTGATCAAGGCCTTTTATCGACTAAAACAGCGGGGAGTGAGTATGAGCGTGCATCGCACGCGGTGGCGCCAAGTCTATCAAACCACCGGAGGTCGCAGTGACAGACAAATCGGAGTGGGAGCATGGCGGGTGTCGCGTTACACTCGCCGCCAGCGCAGGAGGACTTATGGCTACAAACGAACGCACTTTGACCGATGAGCAGTTTGCTACGATCAGTGCCAACGTGATCCATCAATCACTCATCGAGGTTTCCCGTACTGTCGGGAAGCGTATTTTTCGGGAATTGGAGGTGGGCAAGCGGATTGCGGTGACCCAGCTTCGCATGGAAGACGAGGGTGAAGTGCGTCTTGACGTCACGCTCGATCACAGCGAGTTTCGGGGTGCCCTGAATTTTTCGATATTCCGTGATTCCGTGCTGGCACTGCTGTCACGTTTGGGCGATACCTTGCGCGACGAGGAAACATCGTTACCAGTGATGCGGATGATGGATGAAGCGGGTGAAGCTGCCTCTGAGCGTCGATTGTTTGGCGTGCCCGGTCTGATTGTGGTGGATGGTGTGCCCAACATGCTGATGATGGGGGCGACGCCGTCAGCGAGTGAGCCAGTGGTGCTCATAGAGTTGATGTACATTGACCCGGAGCAGTTCGCTCAGTCAGACGCCAGCGAAGCGTCCTCCAGTAGCTGAATCGCCGGCGGTGGGACGACCGTCACTGTCTCTTTTTCCGTCGGCGCTGCCACCTGCGCCTCGCCCTTAGCGACAGCTTTACCCTCCTGATTTTCCACTGTGCAGCCCAATGTGACCCAGGGTCGTTTGCCGTGCTTTTCGGTCACCTCAAGGATGACGGTGAGGGTGTCGCCCAAAAAGACGGGTGCACGGAATTGAATGCTCTGACTGAGGTAGACGGAGCCCGGTCCGGGCAATTGCATGGCAATCGCGGCGCTGATCAGGGCCCCAGTGAGCATCCCGTGGGCAATACACTCGCCAAAGGCTGTAGTGGCCGCGTAGTCGGGGTCAAGATGCAGCGGGTTGTGATCTCCCGAGATCGCAGCAAAGGCCTCGACCTCTTGATTGGTGATGAGCCGCGTGTAGGTCGCGGTGTCACCGATGGCAATCTCATTGAAGGTCACGTTGCTGATCTGCATTTCGCATTTTCCTCTGGCTTTTGTGATGTTGAGTCCCCAGCGTAGGACACAAGGCTTAGTGTTGAGAGGTTGACCCCGCACCGCGCGATCCACATCATACCCAAACTACCTGTTCTACCCGAGACCAACTCATGACGGAAACGGTCCAAAGCGCGATCGCAGCGCAGCTTGATGTGCTGGGCATTCCCAGCCGCATCAATACCGACACTTACCCATCCATTGTCGCCTTGTTTGAGGAGGCGCTGTCGACCTACCGGGACGAGGCCGCCTGCAGCAGCGTGGGGCACACCCTGACCTACGCCGACCTCGACCGTCTCTCGGCCCAGTTCGCGGGTTGGCTACAGCACGATGCGGGGCTCGAGCGGGGCGATCGTGTCGCAGTGCAGATGCCGAACCTGATCCAGTATCTGGTGGTCTGTCTCGGTGCGTTGCGCGCCGGCATGGTCGTGGTGAATACCAACCCGCTCTACACCGAGCGCGAGCTGGAACATCAGCTCAACGATGCCAACGTCAAAGTGATGGTGGTACAGGCCAATGTGGCGCAAACAGCGGCAGCAGTGCTGCCCAAGACGGCAGTCGAAACCGTCGTGGTTACCGAGATCGCCGATCTCCATCCCCAGCCCAAGCGCGCCCTGATTAATTTCATCGTCAAATATGTGAAACGGATGGTGCCGGCGTTCTCGATACCGGGTGCGCTCAAGCTGAATGTGGTGTTAAAGGCCGGAGCGAAAACCCCTTACCGCGCCGTTATCCTGAATCGCGACGAGCTGGCGATGCTCCAGTACACGGGCGGTACCACGGGTGTTGCCAAAGGGGCGATGCTGACCCACGGCAATCTCATTGCCAACGTGTTGCAGAGTGACGCGTTCTTCGAAACCCATAACATCACCGGGCGAGGTAGCACGATGCTACAGCCGCTACCCGTCTACCATATCTATGCTTTTACGGCGTCGATGTATGCCTTACGCATTGGCGCCCACACGGCGTTTGTACCAAACCCACGGGATCTGCCGTCGCTAGTCAAAGCTTTTGACGATTTCAAGCCCGCCTTGTTCTGTGGCCTCAACACGCTGTTCGTTGCGCTCTGTAATAACGAGGCCTTCCGTGGACTGGATTTCTCGAATCTGCAGGTCACCCTCTCGGGCGGTATGGCCCTGACCCACGACGCGGCCAATCGTTGGGCAGAGGTGACCGATTGTGGGGTATCCGAAGGCTATGGTCTGACCGAGACGTCACCGACCGTCTCAGCTAACCCCGGTAATGGCGTGCAGATTGGCACTATTGGCGTGCCGGTGCCCAGCACCGAGATTCAGATTCGCGATGACGAAGGCAACGCACTCGGTCTCGACGAAGCGGGAGAGCTCTGTGTGCGGGGCCCTCAGGTCATGGCTGGCTATTGGCAGCGGCCCGAGGCGACGGCCGAGGTAATCGATAAAGACGGCTGGTTTGCCACGGGAGACATCGCAGTGGTACAGCCTGACGGCTACATGCGCATTGTCGATCGCAAGAAAGACATGATCGTGGTGTCAGGCTTTAACGTCTATCCCAACGAGCTGGAGGATGTCCTGGTCGCCCACCCCGACGTGGTGGAGTGTGCGGCGATTGGTGTGTCGAGTGAGAGCACGGGTGAAGCGATCCGTATGTATGTGGTGCGCAGCAATCCTGATCTGTCTGAGGACGACGTGCGCAGTTTCATGCGCGAAGGCCTCACCGGCTACAAGGTACCGAAATCAGTGGTCTTTAAGGATGAGTTGCCGAAGACCGCTGTGGGCAAAATTCTGCGACGCGAGCTGCGCGATCTCGACTGACCCCGGCATCGATTGATGAACACTGCCCAGCCGGTTCCTGAGCGCCAGGTGCCGGCACAAATCGATTTTCCTGAACAGCTGCCGGTTTCGCAGCGCCGCGCCGATATCGAGGTGGCGATTCGTGATCATCAGGTAGTCATACTGGCGGGTGAAACAGGCTCTGGTAAAACCACCCAGCTTCCCAAGATTTGTCTGAACCTCGGCCGCGGTCGGCAGCTGCGCATCGGTCATACCCAGCCCCGGCGCATTGCCGCGCGCACGGTGGCCCAGCGGATCGCCGACGAACTCAAGACCAGTTTGGGTGATCTTGTCGGCTATCAGATCCGCTTCAACGACACCGTCTCTGATGCTTCCGCCATCAAGCTGATGACCGACGGTATTCTGCTTGCCGAGTTAACCCATGATCGAGATCTCAGCGCTTACGACACGCTCATCATCGATGAAGCCCATGAGCGCAGCCTCAATATCGATTTCCTGCTGGGCTATCTTAAGCAGTTATTGCCGCGTCGGCCTGACCTTAAAATTATTGTCACCTCTGCGACTATCGATGTGGCGCGTTTTTCAGAGCACTTTGATGACGCGCCGGTGATCGAGGTCAGCGGCCGCACGTACCCGGTGGATGTGCACTATGTTGGCGACACTGAGGACCGTGATGAAGGAGTGCGACAGCAGATCGCCGACCTGCTCGCTGAAATCGAGCAGGGTCGGTTTGGACCGCGTGGGGATGCGCTGGTGTTCTTACCCGGCGAACGCGACATCCGCGAGCTTGCCAAGGCTCTTCGCTATAACGACCGCCTCCGCGTACTGCCCCTCTATGCTCGGCTGAGCCAGGCTGAGCAGAATCGTGTTTTTCAGAGCGGCGGCTCAGGTATGCGCGTGGTGCTCGCCACCAACGTGGCCGAGACGTCCCTGACGGTGCCGGGCATTCGCTACGTGATTGACCCAGGGGAGGCGCGGATCAGTCGTTACAGCGCGCGCAGTCGACTGCAACGTTTGCCGATTGAGCCGATCTCCCAAGCCAGTGCGAACCAGCGCAAGGGTCGTTGTGGGCGTTTGTCTGACGGCGTCTGTTTTCGGCTTTACAGCGAGCAGGACTTTATTTGTCGCCCCGAATTCACTGATCCTGAAATCCGCCGAACCAATCTCGCGGCGGTAGTGCTGCGCATGCTCGAGTTAGGTCTGGGTGATGTCGATCTTTTCCCGTTTATCGATCCGCCGGATCCCAAGGTGGTGCGTGACGGGTATCGATTACTAGAAGAACTCGGCGCGGTTTCGGCACGGGGCAAACTCACGGCGCTGGGTCAACGCCTTGCGCGCTTACCCGTAGACCCACGCTTGGGACGCATGCTTCTGGCAGCGAACGAGCTGGGTTGTTTGGCCGAGGTGCTGGTGATTGTCAGTGCCATGTCAATTCAGGATCCGCGCGAGCGGCCCACCGATAAACAAGCCCAGGCCGATCAGGCCCATGCACGTTTTCAACATCCACGCTCGGACTTTCTAGCCTGGCTCGCGCTATGGCGCTATTACGAAGAACAGCGCCAGACGCTTAGCCAGAATCAACTGCGCAAGCTCTGCCAGCGCGAGTACTTTGCCTTCATGCGCATGCGCGAATGGCGCGAGATCCACGGCCAGCTGGTCATCGCCTGCCGACAACTGGGCTTTAAGGTGCGCCCACAACTGCCAGAGGATGAGGCCTACGAGACCATCCATCAGGCATTGCTGACCGGGTTGTTGGGCAATGTCGCCCAGCGCGATGAGGGCAAGCAGTTCAATGCCACCCGCAACCGCAAGATTGTGGTGTTCCCGGGCTCAGGCCAGTACAAAAAGCCGCCGCCGTGGCTGGTGGCCGGCGAGATCGTTGAAACCACTCAGGTCTATGCGCGCCAGTGCGGCGCCATTGAGCCCGACTGGCTGTTGCGCGTGAACCCGCGGGTGCTCAAACGGAGTCACTACGAGCCCGCTTGGCAGCGGCGCAGCGGTCGCGTGATGGCCAAGGAGCGCGTCACGCTTTTCGGGCTCACGATCAGCGACGGGCGCAAGGTGCACTTTGGCGACATCGACGCCAAAGCCTCGCGCGAGATCTTTATTCGCGACGCGCTGGTGACCGGCAACGTGATAAAGCCGCCCCGTTTTCTCAAGGAGAATCTAGCGCTGATGCGATCTGTGGAGGAGCTAGAATCGCGGACTCGGCGCCGCGATCTGTTGATCGAAGAGGAGGCGCTGGTGCAGTTTTACAACGAGCGTTTGGGTGCTGACTGCGTGGGTATCCCATCGCTAATTAAATGGCTGAAGGCGGATCGCGCCCGCGATGACATGCTGCTCCTCAAGCGCGAACAGATCCTGGTGCGTGACCCGGGAGCCGAGGTCGAGGCGCAGTTCCCGCCCACCTTGCACTGGCAAGGTGTGGATTATCAGCTGCGCTACCAATTTGAGCCCGGGCGTCAGAACGACGGTGTATCGATCACGATCCCTTTACCGTTGTTGAATCGGGCGCCGCGGTATCTTTTTGAGTGGTTGGTGCCCGGATTGCTGCGCGACAAATGCATTGCGCTGATTAAAGGGTTACCCAAAGCGCTTCGGAAGCAGCTTGTGCCCGCCCCGGATGTCGTAGACGCCGCACTTGCGGAACTCAGCGCGGAGGACAGCGATCTGTGCGCAGCCTTAAGCGGCGTCGTCAAGCGGCAGCGTGGCGTGCAGGTGAACACCTCAGACTGGCAGCCGGCCCAGCTTGAAGACTTTTACCGCATGAACATTCGTGTGGTAGATGCTGGGGGAAAATTGTTGGGGCAGGGCCGAGATATGGGCGCTTTGGTGACGGAGTTCCGCACGGGGGAATCCGCGGCAGCCGCTCCTCAGGCCGACTCGCCGGAGCAAAACAAGGTCGAGCGCTGGGACTTTGGCGACTTGCCAGCTGTGTGGAAATCCGAGGCTGCCGGTCTGGAAGTCATCGCGCATCCGGCGTTGGTCGCCGAGAAAGACAGTGTTGCCGTCAGGCTACTGGATTATCCCGGTGAGGCGGCATTGGCTCACGAAGATGGATTGGTTGCGCTGGCCACGAAGCAGGCCAGTCAGGTGGTGAAGTCGCTGCGCAAGTCGCTGCTGTCGGGCAACGAGTTGGTGCTGGCTTTTGCCGCCGTGGAAATCGATCGCAAAATGCTGGTTGAGGATGTGATTGCCGCGGCTGCTTATGAGTCACTGCGGTCAATCGAGGCCCCGCGCTCCGATGCAGCGTTTAAAGCGTGGTTTGATGCCTTGCGCAGTGACTGGCACGCCGAGGCGATTACATTAGGTGAGCAGCTGGCGGCGGCGCTCAAAGCCTGGAGTGCGGCGCGCACGGCTGCGGCCAAGTTGGGCAAGGATTATCAAGACAGTCAGCAGGACTGCTGGGCCAATATGCAGTCGCTGCTGTCGCGTGAAACGTTACGCTACGCGGGTGGCGAGTGGCTGCGGGAATACCCTCGCTATGCCAAAGCGGCGGAGCATCGGATCAGCCGCTTGAATGGGCAGTTTTTGAAAGATCAGAAGGCGCTTGAGATGCTGACTCCGTGGCAGGACATCCTGTCGGCAGCCGCGTCAGGCTACCCAGGCCTTCTAAGGCTTAGCCCTGAGGCCTACCAGTACCGTTGGATGCTGGAGGAGTTTCGGGTGTCACTGTTTGCGCAGCAAATGAAAACGCGCCTGCCGGTCTCTAGTAAGCGCCTTGAACAGCAGTGGCTGAAAGTGCAGCAGTGGATTGAGCAAAACCCGCGCTGAGCACCTGTGGATACAGACCCGGCTGGTGACCCCGGCGGTCAATAGCGTTACAGTAAACTGATTGGCTATGCTGACGTAGTAATCAGCGTCAGCGAGACAATGAGCCGAGTAAGGAGCCGAGAGAGCTCAGTATGTTGCGGTACGCCACAATTTGTTTCCCACCTTCCTTTGTGTCAGTCGCGAAGCGTATAGCGCGTGCGTCGCTGATTGCACTTGCGCTCATGGTGCCGCTCGTTGAGGCGCAAACTCAGGAAGCGATCGACCCCTGGGAAGGCTACAACCGGTGGATGTTCGATTTTAACGGCGACACCGACCGACTGATCATCCGACCGGTGGCCAAGGGCTACGATGCGATCATGCCCGAGTTCGGTCGTATCGGCGTCAA
>CALKMV010000079.1 GCA_938091485.1 uncultured Luminiphilus sp.
CGAGAGGCTTGAGATGGGCGCAGAATCTTACGACATGCTGGTCTCAACCGGGACATTTACCCATGGGCACGTGGGGGCAGGATGCCTTCCGGGGCTTTTGGCACTGCTAGTGCCCGAAGGGCGTTTGATCTGCACGGTGCATCGCGATGTCTGGGACGAGGGTGGCTTCGGTGCTGGTCTGCAGGCGTTGACCGACGCCAGGGTGGCCGCAGTCCGTTCGCGCGAGGCCGATCGCCTGTTCGCAGATGATGACGAGCCTTCCGGCTGGTACGTGGTGGTCGAGAAACTGTCTTGCTGAACCACCCCCCACCAGCTTGAAATCTCAGCCCTTTGCGCTTTAATGGAGTCATAGGGGGTCCTCATGATTCGGCTACGAACCGCAGTTCTGTTTCAAAACCTTTTCATTGTAGTTGCGACCACTACTGTAGCGTTTGCGCAAATCGAGATGACGCTCGATGACATAATCGTCATTGACCCGTCGCTGTGTGCGGTTGCTGACTTCACACCACCAGAACCGATCCCAACCATATGCCAAAAGCATGCCGAGTCAGGTCAATCGAGCGGCTTCCTCGCCGATGTCGGCCATTGGTGTGTTGTCGCGATGGAGGGCAAAAACGAAGCGGCCGTCAGGCAGGAATGTCACCGGCCCGCAGAAGAGTAATCATCTATTGCCCGGATCTCTAGGGCTGATAGGCGTTCGCCGATTTAGGGGCTGAGCACCCAATTGTTCTTGCAGGCGTCGTCAGCGTCATCGCTAGACAATGGGTATCATTGTGTTGCTTGGTAGAGCAGCCACACCGGGAGGCCGCCCTGTGAATCCTTCGTTACGCTGAAGGTGCCCGCAGGGTTTGATCCCCAGTACATTTGACCCCACTTTCCGTCTCCTCAGGTGCCCCTCAATGCGGGTATGGAAAGAGCCAATGTGGCGAGTAGCAGGGGTAGAGACGACCTAGCCATATTCGTTTTCCTCACAGGCGATTTCTGACTGTCAAAGATACTAGACGACGCGGCTATATCACGTTGCGGGGTCGCTTGTTAGCTGCTCCCATAGTTTTTGTGATTCATGGAGCCGTCTCCACCAGGTCTTGTCGCGCTTTTCAGGAAAGGTTGCGGACATGGCGAGTCTCGTCAAAGGTTTGGCGGAAGTGGTCAATCTAATCTCTTCGATCGCGTCGTTTAATCATCCACGGTGATTACGACATCAGGAGATCCACATTATGAAATCATTATTATTTTCTTTGGTAGTGGGCGTCACAACTTTTCTTGCTGTGCCGGCTCATTCTGGCAATAGCTTCGCAGACCCCAACGCCGACATTCGCTCTTTAATCGAAGGATTGGTTGGCGGAGACAACACCGACATCGGTTCGCTTCTCGATGATCTGGTGGAGGCTTTGGGTCAGAACGATCTTGCGTCGGAGAATCTGGCTGCATTGCTCGATGGTCTGGCCTCTTTGGATTTTCAGGATCTGGCGGATGAGCTTGCAACTCTCCGAGAAGAGCTGGGTTTGTATCGATACTCCTTTATCGGCGTAGCGCAGCAATCTTCTTTTGCAGGCGATATAGCCCCCGTTTTCTGGGAGCTTTCCGCTCTGTGCGAGGAGACCTACGGTGAGGGAGCGCGCTTAACTCGAACAGCAGAAATTGCCTATATGCTTGAGCGTGGCGATCTTCAGCTCGAAGGCCAAGGGCGCACTTTGTTTAAATCTAGCTTTCCCATTGCCTATCGAGATGGCCTGTACGACACGGTTGTCAACGCACCCGCCGATATGAATGGGCTGGTTGTTTATGATGGGAGTCAGGACCGTTTTGTGTCTGATAACGCCGGCTCATCAGCGTCTGCTGCCTGCAGCGCGAGAGGTCAGTAGTCCACTACGCCCCGCTTACGCGGGGCGTTTCTATTTGCACGCCACAACCCATGCATGGCCGGATAAGCAATGTCGTCGGGACGGCGCTTTTATGCTGATGCGCTCAGTGGTCCGCGGCATCACGCTACTCGTAGATAACTCTACTCCTTGGTAGCAGGGCGTCTGCATTGAAGCAGTTTGTTACAGTTCTTTTGCTCAGCCTGGCGGGCGCTGCTCGGGCACTGGCGGAATCTACTATTCATATTGTCATCCCCGAAGGTGCGTTTGGCGATCACCTCGCGTCGAGCGGAGAGATTGCCAAGGTGCGGCCGGGAGTGGTGATGCGTATTTCTTTCCAGTACTCGGATTATGATCACCGTCATCCTTATTTGATTGCCGATCGATTTTGCGGGCTCAACCAATTTATTCGTTGGGGGGTCGCACCGCATCCCTCTCTGGGGGAGATTGACTTGGTTTGCACCCGGGCTAGGGACGAAAAGCGAACAATGCCTCTGATTGGCGGACATTGAGTGCACTCACTGTGAATACCGCTGCGGCCGGTCTAATCCAGCTTTGGAGGCTTAAATGCCAAGCTTAAGCTCTTATCAATCATGCTTTTTGTTAGCGGGCGCACTGGCTCTATCGCCAGGGTACTCATGTGCGCAGGATACAGACGTCGGTCCATATGGCGGCGATATGGATAGCGGGGCGGCCCCACAAGAGCTTGAGGAGTCGGGGTCGTCTGCGGCGTTGCCGGTTCTAGTCACCTTCGAGGCACCCATCAGGCCTGGGCAGCAGGCGGCCGTTCGAGAACTGGTGGGCAAAATGGTCGAATTTAATCGGGCCCAAGAGCCCCATACTTTGATCTATAGAGTTTTTATCCGTGAAGACGAACAGCAACTAGTCTTCATAGAAGGCTATGCCGACAGTGAGGCAATGCGCTTTCACGACGATCGCTTCATTCAATTTTTTGCCGACGAAATTGCTGGTCTCACTGCAGGGGGCAGGCTTTGCATCTACGGTGAGGTCTCGGCGGCTTACAAAGCCTTTGCTGCCCAGGCTGGGCTGGAGGTCGAATATTTTAATTCGATATCTGGATTTCAACGGTAACCTACTGCTTTTGCAATAAAAAACAATGCGTCATGTGCCGTTGACGGTCTCATCTACTGAGCTGGCCCCGGCCTCAGGCGTGCGCTTCCCTGGTCGTCAATTGGTTCATGATGATTGCTGCGTTGCCAAATACTACCCGCATCTTGGGTGAACTCCCTGATATTGCCGCACTCAAAAATATAGTCAGGGATGACGCCGCCACGGAAGGCACACCAAGGAAGGCTGGGCAAATAACGCTGAAGAACCAGTGTTCCTAGTGCTTACCGTGACGATGACTGGTGGGGGCGCTCCCGAGGGGGCTCTCAGCTCTCGCACATCAGGTATGCTAACCCCACTCAAAGTACTTAGTCGAAGGGCAAACAACTGCGACGCGCGTGCAAGTCGCAGCGCCTGAATGTGTGGGGTAAGAACTGTGACGAAACGCCTAATTCAGCAGCTATTGTTCGCCACCGCAGTGAGTTGCCTGGCAGCGCCAGCATTGCAGGCGGATGACGATTACGAACTGCAGGCAACCGTGCAGACCCCGGATATCGATTTCATCTCCGATACCGACATAGGTTTATGGGCACGCTTCCACTTTGCGATACATACCGAAGACTTTGAAAAAACCCGAGAGTTTTATCGTCGACTAGGATTCACACAAGGCATAAGTGGTTTTCCTTTAACCAATACTCATGCCATGGCACGCGCGCTAGGCATGTTCGACCTGTGCCAATACGAGCTCGAGCAGGGCGAGGTGATGTTATTCCCTGGCGCTGAAAACACGACTGGTATCGATCTTTTGAAGTGGAGAGTTCCCTTCAACCCGGAGCCGCCCTATCGTAAGCCTAACCATCTAGGAATGGCCTATGCCACGCTCCTGACCGCTGATCTCATGTCGGACTATGCTCTTCTTAAAGCGCAGGGTGTCAGTTTTTTGACCGAGCCGCATGGCGCACCGGGTAATCGCTTCGTTTTTATGCGCGATCCCGACGGTATTTACTTGAAGCTTGAAGAGAGCTCCATCCCCAGGCCTGCGAGTGGAGGCAGTCAGACGCACATCCTCGGCATGCCCTACATTGGAATCAACGTGAGTGACGTGAAGGCGTCGGTGCGGTTTTACGAACACTTTGGCTACTCCAGTGTTCGTTGGATTAATGAGCAGACGTTGTCCGCAGCAGAGTCAGCTGCCTGGGGTTTCGATCATCCTGTTCGATACCGAGGGGCTGATATTGCGATCACCCGAGGAGACCATCACCGGCTTCGCCTGCTCCAATGGCTTGAGCCCTATGATCCGGAGCCCGCTTACCCGCCGCCGATTAATCACAAGGGGATCAACCGGCTGGCGCTGACGGTCCCGGATGTTGAGCGCGCCACACGAATCCTGCAGGCGCAAGGCGTGCCGTTTTTGTCAGAGGTGGCGCCGTGTTGCTCGGGCACGGATACGGACACTGGGGGCATTGTGCACGCAATCGACCCTGACGGCGTGTTCCTAGAATTGGTGGGCAATTTGACCCCTAGGCCTGTTCCGCCCCAGCCGGACCACTGTCCGCCACTAGAGATTCGTTACCCCGACTGAATCGAGGGGTAAAATTTTCGCTAGGAGCAGGGTGGGAAAATTCTCTCAATCTTCAGCAAATGAAGAAACAGTTCTTTATCGCCCTGCGAGGGCGCGTTGTCGATATAAGTCCGCGCGCCTGTGGATTTTTAGGCTCCGCGCTGGTATACGGATGTGGCTCTGTGTCAGGGGGTTATCAACACTCTTTGACTAATGGGGCTCTGTCGCGCCTTGCTTCTAGGCGTCTTTGGGGTCGATGCCGGAGTGCGCGACCATAATAATCCGCCATGGAGTGGCAACTTCCATATCACGGGGGATTAATCATGCTGTATCGCCAATTCTGTATGGCGCTGCCACTTGTCGCAGCGGTTTTCGCAACGAACACGGCTCTGGCGCAAGAGCGCGCTGCGATGGAGAGCTGGGCTTGTAATTATGTCGAGGGCAAAGATCACGATGATCTGATGAAGGTCGCGGCCAAGTGGGACAAGTGGGCCTCGAAAAACAATCCGGCACCTTACAGGGCTTACGTACTGACACCGGTTTTCGCCACGTTTGAAGAGGTTCCTCAATCGGTTTGGATCGGCTTTTCACCTACGTCGGCTGACCTTGGCGCCAATGCTGACGCCTGGATGTCCGAGAGTGGCGATCTGAATGACGAATTTAATAGTGTTGTGAAATGCGGTGCACACACCATGGCGGGCAGTCGTGAGGTTCGCGCCTATGAAAACGCGGGTGGCGCGGGCATTGTTCAACTAAGCGCCTGCACCGTGAAAGAGGGAGTCAGCTGGGCTCAGGTAGCCAAGGCGGACCAGGCCTGGGCTGACTTTATGACCGAGAACGAACTGCCCGGCGGTGTCTATCGTTGGGGCGTTGGTCCGGGTACGGCCAAAGACTCAAAGATGGATTTCTATGCTGTCTGGATCACGGAGTCTCTCGCGCAGCGAGGTGCCGCGATCGACAAGTTCCGATCCATTGAGGGAGCGGGGCAGACCTATCGCAACATCTATGGTGACGACAATCTGTACAGCTGCGATAACGCTCGGATTTATCACGGTGTTCCAGTCGGCGGGTCAGACTGAGCGATTCAGAGACCGTATCAGGCAGAGCGCCCCGTTTTGTGCGGGGCTTCTATCTGGTGCGGATATTATTGACAAAAAATGCAAAGAGGGAGGGTTGAGATGCGCATTTTTCTTCTCAGTTTGATGATCGTGGCCGCAGGTGCCCAGGCACAGGAATACGAGGCGCGAGCGGAGTTCATGTATTGCAATCTTAATGATGGCAAAACCATTCAGGACGTTATGGAGCAATCACAACACTATGGCGAGTTCTCTAAAGAGGCTGGCTCGCAATATTTACAGGTGATGTTGACGCCCATGCACGCCGGGGTGAACAACCCCTACGACTATGTGATTTGGGGGCAATGGCCCGATGGTCAGGCGATGTACAACGAGTGGGGTAGCTACACCAATGACTACTCGGCTTGGATGGCGGAGCAAGACGAGCCATTAGAGCCGGCTGGCACCTGCGTAGGTATGATCGCCATGTTTAATGCGGCGACCGCGCACAGTCGCATTCCGTGGGAAGAGCGTGATACCTGGCAGCCTCACCAGTGGGCAGACTGCACGCTAAATGAGGGCATAACGCTCGAGCAGGTGATGGAAACTCAGGCTCGGCATGGTGAGCTCATGAAGGCCGCTGGTTTTGAGGGCTGGGGAACGCACGTATTCACTCCTTACCTCGGGTTTGAGCCTGACTGGCCTTACGACTACGTGCAGATGAATCATTGGTATACCTTCGAGCATCGTGGCAAGACGGCTGATTCGTGGCTTTCGTTCCTTCAGGAGCATCCCGAAGTGCTGGAGGAGTCCGAGGCACTCTCGAGCTGCGGGCGGCACCGTAGTTACGCAGGGCGTATGATTTTTAACAACGTCGACTGATTTGGTGCTGTCTGCCGTTGCTGTCTGAGAGGCAGTGGCGACAAAGGGCTGGTGTTGACCGGCCCTTTTTATTGGCTTGCTTTATCGACTGTGGCAGGGCAATTTGGATCGTATCTATGGCGTGCAAAGGAGAGCCAGTATGTGGGCAAATTTATCGGTAGGTCTGTTGGCAGTGTCGTTTGCCTCGTCGGTTGCAGCCAGTGACTGCGTACCATCGGAGTGGGGTCCAGAAGATCAGGTAGGAGCGGCCAATCGCATTACGCCAGAGCGCACCGTTGCGGCTGCGCAGTTGGTGAAGCAGGGCGCGAGTCACCCCTTGGGTATCGTGATCGAGCCCGGGATGCCGGCCTACCCACCGCGCACGACTCAACTTCAGGTTGTTCAGCCCGATTTACACTTCCGGTCCGAGGGGTCACATAAGTATGGGTGGCCAGTCAGCTCAAATGATGACTTGGTGCAGATGTGGTTGGGCACCGGCCCGCAGATTGATGGGCTGGGTCACCTTGGTGAAGATGGTGAGTTTTACAACTGCCACCGCGGTGAAGAGATCTCACCGATCACGGGGCTTACTAAATTAGACATCAGCCAGATCCCTCCTTTGGTCGCGCGAGGCGTGTTGATCAATCTCGCCTCTCACTTCGATGTTGAGCATCTGTCTGGGGGTCGGCCAGTCAGTGAGCGCGACATACAGGCGGCGATGAAAGCGCAGGGCGTCAGCGTCGGTGAGGGGGATGTCGTTTTGTTTCACACGGGGTGGACTGACGCGAAGTTGTCTTCAGCGCCGGATGAGTGGAACTCTACCATTCCGGGGATCACGAATGACGCTGCGCGATACCTGGCATCACTGAAGCCGGTTGCGGTGGGTGCCGATACCTGGGGTCTTGGTGCGGTTCCACCTGCGCCAGGAGATAAGGTTTTTTACGACCATGCCATCCTACTCAAACAGAATGGCATTTATATTCTGGAGACAATGAATACCGGTCGTCTTGCAAGAGAGGGCGTGTCGGAATTCATGTTCGTGCTGGGGCAGGCGCGCCTAAAGGGTGCCGTCCAGATGATTATTAATCCTGTGGCAATGTGGTGACTGAGGACGAGTCTGCTTGTCTGCGTTACCCCCATTTCACCTTGCGATACCAGTATATGACCTGGCCGCTGCGGCACAGTTTTATGAGCAGACGCTCGGCTGTGCCAGAGGGCGAAGTGCCCATCACTGGATAGATTTCGACTTCTTCGGGCATCAACTTGTCTTGCACGCTGTGGCTGACTCGAACCGCAAAGAAACCGCCAACCCAGTGGACGGGGAATCGATACCCGTCCCGCACTTTGGGCTGGTGCTGGGCTGGGAGGATCATGCTCAGCTTTCCGAGCGCTTGCTCTCCTGTGGTGTCGATTTTGTTATCGAGCCGACCGCGCGCTTTGAGGGTAAAGTCGGCGAGCAGCGGACGTTCTTTCTTCGAGACCCATGTGATAATTTTTTGGAGTTCAAAACGTTTAGGGATCCAGAGGCACTATTTGCAGTGGACATCGACGCTTATGAATAATGACCGCGCTATGTCGGTCCGCCAGCGTGGAGCGCCCATCAGGTCGCTTGCCTTTTGGGTTGGGTGCAGGCCAGTGGCGGTTCTGTGCGCGCTACTTTTTCTGGTGAGTGGTTGCGCGACCTCGACTCGGGTGAGTGTTTACAAGAGCGTTGAGGCTGACAGCGCGTTCGTGGCTAATGGAGCCGTGTGGCTGGGTACTCGGTCCGCTTCGGTCCAGAACGCAGAACAATCTCCGGAGTTACTCTCCATATTTGAGGATGCCTTTCAGCAAGCCGGGTTCGAACTGGTCGAGGACAAGGCTGATGCGCGCTATCAAGCTTACTTTTGGTTTGGTAAGCGGAGGGAGCGGCGTGAGCAGTTCTCCAATGTCACGGACGGTCTGAACATCACCACCGAATATACCTGGGCGATGACACTCGAGGTCTTATCGAAGGAAGAGTGGGGTTTGACCGAGCGTTACAGTGCCGAAGTCGAGATGGCGGTATGGTGCCCGTCGATTGACGCCGTAGTGCTTCACCTGGCCAATCAACTGGTTGCGGATTTTCCCGCTGCCGAATCCTATGATGATCTGGAGTTGGTGCAGATTTTCCCGAGCGACTGCTAGGCCGGCATAATCGACGTATCGGGTTGGGCATATCGCTTTAGGGAGCAGGTGAATTGAGAGTAAGCAATGAATCTTGATGCAGTCAGCAACATGCTGGAAATGCAGCACCGAATGAACACGCGTGTTCACGAACAGTGGATAGATCAGGGCTTTGAGTGGTACCGCGCAGTCTGGATCGAGTGCGGCGAGCTCATGGATCACGTGGGATATAAGTGGTGGAAAAAACAAGTGCCCGATATGGAACAGGTGCGGCTGGAGGTAGTCGATATCTGGCACTTCGGTATGTCAGCGTTGTTCAAGGCCGATAGCACTGTTGAGGCGCTCGCGCAGGAGATTGCCTCGGCGTGGATTGGGCAGGAAGCGCAAGATAGTGATGCCCAAATGGATGTTGGCCGTGTTCACGCGGCGACCGAGTCGCTCGCGCAGGATGCGTTGGCGTCCAAGAGCTTCTCCGTACCGCTTTTTGCTGAACTCATGCGCGCCTGCTCGCTGACACCGGAGCAGCTTTATCGTCACTACGTGGGAAAGAATGTGCTCAATTTTTTCCGGCAGGACCACGGATACCAAGAGGGCACCTATGTGAAGCTGTGGCAGGGGAGGGAGGACAACGAGCACCTCTCTGAGTTGCTTGAGAGCCTCGATGATACTGATCCCGGATTTCCCGATGCGGTCTATCAAGCTTTATTAGCGCGGTATCCCGAATGAGCGACTTTAAGGACCACTTCTTTCAGTCCAAAGACGGGCTGACGTTGTACGCCAGGGACTATCCGGGCCCCGAGGCTGATTCGCCCTCGCTTTTGTGCCTCCATGGTCTGACCCGCAACAGCCGTGATTTTCAAGATGTGGCGCTGGCGCTCGCCAGTGATTTCCGGGTAGTGGTGCCGGAGCAGCGAGGCCGGGGGCGCTCCGAATATGCCGCCGACGTGACTCACTACGCCCTGATGCAATATGTCCAAGACACGCGCACTCTCATTGAGGGGTTAGGGGTAGATCAGGTTTCCATCATAGGGACATCGATGGGTGGGCTAATGACATTTGCATTGAGCGCTCTTTACCCGGGCAGCATCAAGAAGGCCGTGATTAATGATATCGGGCCACACATCGCCACAGTGGGCTTGGAGCGAATCAAATCCTATGTGGGCGTACCTGGGCCTTTTGCTGATTGGCAGGAGGCCACGGACTACCTCGCCGATATCAGTGCAGAAATTTTCCCTGACTGGGATAGGGATCAATGGTCACGTTTTGCGCGTCAGTGTTATGTGGAGCGTGAGGGCCAGGTGGTGATTGATTACGACCCTCGCATAGCGGAGCCTCTGGCGGGGGGTAATCAAGACACAGAAACAGAGATCCTGTGGTCTTTGTTTGACACTATGGTGGGCGTGCCCACGCTGTTAATTCGTGGCGATCTCACCGACCTACTGACCGAGGAATGCACGGCAGAGATGCTCAAAAGACACCCGCAGTGTGAGTTACTGCGGGTCCCTAATGTCGGTCACGCGCCGATGTTGACCGAGCCTGGCGTGCTTGAGGCGATTCAGCGCTTCTTGCTGGCTTGATCTGGCCGCTGCCCCTGCCAAAGTATTAGTGGCCCATTTTCATATTGCCGAGAAAATCTCTCTTGCCGAGCGGGACGCCCATTTGTCTCAGGATCGAGTAGGTCGTCGTGGCATGAAAATAAAAATTGGGTTTTGAGAACGACGCAAGAAAGTTGTCGGTTGTAAACGGAATTTCCATCTCTCCCAGACGAAAAATCATCTTCTGATTGGAGAGCGACTCCATCGATTCCGGGCTTTCTTTGCTCATGGTGTCCAATGCTTCGTCGATCAAGCCACACAGGCCGTCATAATCGATACCGGGTTGGTCTGGCGGCGGCGCAAATTCCCCCGCCCGCATGCCCTGAATCGCGCCGTGGGAGTGGTGCCAGGTAGAGATAACCTGAAAGCTGAACGGCAGCATCGATTCGTGAAGGCGGTAATCAACGATATCGGAAAGTGCGATACCGGCGCCGTCGGCGTGTTCTCTTCCAGCCTTGAGCACCTGTGCTGTGCTTTCGAGAATTTGTTGGTAACAGGCAACGCTGGCGTCATAAAAAGAGAGTTGCATCGTAGGATCCTTACTTATGCCGATTTGAAGATGGGTGTTGGCGGTAGAGTGGTATGAGCAACGCTCGCCAGGTACAGATCGATTGTCGCAGCAAGGTCAAAGTCACGGCCGGTGATTCCCTGCGCATCGTGGGTAGAGAGTCGAATCTGAACGGTGTTATAGACGTTGTACCAATTGGGATGATGATCCTGCGCCTCGGCGGCCTCGGCCACGTGCGCCATGAATTGCCAGGCGTCATTGAAGTCACTGAACTGCAGGTCTCGCGCTAGCCACTGATCCTCCTGTCGCCAGCCGGGGTGGCGCGTCAGTTTCGCCAGAATCTCCTCTGGGGCCATCGGTTTCATATTTTTCGCCTTGTCAAAACGACACCGGATTCCAGATGCGGTGTGTAGGGGAATTGATCGAAAAAAGCGAGGCTTTGAATCGAATGTGTATGGTTGAGTGTACCGAGGTTGAGTTGAAGCGTCTCGGGGTTGCAGCTGATGTAGAGAATGCGGTCGAAGCCCGCCGCCAATCGCAATGTTGCTTCATCAAGCCCTGCCCTGGGCGGGTCTACCATGAGTGTACCGAACTGATAGTCCTCGAGCGGTTGTTTGAGGTGGGCAAGGCGCCTAAAAGGCCGCTCCTGTGCCATGGCGGCGGTCATCTCTTCTGCTGATAGTCGCGCAAGCTCTATATTATTGGCGTGGTGGTGCTCTGCGTTCCAGCGTGCGGCTTCGGTCGCCGTCTTACTTAGCTCCGTCGCCAGAACATTGCGAAATTGCTGTGAGAGCGGGAGGGTGAAATTCCCAACGCCACAATACAGCTCCAATAGGTCTGAATCGTCTTGGCCAGTTTCCTTGAGTAACCAAGCGATCATCTTTTGATTGATCATGCCGTTGGGCTGTGTAAAGCATTGCTCTGGCTGACGGTAGCGGTAAAGCTGCCCGTCGACTTCGATGGCTTCTTCAACCCAGTCCTTGTTCACCACCAGTTTCTGTTTCCGGCTTCTGCCGATAATGCTGCACGACAGCGTCTGGGAAAGCGTCTCGGCGGCGTCTGTCCACATGTCATCTAATGGCCGGTGATAGATCAGTGTGATCATCAGCTCTCCACTCAGGGTTGATAGGAACTCGACCTGAAACAGCTTTCGCCTTAATTCAGCGGAGTCTTGGAGGTAATGGCGCAGCGGTTCCATGGCTGTTGTGATGCGCGGGCCTGCAATAGGAAAATCTTCAATAACCTGCGGATTACGCGGTTCACCCGGTGGGAACATGACGTAGTTCAGAGCATCCCCTTCGTGCCACACCCTGAATTCTGCTCTGAGCCGATAGCCACGTGGTGGTGATTCGAAGTGTTCAGGAGTTGGCGGAGAAAAATCGCAGAGTCGTTGCAGGGCGCACTCTGCCTTCTTTCGAAAGAGTGGCGCGCATTGCTCTGGGTTGTAATCGAGTATTTGCAATGAAGTTACAAGCAGTTTTTGGGTTTAGGGAGGCCGGCTATGCGACTCCCCACCCGGGCGGGTGAGCCAGGAAACAAGCCCATGAGATACAAGCTGTTTCCCTTATCCACTCCGAGTGTCTGCTTTGTGTAGTTCACCAGTGCGCGATTAGCTGGAGAGTCGCCAAAGGTCTGAAAAAATTCACGGAGCAGGAACAGTACCTCCCAGTGGGCGTCGGTAAGTTCGATGCCTTCCAGTTTCGCAAACGCCTGCGCGATATCGGGTGACCAAGACTCAGACTGTCCCAAAAAGCCGTTCTCGTCACACAGGTCCGCTAGGGCGCTTGCACTGATCACGGCTTATGACCAGCTCATGCAGTGGGCGTAACGTGTGAGCAACTCAAGCCACCCCGACGTATCGGTCACCCCGACACCAATATTTGCAGTCGAACTCGAGCCAGACTCTTCAAGCAAAATCACCTCACACGGCAGATCCGCGAGAGACTCACCTGTTCTCTCAAGCACGTCGATATCCATCACTAGGAGCGTATCGTGGCTGCCAAGGAGCGGCAGGCAGTCCTGTAACTGCTGCGTCCCATAGAGTAGATGCAGGATCATCAGTAGTTCACCACGATGTCTGACGCTGCGGCCGCAGCTGACCACTCTTCTTGGGTCATAGGCACGACCGTCAGGTCGTTGCGAAATGTAAGGGCTTGATCTTGTGGCGCCAGCGAGTACACCCGAGCAATGTCGTAGTAGGGGAGTGAGCCTAGCAGGCGGTGCAGAGTCTCATAATGGCCTGCCCCGGGCTTCAATAGCGCGAGCCCCTCGCCGGAGAACGCGAGCGTTACCTTTTGCCCAAACGCCCCGGCGGCTAATGCGAGGTCGGTCCCTGCGCGCAGAGCAGTCGCGGACCGCGCCTCCCCTGACAGGGTAATGAGCCAGCGCTGACTATTGGAGCTGGGTGCGAGCTCAGACAAAGGACACCACGCGATCTGATCTGACTGCGGCCTCGACCAGCGCCCCCAGTCCGCCTATCCGAAAGGGGTCTTGGGCAGAGATGGCGTGCTCCTCAGCGGCCTGGCTACACAGGAGCAGCTCCGCTTGTGTGTCCTCTGCGACCCGTCGCCATTCAGTGAGTTGCTTGGGCTGCGTGGCAGTGAGAACTCCCTCGCTTTGAAAAAAGCACTGCCGAATCGTGTGGCCCTGTTCCGTAGCGGTCTTAATAAACCGATGCGCCATCGCGAGACGGTGCTCGTTTTCGGGGCTGGTTCGAATGATCAGCGAGATTTCCATGGCCTGAATACGAAAAGCCCCGGCTGGGCCGGGGCTTTAGGGTGCGTTACTCCGGCTTCAGTCATCACCGCCAGTGAAGACGGCGATCAAATGAAGTAGGTGGACGAACAGATTGAAAATATTCAGGTACAAACCCACCGTGGCGCGGATATAGTTGGTTTCACCGCCATGAATAATGCGGCTGGTATCAAACAGGATTAGGCCTGCCATGATCATCACTACTACAGCAGATAGCGTTAACGACAGAGCCGGAATCGCGAAAAAGATATTAGCCACCATTGCCACGATCGCAATGACCAAGCCCGTCATCAGGAACCCGCCCAAATACGAAAAGTCCTTTTTAGTGTTCAGGGCGTAGGCGGATAACGAGAAGAACACGAGCGCTGTGCCGGCCAGGGCCTGAAGCACGATGGTGGGTCCGTTTTCAAGTGCAAGATACATAGAGAGCATGGGCCCGAGCGATGCTCCCCACACGCCGGCAAACGCAAAGATGGCGGGTAGCCCCTTTGCTGAATCAGCCATTTTGTGCACCACAAACAGTAAGACAAAGCCCACGATAATCAGTGGCAACGCCATGACTGGCGGCATGTTCATCACCACCGCGAGAGTCGCTGTTAGTGCGCTGAACGCCAGCGTCAGACCTAATAGCCAGTAGGTGTTGCTCAGTACTTTGTTGGTGCTGGCGATACTGGCGGCTGGATCCATCGTTGCCGCAGCGGAAAAGACCGGTTTGTCACTCATTGGGAATATCCTCTGGATTCCGTGTAATCGCAATAATAGGGGCAGACGTCCGCGAATCCAAGTCAGCGACGCCAAGCCCGCCTGTGTTATGGGTTGGCGCTGAAGACGACTGATACAGACGCCGATACTGACAGCTGGCCCGGCTCATACCGGGGCGCCATTTCCGCAGACATGGAAGCGGCCGCTCTACTCGCTGGTCTGAATACGGGGGTGGCTCGACCGCCTGTTGAGATGCTGTCTGGCTTCCCAAGTGGTATTCCGGCGGCCTCTGCTAATGCGCTGGCATCGGCCTTAGCGGAGGCAAATGCTAGCGTCAGCGCGCGTGCGCGGGCCTTGTCGGATTCAGAGCTGCCGTAGACGGGCGCGCTGACATTGGTAGCGCCCTCCCGTGACAGCATTTGCAACGCGTCACCTAGGAAGTCCAGCTCCAGCAGTCGGAAGGTCAGTTCTCTTGTCGCTTCATAGCCCTGAAACTCCTGCATTTCGGTTGCTGGGCTCCAGCGATAGCGAGGCTGTATCCGCAATTGTCCTGCGTCCAGTGTTTTCTCCTCTATCGGCAGGTTCTCGACCCCGTCCAGCAGTCGGTTCATTAGACGGTCAACCACTGCCTGGGCTTCGGCAGCCGTGTTCGCCGCATGACTCACTGACGCGCTCAACGTCGCGTATTCGGGAGCGATTTCAACGGTGCCTCTGCCTTCGACAGATATTGATTGAGCATTCGCTGTGGTTGCAAATAACGCTGCCGCGACGGCCACCGGCATCCATAGAATCCATGTTTTCATTTGCTCACCTCTGCGCTGTTTGGGTTGGCGTGTGCCTTAGATAGAGAGAGGCCTGCCCGAGTTCCGCTTATGGTACTACGTCACACACCGGGGCTGATCGTTTACCAGCGCTGATTGGATTGGCGCATTTCTTTATCGTAGGACTTGCCGTAGTCTCTGACTCGCTTGGTCTATGTTCATGAGGAGAGCGTGATGAGTTTTGTTGTCGTAGCCAAATTCCCCTGTAAGCCCGGTCAGGTTGAGGCCGTGGGCGATCTGTTCAGGTCTGCCCTGTCAGACACCCGCGGGTTTGCCGGTTGTGAGCGGATCGATGTGGTATTGAACGAGCAATCGGCGACCTATCTTCTGGTTGAGTACTGGGATCAGGAGTCGTCCTACGATGCTTATCTGCAATGGCGCACCGATACGGGGATTGCAGAGGTTATTGAGCCGCATATCGCAGGAGGTTGGGAGGGCGTCCTCGCTTCCGTAGACAGGCTCGGCGTGATGAAAGATATATAGATAAACGAGATCTCTAACGTTTTTTTTAACAGCGAATGAATATGATTGCCATGCCTTTAGTTCTGCCCTGCGGGGCGGAGATACCCAATCGCCTCTGTAAAGCCGCCATGACCGAGGGTCTGGCCAATCCCGCGGGGCAGCCCACAGCTGCGCTGAACCAGCTTTATGGGTTATGGAGCGATGGCGGCGCTGGCCTCCTGCTCTCCGGTAACGTGCAAATCGATGGTGATCATTTAGAGCGGCCGGGTAATGTGATTGTGGCCGACGAGCCCTCTGACGCGATGCAAGCCGCGCTCGAGACCTGGGCGGCTGCCGGTACCCGCCGCGGCAACCATTTTTGGGCGCAAATCAGTCACGCGGGCCGCCAGTGCCAAAAAATTGTGAACCCACATCCGAAGGCGCCTTCGGCCGTCAAGTTGGGGCTGCCCGGCGGTCAGTTCGGTGAGCCTGACCCCATGACAGAAGAAGATATCGAGCAAGTGATCGCAGGCTTTGCGCGTTGCGCCAAAGTGCTCGTCAGCGCGGGATTTACTGGCGTGCAGTTACACGCGGCTCACGGCTATCTGCTGTCACAATTTTTGAGTCCTCGTAGCAATCAACGAGAAGATCAGTGGGGAGGGTCGCTTGAGAACAGGGCGCGGTTGCTGCTGTCCTGTGTGAGGAGGGTGCGAGCCGCTGTCGGGCCCGCGGTGCCGGTTGCGGTCAAACTAAACAGTGCCGATTTCCAGCGTGGTGGTTTTGATTTTAACGAGAGTCTGCAGGTCTCCAAATGGTTGGAAGAAGCCAGTGTGGACCTTATTGAGATATCGGGCGGTACCTATGAGCAGCCCCGATTACTCAACCTAGAGGGCATGGAGCCAGTAGAAGAGCAATCAGTGGCCGCTTCGACGCGCGCGCGAGAAGCCTATTTTGTGGATTTTGCGGAGGCCATCCGGAAGGAAATCAATATCCCACTGATGGTGACCGGCGGCTTGCGACGCCTAGACGCGATGAACGCCGCGCTGGAGACCGGTTGCGCCGATATGATCGGTATTGGCCGCCCCATGTGTGTCATGACCGATGCACCGGCACAGCTACTGAACGGCGTAAGCGAGCTGCCTCGTTTCGAAGACACCCTCTCGCTGCTTCCCAGGGCGCTGCAGTTTTTGAACAGCATCAAGTTGGTCCGCACCGTGGGCGCTTTCGCCACCCAGTATTGGTTCTATGAGCAAATCGCCGCGTTAGGTCACCGTGGCACCACGCAGGTCGATATGGGCGTGATGTCGGCGACCAAAGCACAAACCAAGGCTGCGAATCTGTGGCTAGCGCAACGTCAGGCTCTGATGGATGCAGGGCTCGGTGAGCCTGTATGACCTCTCTCCCGGTGGAATCCATTTCCACCCCGACGCGGCTGCTCTATCAATGCCAATAAAAATTTATCGATCCGTCGTGCTGGCGGCTGTGCTGCTCTGCGTCAGCGCGACTACCTCAATGGCCGAGCCGGTGTCACGAGAGAGCCTCGCTCATGCGGAGATGCTGCGTGCGCGAGCGATGTCGGGGAGCAATGCTATGGCGATTGTGACCTCACTTACCACCGAGGTGGGGCCCCGTTTGGCGGGCAGTGAGGCGGAGGCCCGCGCCCGTGTCTGGGCTCTGAATACGCTCACTCAAAAAGGATTCACCAATGTTCGCAACGAATCCTTTGAGATGGACGCATGGAAACGGCACGAAGAGGGTGCTGAGATCCTATCCCCTTATCCCCAGCCTCTGGCGGTCACAGCTCTGGGCGGTTCGGTGCCCACTGACAAGAATGGCTTGAGTGCAGAGCTCGTCCTATTTGAGACCCTTGAGGATTTAAGGCGCGCGCCAGAGGGCAGCCTCACAGGCCGCATTGCTTATGTGGGGCATGCCATGCAGCGGACTCAGGATGGCTCATCCTATGGTTACTTCAACACAGCTCGGACTGACGGCCCGAGTATAGCGGCCGGTAAGGGCGCGGCAGGGTATCTGATTCGCTCTGTCGGCACCGACAGCCATCGTTTCCCGCACACGGGTTCTCTTCGCTATCGAGCAGACAGGCCGCGTATTCCGGCTCTGGCCCTGTCGAATCCGGATGCTGACCAAATAGAGCGCATTGCGGCGGATGGCACAACGCTCTCCGTCCGAATCAAGGTGGACAGCTCTGAGGTGCCCGCTGCGCAATCTGGCAATGTGATTGCCGAGGTGGTTGGTCGAGAGGCCCCTGAGGAGATTGTGCTCGTCGGCGCGCATTTGGATAGCTGGGACCTTGGCACGGGCGCCATTGATGACGGTGCTGGTGTGGGTATCACTATGGCCGCACTGGAGTTGATCAAAGACGCCGGTCTGGCACCTCGTCGAACCATTAGACTGGTGCTTTGGGGCGCCGAAGAGGTGGGTCTTCTTGGGGCCAATGCCTATCAAGACCGGCATAAGGCGGAGCTGCCGCAGCATGTGATCGGGTCGGAGAGTGACTTTGGCGGCGGCCGGGTATGGAAGGTGACGGCAGACAGTCAGACAGAGGCGGGTGACGAGCTGTTCGCCGAGCTCGCTCGATTGATGGCGCCAATAGGCATTGCACCTGGCAGTGACGACCAGCCTGGCGGGGGGCCGGATCTGTATCCGTTGATCGCGGCGGGAGTGCCGACACTACGATTGCATCAGGATGGGCGAGACTACTTTGATCTGCACCACACTGCCGATGATACGGTGGACAAGCTTGATGCCGCATCACTGGATCAGAACGTAGCCGCGTTTGCCGTCTTCGCGTGGCTCGTGGCAGACAGCGATGTGAGTTTCAGATCGGCTTCAGAGTAGACTTTAAAAATGTTCCAGCATTGATATTAGGTGGAGTGATTCGAAGTGTTGTTTGAGAGAGACGAGTGAGTGATGAGCATTAGAGGCGGTGAGCGTGGGTTGCGGAGTGTTTTGAGAGGCTTTTTGACGACTGGTGGCGCGTTGGCGTGTTTAGTCTTTCTCCCCGGCTGTGCCGACAAGCCGACCTATGACGTTGACTACGATCAGAGCTTTCCCTTCGCGGGCTACAAAACTTATCGATGGTACGACGACGACCATAATTCAAGGGAGGGCCAGTATCGGCGCTACAACAACAGCGATCAGCGGGTGCGAAATACTGCGGATCAGGAGCTGATGCAGCGTGGTTTTAGTCAGGGAGCCCGTGGTCAGGCTGACTTTTGGGTGAACTACCATGTGACCAAGCGTCAAACCCAAAAAGTCAGTGGTCAGGAGCAGGGCATGCATGGCGGCGTTGCGGCGGGGACTTATGGCCGCTCAGTCAGTGTGGGTTACTCGTCGGGTCAATCGGTCAAAACCTATGAGGATGGCACTGCCGTATTTGATGTGATTGATATCAGCACTGGCAAGATCGTCTGGCGAGGTGTGGCGGAGGGGCGCCTCAAGAACAATATGTCCAAGACAGATCGGGAGCAACTCACTATTACGGTGGTTCATGAGTTGTTGAAGCAGTTCCCTCCTCAGTAAAGAGCCTAGCCCCGCTTGAGTCAAAGCTCAGTGCTGGCCACGCGCCGTGGCCGAAATTGGCTAGGGGGCATCGGAAAGGCTCACGCCTCAGGCGCGACGATGGCGCCGCGCGCAGGCAGTGATGGTGAGTAGGGTGCTTTAGGTCTCCGGCAGGATCTTCAGCGTCACCTTGTTGATGGTGGCATTGATCTCGCTGTAACGACGGTCGTTCAACTGTCTCTTAATCACTGGGGCGCCTCGGTCCATGCCGATATCGGTCCCTTCGTCGATCGAGAAGCGCGAGGCAATGGTCGTCTCCAGTCTCCCGCTGGCCGCGGCTACGTTGTTGACGACCAGTCTGAGGTCGGCGCCTTTTCCAATGCCGCCTCCGTCATAGTAGATCTCGAGGCGGATATCTGAGTCACCGGCACTGAGCCTGCGGCGGCTTTTTACGGTCACCAAATCGCCAAGATTGTTATAGGTGTAGGTCGGGTATCCGTCCTCCACGTACAGCGCCCATCCGCCGAAGCGACTTCCCTGAGCAATAATGATGCCATCCGCGGTTTGTCCTTCCGCTACCGTGACGTTGGCAGTGACTTGGCCAGAGGTGTTCTTCATATTCAGAACGGCGTCTTCATCCAAGCCTTTGGCGCCGGGGTAGAGATCGAGCGTGGTGCGTCCCGCCATGATCGTCGGCCGGCCTGCCACTGCCGGTAGCAGTCTCTCTAACAGCCGATCGTCCAGCGGCAGCACCTGATTCGCGATCGCTTCCTCCATGAAGGTGGCTTTCATGGCTTCGAGCCGCTCCGGATACTGCTCGGCAAGATTATTGTTAAGACTGAAGTCCTCGAGCGTGTTGTAGAGCTCCCAGCCGTCATCATTGGCAACTGTATTCATCTTCACGGTCTCCCATGGCAGCTTGACGGTGGTTCTTGCCAGCCAGCCGTCCTGGTACAGACCGCGGTTACCAATAATTTCGAAATACTGCTTGGTATGCCGCTCAGGGGCATTTGCATCATCGAAGCTATAGACCATGCTGGTGCCCTGTATGGGGATTTGCGGCACGCCATCTACTACCGTTGGCTCCGGGATACCGGTTGCCTCGAGGATGGTGGGTACCACATCGATGACATGGGTGAACTGTTCGCGGATTTCCCCTTTGGCTTGAATGCCGGCTGGCCAGTGGATCACGGTTCCATTTCGAGTGCCGCCAAAGTCGCCGGCAACTTGCTTTGTGAAGGCGAATGGCGAGTCAAAAGCAATTGCCCAGCCTACCGACATGTGCGCATAGGTGTTGGGTCCGCCCCAGTCATCTAAATGCGCTAACTGTTCCGCGTCCGTTTCAGGCACTCCATTGAGATACTTGTTCCAGTTCCAATTCCCGGTTTGATCGCCCTCCGGGCTCGTGCCGTTGTCGCCACTGATGTAGATGACCAGTGTGTTGTCTAGCTCATCCAAATCATCAATCGCGGCCAGTAATCGGCCGGTTTCATAATCAGAATACTCGCTGAACGCTGCATAGACCTCTGCCTGGCGCGCATAAATTTTCTTTTTGTCGTCGTTCAGGTCGTCCCAATCGGGCACGCTCGAGGGTTTGGGTGGCAGTTCGGTGCCGGCGGGTACCACGCCGCGCTTGATTTGAGCCTCCAGGACCTCATTGCGGACCGCGTCCCAGCCTCGGTCAAACCGGCCGTGATATTTTTCAATCCATTCCTGATTCACCTGGTGCGGTGCGTGTGACCCTGCAGAGGAGTAGTAAATGAAGAAAGGCTTATCCGGGCGCATGCTCTTCTGCTCGCGGACCCAAGCAATGGCCTGATCTGTCATATCCTCCAGCAGGTGGTAGTCGGGATTGTCGGGGGTATCAATGATGGTCACGCCATCATGCAGAGAGGGTTCGTACATATTCTCCTCAGCCCCTAAGAAGCCATAAAACTTCTCGAATCCCTGCCGCGTGGGCCAGCGTGTTTGCGGGCCACCTGCGGTGGTTTCTCGGCTGGGCGTTTCATGCCACTTACCAAAGGCCCCTGTGGCGAATCCATTCTGGCGAAGCACCTCGGCGATGGGAGCAGCATTGTCGGGAACGACCGTCGTGTTTCCGGCGTAGCCGGTGGCGATTTCAGGTATGGAGCCCATGTTCACCTGATGATGATTGCGACCCGTTTTGAGCGCTGCGCGCGTGGGGGCGCATAGCGCAATGGTATGGAACCTGTTGTAGCTGAGCCCGTTGTCAGCAAGTTTCTGCAGTGTGGGCATATTGATCGGTCCACCGAAAGGCGATGGTCCGCCAAAACCGATGTCATCGAGTAGCACGATGACCACGTTGGGCGCGCCTTCGGGTGCTTTAACTTCCCATAGTGTGGGGAGCGGCACGTTCTCGGGAAGAGCCTCAGTCACAGGCGCCGGCGCCGGCTGGGCGATCGGTAACCGGGTTCGGTCCAGATCATCGGTGGCAACCACTTGCTCGTTCCTTGACAGCACGACAAGCGCCGCTACCGCCACCAGGCCCAAAATCAATAAGTTGTTTCGCATGATCACAACCTCAACATTTGTTAGCTTTTATAGAGAGACCATAACAAACTAGGCAGAAAGTGAAAGCCTTAAATGATGAATCGTTTCCGTGGGCGCTTGCTTTGTCGCACTTGCTGATTTCGTATCCGAGCGACTGAGCGCCAAATAACCGTTGCCTTAGGGTGCAGGTTACCCCCCCCATAACGCGCTGGTTTTGTGGCCGCTTGTTGGTGGGGGTTAGGGCATATACCGCCGCAGTGCTTTACCACTGCACCGACACGGTTACTATGGGAGGTTGCCGCGCAGGCATAATATGGGCGCGATGACACAAGATTGCCCAGAGCAGATCGAGGGAGACGAATGAGCGCGTTGGACGGCATTAAGATACTGGATTTAACCAGCATGGTTTCAGGCCCCGTCGCGGCAATGATGCTGGCAGATCAAGGTGCTGAGGTGATCAAGGTCGAGCCGACGACCGGTGAGCAAATGCGCCATATCGGGCCCACCGTCAATAAAGTCACAGCGGCTTTTTTTTCCTGTAACCGCGGGAAACAGTCAATCGCGGTAGACCTCAAGTCCGAGGACGGTAAAAAGGTTTTGTTTGACCTGGTTAAAAGCGCCGATGTGTTGCTGCAGAACTTCCGACCCGGCGCGATGGATCGAATGGGCTTTGGCGAGCCTGTTATGCGCGAGCTCAATAAGAGACTGATCTACGTCTCGATTAACGGTTTTGGCGAAGAGGGTCCTTATGCCCATAAGCGGGTGTACGACCCGGTGATTCAGGCGCTATCCTGCGCCACCGATATTCAGGCGGACCGTGCCACCGGTCGGCCACAGATGTTGCGCATCATTATTGCCGACAAAGTCACCGCTATCACGGCTGCGCAAGCCATCAGCACGGCGCTCTATGCCCGAGAAAAGACTGGTGAAGGGCAACACATTCGACTTTCCATGCTCGATGCCATGTTGAGCCTGTTCTGGCCTGAGGCTATGGCCGGCCTGACCTATGCCGATCAGGAGTTTGATGTGCGCAAATATCAGGGCGCGATGGATCTGGTCTATGAAACACAGGATCGGTTCATTACGGCGGGTGCGATATCGGATAAGGAGTGGCAGGGGATGTGTCGCGCACTCAACCGCGAGGACCTGATTGAGCACCCGCACTTCAATACGGCGCAAGGGCGGTTCACGCACAATAGCGAGCGCAAAGAGATTACCGCCGAGGAGATTAAAAAGTGGTCGAGCGAGGAGATTCTTGCGCGCTTCGATCAGGAGGGAGTGCCGTGTGCGCCGATTATCGATCGCTCGGAGTTGCTGGCGCACGAACAAGTGGTCGCCAATGGGTCAGTGGAGCGACTCCACTTTGACGAGTTCGGTGAAGTGCGTCAGGCGCGGCATCCGGCTCGATTCGATAAAACCCCAACGAGCGTCTCGAGGCCAGCCCCAAGGCTTGGTGAGCATGGGCGCGAGATTCTGGCTGCAGTGGGTTACGACGACGCTGCAATTGACGCCTTAATCAGCACGGGAACCGTTCTGGGATAGCGAGGAGATTCGACATTGACCGCAGATAAAACTTGTCTGGTTATCGGCGCGGGCGCGGGTATCGGTGGCACAGTGGGTAAGAAGTTCGCCGAAGAGGGGTACCACGCGGCACTGTGTCGTCGCAGTGATCTTGAAGGGCTCACCGGCATGATCGACGGCCTTCGAGGCGCAGGTTTATCAGCTAGTGGGCACCTGCTTAACGCAGTTGACGATGGTGCGCTGGAAGCGCTAATCGAAGAGGTTGAGGGCATTGGTCCGATCGATACGGTGCTTTATAACCTCGGCGCCCAGATTGGTAACCGCTCAGTTGATGATACGCCGCTCAAGACCTTCGAGTTGGGATGGCGAATGGCCTGCTTTGGCTTGTTTCGTGTGGCTAAAGTGCTAATACCGCTGATGGTCGAGCGTGGGCATGGCACGATTCTTGTCACATCGGCCACGGCAGCTATGCGGGGTAACAGTGGCCAGCACTCCCATGCTGCGGCGATGGCGGGGCGGCGCCTGCTCTGTCAAACCTTAAACGCAGAGTACGCCGCGCAGGGTGTGCATGTGGTGCATATCCTGATCGATGGCGCGGTGGATGCCCCCGACACACTGGGTAAGATGCTGGGCGCCGAGGGTTTCGAGGCTCTGAGAGAGGCCAAAGGCAAGGACGGCTTGCTCCAGCCCGAAAAAATGGCAGAGACTTACTACCATCTCTCGCAACAGCATCGCTCCGCCTGGACCCACGAGCTCGATTTGCGGGCTTATTCTGACCTCGCCTGGTGGAACCATGCTGTCAATATCTAATGGCCGAAAGCTTTATCTGTTGAATCAGACAAGCGTGCAGATGAGTGTGAACTCGCCTTGGCTGTGGTGGCGGGGAATATACGTCAATAGCGCGCTGGCAACGACTCAGGTAGCGACCCCTGGCTTGCAGGAGACAGGAGCATTGCAATGGTTTTGACCGTCCAGCCCTCTGGGGCAAGTTGTGGTGCAACCATCACAGGGGTTCAACTGAACCAGCCGCTGTCAGACGATTTGGTGGCAGAAATTCGGGCGCACTGGCTGGAAAACAAGGTGGTAGCGTTTCCCGATCAGCAACTGTCACCCGCGCAACTGGTAGAGTTCAGTGAGCACTTTGGAGAGATCGGCGAGGACCCTTTTTTTGGGCACATCGATGAGCACCCGCAGGTCGCTGCCATTCAGCGCGACGCCGACGAGAAGACATCCATATTTGCCGAGATTTTTCATAGTGACTGGAGCTTTATGCCGATCCCTCCCGCGGCAACCGCGCTATACGGTATTACGATTCCATCGGTGGGCGGTGACACGCTTTTTGCTGACCAAGTAGCGGCCTATGAGCAACTACCCGATGAGCTGCGGCTGCGGGCAGAAGGTCTGACCGCCATTCACTCGGCTGCACTGGGCTATGCGCCCGATGGTGCCTACGGCGAGGCCGATCAGGAGCAGGGTCGGAGCATGAAGATCCTGCCCAGTAAACGGGCCTTGGAAACCTGCGAGCATCCGCTTGTCAGAACGCATCACGAGACGGGCAAAAAGGCGTTATTTTCCTCAGCCGCCTACATCAAGGGATTTGTCGGTCTGGACACGGATGAGAGCGCTGCGTTGTTGATGGACCTGTATGCACACCAGAGCCAGCCCCAGTTTGTATACACTCACCAGTGGCAAGCAGGCATGCTGGTAATGTGGGATAACCGATCATTGCTGCACGCTGCTACCGGCGGCTACGACGGTTATGATCGCCTTCTGCACCGCACAACGATCTCAGACACTCAGTTTTAGTAAGGAGCCAGCCGTGCCATCCAACATTGAATTCCTGTTCGATTTCGCGAGCCCCAACGCCTACCTGTCCTACCATGTTCTGACCGGCGTAGCTGAGCGCAACGGCGCAACGCTGACACTCACGCCCGTCTTACTGGGCGGGTTATTTAAGCTCACCAATAACCAGGCGCCCATGCAGGCCTTTGGCGAGGTGAAGGGAAAGCTCGAGTACGACATGCTAGAGACCCAGCGGTTCATTGCGGCGCATCAGCTCAATCAATTCACGTTCAACCCGCACTTCCCAATCAACACCATCATGCTGATGCGAGGCTTCATTGCGGCTCAGCAGATGGGCGTGGTTGATCAGTATGTTGACGTGAATCTGTCGGCCATGTGGGAGCAGGAACAGAACATGGGTGATCCTGAGGTGGCAGCGGGTGTGTGGCAATCAGGGGGGCTTGACGCAACTGCGCTCGTCGAGGCGGTTCAGACGCAAGCGGTCAAGGACGCGCTGTTGCACAACACCCAGCAGGCAGCTGAGCGCGGCGCTTTTGGTGTGCCGACCTTCTTTGTCGGTGACGAGATGTTCTTTGGTAAGGAGCGCATCGTCCAGATCGCGGAGATCATTCAGCAGTCCGGCTGAGAGTCGCCGAAAGGCAATGATGCACGGCGAGATAGGCTTGCGGCTAGCCGAGTGGCCTAAAGTATCTTATGCAATGCATCGAGCATGGCATTGGGCGCCTCGACCATGATCGTGTGTCCCGCGCCGGGCAGCACTTCAACTAGCGGCGAGGGAATCGCCTGCTGTAGCGCGTGGGTACTGCGCACGGGTGTGAGTCGGTCTTCGGCGCCCAGAATGAGCAGAGCAGGGCAGGTTACCTTTGCGGCCTGATCGGTGCCTGAGGTGTATTCGTTGCAGGCGCGCATATCGTGAAATAACACGCCGGGAGCTGACCGCTCATAGAGTCGCAGTGTGTTACCGATCATCCAGATACCCGAGTTTCGGTTCCCGCCAAACTGGTGGCGCTTGCTGAAACCCCACTGGGTCAACATGTCAAAAGCGGCGTGATCATTCGCTTTAGCAGCAGTCAGGATGGCATCCGATACCGGCATCGGCGAAGTGGTGCCGACCAGTGCAATCGCCCTGACACGCTCGCTATACGAGGCGGCGCACTCCAAAGCGATCAGGCTGCCCAAGCTGTGGCCCACCAGTGCAGCATCAGTGATGTCTAGTGCGTCCAACACTGCGATAACCCAGCTGGCCATCTCTTCCACTGTAACCAGCGGGTCTCCGGTAGAACGGCCATGACCGGGAAGGTCCACTGACACCACGTTGTTGCCATGTCGGGCAAAGTGGCGGCTCGCAAGCGTCCACACCGTATGGTCCATGCCGGAGCCGTGGATAAACACGACAGACGGCTTGTCTCGCTCGATGTCTCGAGAGTTGGTGTAGCAGTAGGTTGTTTCCCCCTTGACCTCAATCCGCATCAGCGACCACCCCCCGTCGCCTTGCCCGCTGCGCGAAGGCCTTGCTTCAAATCCGCTATCAGGTCCTTGGGGTCTTCCAGGCCAATTGACAGGCGGATCGTGCCTTCGCCAATGCCACCCGCGGCAAGTGCCTCGGCGTCCATGCGGTGATGGGTGGTGCTAGCCGGGTGAATCACTAGCGATTTGGCGTCACCAATATTGGCGAGGTGCGAGAACACGCTAAGCGCATCAACGAAGGCGATGCCTGCCTCGCGACCGCCGGCCAGGTCAAAGCTGAATACCGCGCTACAGCCATTGGGCAGCAGCTCCTTGGCCAGCGCTTGATCAGGGTGTCCGTCGAGCTCAGGGTAACCTACCCGGGTTACTATCTCCTGCTCGAGCAGAAAGGCGGTGATCGCCCGAGTATTGTCGACGTGTCGGCTCATGCGCACGCTGAGGGTTTCGATACCCTGCAGGATGTGAAAAGCCGACGTGGGCGACATGCAGGCCCCAAAATCACGCAGTCCTTCCTTGCGGGCGCGCTGGATCATTGCAGCAGGACCGAATTCTTCAGTGAAAATCAGGTTGTGAAAACCTTCATAAGGCTCTGACAAAGTTGGAAATTTTCCTGACGCCTCCCAGTCAAACTGGCCGCTGTCCACGAGCAATCCACCAATCACGATGCCGTGTCCGCTCAAAAACTTGGTGGCCGAGTGCTGAATGATATCGGCACCCAGCTCGAACGGTTTAATCAGGTAAGGCGTCGTAGTGGTGGAGTCCACCATGAGGGGTAGCCCTGCGGCGTGCGCAATCTCAGCGATGGCTGGGATATTCAGCACATCGAGGCTTGGGTTGCCGAGGGTTTCGCCGAATACCAGACGAGTATTGTCCTGAATCGCATTGGCAAATGCCTGAGGATCGCGCGGATCAACAAAAGTCGTCTCGATGCCGAATCGGGGCAGGGTATAGGCGAGCAGATTATGGCTACCGCCATAGAGGGCCGCCGAGGCCACAATATGGGACCCGGCACCCATGAGCGTGATGATAGCCAGATGAAGGGCGGCCTGACCGCTAGCGGTGGCAATAGCGCCTACGCCTCCCTCCAGAGCGGCGATACGCTCCTCGAGTACGGCGTTGGTGGGATTGCTAAGCCGAGAATAAACGTGCCCCGCACGCTCGATATTAAACAGCGACGCAGCGTAATCCGAGTCGGGAAAGCAAAATGATGCCGACTGGTAAATGGGTGTGGCTCTTGCCCCCGTCGTGGGGTCGGGCTGCGCACCGGCATGCAGCGCCAGTGTGTCGAGACCGGGATAGTCAGGTCCTGCCATGATGTGCTCCTTGTGGCGTCACGCCATCAGATACTGAGGCCGCCGAGTTTCGTCTCCAGGTATTCCTCAATACCCTCACGCGCGCCCTCGCGGCCTAAGCCGCTCTCTTTCATTCCCCCAAACGGCGCCGCGGCGCTGGTGGGGTTAATGTCGTTAATGCCAATAATGCCAAACTGCAGTTGCTCGAAGGTGCGGAAAGCGCGTGCCAGATTCTGGGTATAGATATAGGCCGCCAAGCCATAATCTGTGTCGTTGGCCATAGCGATCACGTCATCTTCGTCGTCAAACGGCACTACTGCGGCGACGGGCCCAAAAGTCTCCTCACGATAGATCAGCATCTCCGGCGTGATATCACTCAAGAGCGTAGCACCGTAGAAGCATCCCCGGTCGAGGCCGTTCTCTGTCAAGCGTGAGCCGCCTGCCAGCAAGGTTGCTCCCTGATTAACGGCGTCCTGCACTTGTCGATCCACTTTCGCGATTGCCGACTCATTAATGAGCGGGCCAATGCTGTTTGCGGGGTCCATGCCATCACCTGCCTTCATGCCATTCACCCGCGCTTGCAAGGTTTCGAGGAATGGGTCGAGGATAGACCGTTGAACAAATATCCGATTTGGGCTGATACAGGCTTGCCCCGTGTTCAAAAATTTCACCAGTGACACGCCCTTGGCGGCATGCACTGGGTCTGCATCATCATAGACGATGAAAGGCGCGTGTCCTCCGAGCTCCATGGAAACTCGCTTGAGCTGGGGGGCGCAGGCTTGTGCCAGATGCTTGCCCACCGCGGTAGAACCGGTAAAGGTCAGTTTGCGGACAGCAGGATGGGTGCAGAAGACTTCTCCAACAGGCTTGGGGTCGCTCGCCGTCACCAGATTGGCCACGCCCGGAGGTAAACCGGCCTCTTCAAGAATTTCGAAGACAGCGATCGCACAGAGCGGCGTGCTCTCGGCTGGCTTAAGCGCCACGGTACACCCCGCAGCCAGCGCTGGTCCAAGCTTTCGCGTCAACATGGAGATGGGGTAGTTCCACGGTGTGACCGCTGCGACAACCCCGACCGCTTGCTTCTGCACCAGAAAGCGCTGATCTGAGCGTGCTGAGGGGATGGTTTCCCCATAGACCCGCTTAGCTTCCTCTGCAAACCACAGCAGAAAGTCAGCAGCGTATTTTACCTCGTTCATTGAGGCCTTAAGCGGTTTGCCTTGCTCCTTTGTCATCAACTCAGCCAGTTCGCGTTGGCGCTCGAGCATTAACTGATGGGCCCGATACAGCAGGGCGGAGCGTGCATAGGCCGTTTCATTCATCCACGCAGGCAGGGCAGCGCTTGCCGCATCAATGGCGCGTGTGGCGTCCCGCTCTGTGCCATCGGCGACCTGGCCAATTTCCTCCCCAGTTGCGGGGTTAAAAACCGGAAATGTGGGCGCGTCGGTCAGCCACTCGCCGTTAATCAACATGGTCGCATCTCCTCTCCCAAGAAAGCCGGGCGCTTTTGCCCGGTGGGCCTAGATGAAAACGCGCGCAGGGTAGCATGAATACTGCATTTGATTGCCGCGTGAATCCGGCTCTCGGCACTTTCCAAGAGGGGTGTGGACAGGTGAGGGAGGCGCGC
>CALKMV010000080.1 GCA_938091485.1 uncultured Luminiphilus sp.
ACGAGGGGCTGCTGATGCAGGTAAGGATCGGATGCGACAAACCGCGCGTCACGGCCGGCACTTTGGCTGAGGCCGGCTGCTGCCAAGTGCGCCTCGCCGCTCGCCAGCATCTCGAACAGTTCGGGCAAGCTAAAGGCCACCTTGATACGCACCGGCATATCGTACTCGCGGGCGAACGCTTTGATCAGCGCGTATTCGAAACCCGACGCACGATCTCCCTGGAAATAGTAGGTGGTCGGCGTATTCCGTGTCACGACTACTACCTCTTCACCCTCGGCCATCGGTTGCAGGAAGGACGAGTCGTTACACCCCGGTAACAGGCTCAATGAGCCGGCCCAGGCAAGCCAAAACAAGAGTCGTGTCATAACTTGATTGTAGGCGCTAGACCACTCCGGGAACAGAACACCTCATATTGCCAGCGAGACAGATAAAAGCGGTGAAAACCTCTCGGCATTGGGTCACAGGCATACCTGCGGCCGGAGCACCGCGGTATACTCTGCGAGCTGTCTCGCTCAGGAACCCCAGATGCTTGTCCTGCCCGGATCTTCCGCGCTGTCCGACGCCCGTTTTCAACTCTTGGCGGCCGACATTTCTGCACTGGGTCTGGGCCTGTCGCTCCGGGAGGCGGTGCATGTCTATGTGGTCGAGACCGCCCCGGGTGAGCGTATCGACAGCGAGCGGTTGGCGGCACTACTCCAGCCTGGGACCGCGGAGGATGTTGACCCGTCGGCACCGGCTCGACCAGGACAGCGCATTGTCGCACCCCGGTTTGGCACGATTTCCCCATGGTCCAGCAAAGCCACTGACATAGCGCATAACTGCGGTTTCTCCGCCGTTGAGCGTATTGAGAGGGTGAACCTATTCGGGATTGACGGCCTGACAGATGGTGACGATAACCGCGCGCTGGATGCGCTTATTCATGACCGCATGGTCGAGACTGTTGTCGGTTCATTAGACGAATTACAACCGCTTTTCGAGCGATCCGCGCCCCGATCTTATGACGAGGTCGACCTGTTGGGCGGCGGCGCTGCAGCTTTGACGCGCGCCAACACCGAATTGGGGCTTGCGTTGACGGAAGACGAGATCAGCTACCTCGTCGACGCATTCTCCACGCTGGGGCGTAACCCCCGGGATATCGAGTTGATGATGTTCGCGCAGGCGAACTCCGAGCACTGTCGCCACAAGATTTTCAATGCCAGCTGGGAAATCGACGGCGCGCAGCAGGATCACTCCCTGTTCTCCATGATCCGCCACACTCACGAAGTGGGTGGCGACAACGTATTGTCAGCCTACTCTGATAACGCAGCCGTCGTAGCAGGCCATCGGGCAGGTCGGTTTTATCCAGACGTCTCTGATCAGATCTGGCGATTCCACGACGAGCCGATCCACCTGTTAATGAAGGTGGAGACTCACAATCACCCGACGGCGATTTCACCTTTTGCGGGTGCGGGTACCGGATCAGGCGGTGAAATTCGAGACGAAGGCGCGGTGGGTCGCGGCTCGCGACCCAAGGTCGGGCTGGTGGGTTTCTCGGTTTCCCATTTGGAGCTCCCAGACAAGCCACGTCCCTGGGAGTTAGCTTATGGTCGCCCTGGCAGGATTGTCTCGCCACTGAGCATCATGACCCAGGGGCCGATCGGTGCTGCGGCCTTTAACAATGAGTTTGGCAGGCCCAACCTCGCAGGGTATTTCCGGACCTTCGAAACACGAACCACCGAAGGCGTTAGGGGTTATCACAAGCCCATCATGATCGCCGGAGGATTCGGCAACGTGCGCACAGAGCATGTTGAAAAGGGCGATTATTCAGCCGGCGCTAAATTGGTGGTTTTGGGTGGTCCTGCGATGCTGATCGGTCTGGGCGGGGGCGCGGCGTCATCCATGGCGAGTGGTGACAGTGCTGAGGATCTCGATTTTGCCTCCGTGCAGCGACAAAACCCTGAAATACAGCGTCGCTGTCAGGAGGTGATTGATCGTTGCTGGAGTCTGGGTCCTGATAATCCCATCGCCTTTATTCACGATGTCGGTGCAGGAGGGCTGAGCAACGCCTTGCCCGAGCTGGTCAAGGACGGGGGCCGGGGAGGACGTTTCGAACTCCGCGATGTGCCCAACGATGAGCCCGGCATGACGCCTCTTGAGATCTGGTGCAACGAATCACAGGAACGCTATGTGCTGGCAGTAGAACCTGATCAGTTGGCGCAGTTTGAATCGATCTGTGAGCGGGAGCGATGTCCCTACGCCGTTGTCGGTGAGGCGACCGATGTGCATCATCTCGCCGTCACTGACCGGCAGTTCGACAATCATCCGGTTGATCTGCCCATGTCAGTGCTATTTGGCAAGCCGCCTAAAATGCATCGCGAAACCTCACGTAGACCCGCTCTAGGCGACGAGTTTGACCCCGGTGCAGTCTCGCTGGCGGAATCGCTGGAACGTATCCTGACTTTTCCTGCCGTGGCATCAAAGAGCTTCCTGATTACTATTGGTGATCGCAGTGTTACAGGGATGGTATCCCGAGATCAGATGGTAGGTCCCTGGCAGGTGCCGGTGGCGGACTGTGCTGTGACTACAGTGTCGTTGGACACCCATCTGGGCGAAGCCATGGCGATAGGCGAGCGCACGCCGCTGGCACTGTTGGACGGGCCCGCGTCGGGTCGTATGGCGGTGGCAGAAGCGATCACCAATATTATGGCGGCCCCCATCGAGTCCTTGAGAGATATCAAGTTGTCCGCAAACTGGATGTGTGCGGCGGGCTACGAAGGCGATGACGCGGTTCTCTACGACACCGTCGCCGCCGTAGGCCGCGACTTTTGTCCGGCGCTCGGTATCACCATCCCCGTAGGCAAGGATTCCATGTCCATGCGTACCGTGTGGCAGGAGGATGGCGAAGACCGCTCCGTGACCGCGCCCGTCTCCCTGATTGTGTCGGCATTCGCGCCCTGTGATGACGTACGTAAAGTGCTGACACCGGTCCTGTCTCCGCGCGAGGATACGGTCTTGTTGCTGGTAGATCTGGGTCGCGGGCGGGATCGTCTGGGTGGTTCGGTGCTGGCGCAGGTATGGCAACAAATGGGTAGCACTACCCCTGATGTTTCAGCAGAGGATGTCCACGCGTTCTTCGAATTGGTGAAAACCGCCAAGGACAATGGCTGGGTGCTTGCCTACCACGACCGTTCTGACGGCGGCTTGCTGATTACCTTGTTGGAAATGGCGTTTGCGGGGCGGTGCGGTCTTCAGGTGGATCTTGATGTTCCGCCCGATCAGGCCAGCGCGAGGCTGTTTTCTGAAGAGGCCGGCGCTGTCATGCAGGTGGCGGCCGAGCATGTTGCCGACATAGTGGCTTGCGCCGAGGCGGTTGGCCTTGGCGACGTGGTCACCCAGGTTGCGACGCCGCGGGCCGATGGTCGCATTGTGGTGAATACCCCGCAGTTCGAGCTGATCGACAGTCGGCGCGAGGCGCTACAGTCGCTCTGGACGGAGACCAGCCATGCCATCGCCCGTGTCCGCGACAACGCCGACTGTGCAGACCAGGAATTTGCGGGCATACGGGCGCAGGATCCTGGTTTATCTGCCCACCTTAGCTACGACTGCAACGACGACATTGCCGCACCCTTTATTGCTACGGGGCATCGCCCACGTGTTGCGGTGCTGCGAGAGCAGGGGGTCAATGGCCAGATGGAGATGGCGGCGGCCTTTCACCGCGCTGGGTTTACAGCGGTCGATGTGCACATGAGTGATGTCATTGCCGGGCGGCAGGATCTATCTGATTGCCATGGACTGGCGGCCTGTGGCGGCTTCTCTTATGGCGATGTGCTGGGTGCTGGAGAGGGTTGGGCAAAAAGCATTTTGTTTAACGACGCGGTCCGCTCCCGGTTTGAACAGTTTTTTGCGCGGACCGATACCTTTGCGTTGGGCGTCTGTAACGGGTGCCAAATGCTGTCAGCACTGCAGGAAATTATCCCGGGGACTGACCACTGGCCGCGCTTTGCTCGCAATCGCTCAGAGCAGTACGAAGCGCGCCTGTCACTGGTCAGAGTTGAGCCGTCGCCGTCGGTGCTAATGGCGGGGATGGAAGGGTCGCACCTGCCCATTGTGGTGGCACATGGAGAGGGGCGCACGCAGTTTGCGTCCCCTGCTGAGCAGACCTCACTGGAGGGCTCGGGTTTAGTGACCATGCGCTTTATCGATCACGATCTGCGAGTCGCCGGTACCTACCCCCACAACCCCAATGGATCGCCAGACGGCATCACGGGTCTTTGTAACGAAGATGGGCGTATCACCATCATGATGCCGCATCCCGAGCGCGTCTTTCGTGCGGCGCAGCTGTCCTGGCGCCCGTCCGAATGGGAAATCGACTCCGGCTGGATGCGACTCTTCCGGAATGCGCGGGTTTGGCTTGGGTAACTGTTACATGGTGTTGGCGTCACTGAGTCGTTACACTCCGCGCCTGTTTAATCATGCGGACGCTGCTGGGCCAGCGATCAAGTAAAACAGATGACAAACCGCTACCCCCTGTGGAAAAACCTGCTCATCCTGACAGTCGTCTTGTGTGGCTTTTATTACGCTGCGCCAAACCTTTATGCCCCTGACCCCGCGTTACAAATTGCCGGCGCCAGCAGTTCGCAGCAGATCGACGAACGCGTGCTTGGCAGGGCGGAGACAGCGTTGACCGATGCGGGGATCGGCTTCTTTGGTGAGGAGCTGCAAAATCAGGGCAAGTCAGCGCTGCTGCGTCTGAATGATCGTGAGCAGCAACTGCGGGCGCAAGCCATACTGGCCCGAGAGCTGGGGGATGGCTTCATAGTCGCGTTAAACCTCGCGCCCACCACCCCAGACTGGTTGGTGAGCGGAGCAGCCACTCCGATGAAGCTCGGACTGGATCTGAGTGGCGGGGTGCACTTCAAACTTGAAGTCGATGTGGCGGCCGCGGCCGAGCGCAAGTTGAACCAATATGAAACGGGTATCCAAAAGCGGCTGAGAGAGGAACGTATTCGCGGACGAATCAGTCTGGATGGACAGAAAGTCGCCATGCAATTCCGCTCAGAGGCCGATCGTGAAGCGGCTCGCCGAGAAGTGATGGACCTTTATCCCGAGCTGTTCCTCGATCGTGTCGATGAGGGAGAAATCTGGTCTCTTTACGCAGAGGTCACTGAGCAAACGATTAAAGAGGTGGTCGACTACGCCGTGGCGCAAAACCTGACCACCATTCGCAACCGCGTTAACGAGCTGGGTGTCTCCGAGCCGTTGGTGCAGCGCCAAGGCAGCAATCGCATCGTTGTAGAGCTGCCCGGTATTCAGGACACCGCCGAGGCCAAGCGTATTTTAGGGAAAGTCGCCAATCTGGAGTTCCGGTTGGTGGCTGAGGCCAACGCACCGATTTCGGAGCGTCAGCGGTTTGAGTATCGCAGCGCTGATCGCGGCGGAATGACGGAATGGCTGGAGCGCGACGTTATCATTACCGGCGAGAGTGTCTCCAATGCGCAGGCCGGATTCGACCAGAACGGACAGCCCAACGTGTCGATTAGCCTTGATGGCGAGGGCGGCATGCTGATGTCACGGGCTACGCGCGCCAACATCAAGCGCCGCATGGGTGTCCTGTTTATCGAGAGAAAATATCGCACCCGCTATGAGCAGGATGAATCAGGGGAAGAGGTGGCCGTTCGCATTCCCTATGATGAAAAGAAACTGCTCACCGCGCCGGTGATTCAGTCTGCGCTGGGCGCGCAGTTCCAGATCACGGGTCTGGATAGTCCGGCTGAATCTTCCGAGCTGGCGCTGATGTTGCGCGCAGGTGCGCTCGCAGCACCCATCACGTTTGTGGAAGAGCGCACGGTGGGTCCTTCTTTGGGCGCCGAGAATATTCGCCTTGGCATGAAGTCGGTGCAGGTGGGTCTGGCGCTGGTTGTCGTGTTCATGATCCTTTATTACCGCGTATTCGGCATCGCCGCGGTGATCGCGCTGTCGGGTAATCTGGTCTTGTTGGTGGGCATCATGTCCGTGCTGGGAGCGACGCTCACTCTGCCAGGCATTGCCGGCATCGTGCTGACGGTGGGTATGGCGGTAGATGCCAACGTGCTGATATTTGCCAGAATTCGCGAGGAGATTCGCAGCGGCTCGCCGCCGCAAACGGCGATTACACAGGGTTTTGATCGCGCGATCGTGACGATTCTGGATGCCAATATCACGACTCTGATTGTGGCCATTATTCTCTATGCGATCGGCACCGGACCGATCAAAGGCTTCGCTGTTACCCTCTCGGTCGGCATCATCACGTCCATGTTCTCATCGATTATGGGTACACGGGCGCTGGTCAACATCATCTATGGCGGCCGTCGAGTGCAGTCACTGGCGATTGGTGGCATTGGGAGTAAACGGTCTAGTCCGGAGGGAGCGCAAGTATGAAGGCTATACCGTTCATGAAATGGCGCTGGATTGCCGTAGCGCTCTCAGCAGCAGCACTGTTGGTGGCAATTGCTTCGCTGACTATTAAGCAGCTCAACTGGGGCCTCGATTTCACAGGTGGCACACTGGTAGAAGTCGCCTACAGTGACAGCGCCGATCTGGGCGCGATTCGCAAGGTTTTGGATGAGGAAGGCTACGAGGGAGCCGTGGTGGTCAGCTTTGGTACCGACAAGGATGTGTTGGTTCGATTGCCCGATGGATATTCGGATGAGCAGGGCGCGATGATGGTCGACAAGCTTCGAGGGGCGACCGAGATGAGCATTGAATTGCGTCGTATCGAGTTTGTTGGACCCCAAGTGGGCGAGGAGCTGAGAGACGACGGCGGGATCGCCATGCTCACTGCGCTGGGTCTGGTCATGCTCTATGTCGCCTTCCGCTTCCAGATCAAGTTCGCGCTGGGCGCGGTGATCGCCTTGGCTCATGATGTGATCTTCACCCTGGGGTTCTTCTCGCTCACAGGTTTGGAATTTGACCTGACCGTGCTGGCAGCGCTGTTGGCGGTGGTGGGGTATTCGCTGAACGATACGATCGTGGTGTCCGACCGCATCCGGGAGAATCTGAGAAAAATTCGTCGCGCCAGCCCCGGGGAGGTGATTGATATTTCACTGACCGAAACGCTAGGCAGAACACTAGTCACGTCTTTGACCACCTTGCTGGTATTGGCCGCGCTCGCCTTGTTTGGCGGAGAAATGATTTTTGGTTTTGCTGTGGCGCTTTTGGTGGGTGTTGCGGTGGGAACCTACTCCTCTATGTACGTGGCAGCGACCACGCTACTGCAATTGGGTGTGAGTAAAGAGGATGTCATGGTGCCCGAGCGCGAGGGTGCTGATCAGGAAGGCTTAATGCCCTGATACGGATGTCGGCGAGAGATTCTCAGGCGACAGACCACTTAACCAGCGGCAACAATCGACGCATTAGCTTGCTGTTGGCGCAGACCACATTGCCACTGTCATACCAGCCCTCACCGCCGGACAGGTCTGTGATCAGGCCGCCCGCCTCTCGAATCAGCAACGCACCAGCAGCGATGTCCCACTGGTTCAGACCCATCTCCCAAAATCCATCGAGGCGCCCGGCTGCGACATAGGCTAGATCCAGCGAAGCAGCACCCGCCCGGCGAACGCCCATGGAGCGACTGGTAACCGCCGCAAGCGACTGGGTGTACCAATCGAGATGTTCATCGCAGTGCCCCAAAAATGGCACGCCGGTGCCAATGAGGCACTCGACGAGCTCGTGGCGGTCGCTAACCCGGATACGATGGCCGTTCAACTGTGCGCCTCGACCGCGAGACGCAATAAATTCCTCTCGTCTCACCGGGTCATAGACGACGGCATGTTCGATTTTGCCGCGATACAAGCAGGCAATACTGATCGCATAGTGGGGTATGCCCCTCAGAAAGTTGCTGGTGCCGTCTAGCGGGTCGATCACCCAGGTGTATTCAGAATCTTTGTTACCAGATAGACCACTTTCTTCGCACTCGAAGCGATGATCGGGGTAAGTCTTGCCCAGCTGATAGAGAATTTCCTTCTCAGCTGCGATGTCGACCTCGGTCACAAAGTCTGCGGCCGCCTTGGCCTGATAGCCGATCCTATCCATGTCGTCAGAGGCGCGCACGACCAAGTCTCCCGCTTTGCGGGCAGCTCGCAGCGCCATGGATGCCGTCGGTTCCATCATGTGTCCAGTGTGTTGAGGCGGCGCATCATAACAGGGGCGGTCGGGTGCGGATACGGCTTTGGTACACTCGCACCGCTCCTGCTGGAATGTTGCGTCACTGCGCAGACACTGCACACTCGGGGTTGCTATCCACACAGAATCATTTGGACTTCCCTTCCAAGAGCCACGACATCATGAATCCTGACAACATCGATATTGTCCTGGTCCACACCACCCATAGCGGTAACATTGGAGGTGTGGCCCGCGCCATGAAAAATATGGGCCTCACCCGACTGACGTTGGTAGCGCCAGCGGAATATCCAGCGCCCGAGGCGATCTGGCGGGCGGCGTCCGCAGTCGATGTTATGGAAAATGCGCGCGTGGTAGACACCCTCGACGAGGCCATTGCGGACTGTCAATTTGTCGTCGGAACCAGTGCTCGAGAACGCCGCATTCCCTGGCCTGTTCAGGACGCCCGTCGCTGTGCCGAGCGGATCGTGACCCACTCTGCCTCTGAACGCGTGGCGATTTTATTTGGCCGCGAAGATCGTGGGCTGCTCAACGAGGAATTACAACGCTGCAACCTGCACTGTCACATCCCCACGCATGAGGATTATCCCAGCCTGAACCTCGCTATGGCGGTGCAAATCGTGGCTTACGAGTGCCGCATGATGCACTTGGAAGACCAAACCGCTGTTGCAGAGGACGCGGAGTGGGATACGCCCTTTGCCACCGCCGAGGATATGACGCGGTTTTACGCCCACCTGGAAGAGGCACTTATCGATATTGAGTTCTTGAATCCGCAAGCACCGCGCCAGCTGATGAGACGGCTAAAACGCCTTTACAACCGGGTCAGACTGGACGAGATGGAGCTCAATATTCTGCGCGGCATTCTCACCGAAACCCAGAAAAAAGCGAGTCGAAGGTCCGACTGACTCCACTTTGGCTAATTCTTGACTAAAATAGTCAGGAATAGCATAATCTGCTACATGAAACTGACGACCCGAGGGCGTTACGCCGTCACTGCCATGCTTGATTTGGCGATCCATGCGGGTAGCCGACCGGTCTCTTTGGCGGACATTTCAGGGAGACAGGAAATTTCCTTGTCCTACCTCGAGCAATTGTTCGCTAAATTGCGCCGAGAGCAGCTGGTGACCAGCGCCCGAGGTCCCGGCGGCGGATATCGTCTTGCCCGCAATGGCGCAGAAATTTTTGTTGCAGAAATTATTGACGCAGTAGATGAATCAGTAGACGTAACGAACTGCCAGGGAAAAGGGAACTGCCATCAGGGTGAGACCTGCCTGACGCATCATCTGTGGGAGGACCTGTCAGGGCAAATCCATGATTTCCTCAGCCAGATCAGTCTGGGTGATCTTATGGAGGGGCGGGGACGTCGACCGAGCCGGCAGGTGACGGACGGGGTGCTGCAAACCCTGTCTTTACGTTAGTGGACGTGCGATCACTGAGTGAATCGCGATAGTCAAAGTAACCAGAGAGATTGAGACACATGAACGCACCGGTGACCGTACAAACACCGATCTATCTAGACTACCTGTCGACGACGCCCGTAGATCCGAGGGTTGTGAAAGTCATGTCAGCCTGTCTCTCTACCGAGGGTGTATTCGGTAACCCGGCATCCCGTTCACACGTTTTCGGCTGGAAAGCAGAGGAAGCGGTGGAGAACGCGCGCAATTATGTGGCCGAGTTGATCAATGCCGATCCACGGGAAATTGTGTGGACGTCGGGCGCGACAGAGTCAGACAATCTGGCGATTAAAGGTGTGGCGCACTTCTATCACAAGAAGGGTAAGCACATTATCACCTCAAAAATTGAGCACAAAGCAGTGCTGGATACGTGTCGTCAGCTGGAGCGTGAGGGCTATGACGTCACTTATTTGGACCCGGACGAAAAGGGCCTGACAACGCCTGAGATGGTACAAGGCGCTTTGCGCGAGGACACGATCCTTGTCAGCGTGATGCACGCCAACAATGAGATTGGCGTCGTCAATGATGTCGCGGGGATTGGTGAAATTTGCCGAGCGTCGGGCGTGTTATTGCACGTGGATGCTGCGCAGGGTGCGGGCAAAGTGCCTCTCGATATGGAAACCATGAAGGTTGATCTCTTGTCCATGTCGGCGCACAAGATGTATGGCCCCAAGGGTGTTGGTGCGCTCTATGTTCGCCGTAAGCCGCGGGTGCGCCTTGAAGCGCAAATGCACGGTGGCGGGCATGAACGCGGCATGCGATCCGGTACCCTTGCCACCCACCAGCTGGTGGGCTTTGGTGAAGCAGCGCGCATTGCCAGATCCGAAATGTCCACCGAGGCCGAGCGTCTTTCAGCGTTAAGACAGCGTTTTTGGGATGCGATAAACGATATCCCTGAAGTGCATATCAATGGCGATCGCGATCAGCGACTGCCCGGTGCGCTCAACGTTAGCTTTGCTTTTGTTGAGGGCGAGTCTTTGATTATGTCGTTACGGGACCTGGCTATTTCTAGTGGGTCAGCCTGCACTTCGGCAAGCCTAGAGCCCTCTTATGTGTTGCGGGCGTTAGGCCTGAATGATGAGCTGGCACATAGCTCACTGAGATTCAGTTTTGGGCGATTTACCAGTGAGGAGGAAGTGGATCACGCAGCACAGTCTGTTCGTCACGCGGTAGAAAAGCTGCGCGAACTGTCTCCACTGTGGGACATGTATCAGGACGGGGTAGACCTCAACACGATTGAGTGGGCGGCGCACTAGCGCCGTCACGAAGGCCTTTGGGAGAGAACCATGGCATATAGCGACAAAGTAATTGATCACTACGATAACCCGCGCAACGTCGGCAAGCTTGACGAGGGTGACGACAACGTCGGTACCGGTATGGTCGGTGCGCCGGCCTGTGGCGATGTGATGCGCCTGCAGATTCAGGTGAACGATGACGGTGTCATTGAGGACGCCAAATTTAAAACGTATGGATGTGGCTCAGCTATCGCCTCGAGTTCGTTGCTGACGGAGTGGGTTAAAGGCAAGAATCTGGATGAAGCCGCATCGATCAAGAACACCGAGATCGCGCAAGAGCTCTCGCTTCCACCGGTGAAAATTCACTGTTCTGTGCTCGCTGAGGACGCCATCAAGGCGGCGGTTCAGAACTACCGGGACAAGCAGGACAGCTGACATGGCGATCAGCCTGACCAGTGAAGCGGCAGAACATGTAAGCCGTCAGCTTGCCAGTCGTGGCAAAGGCGAGGGTATTCGCATCGGGGTAAAGACCTCGGGGTGCTCAGGCCTTGCTTATGTTCTCGAGTTTGTCGACCAGATGGAGCCAGAAGACGCCTTCTTTGAATCTGACGGCGTCAAAGTGTTTGTCGATCCGAAGAGTCTTGTTTATCTCGATGGCACGATCGTGGATTTTGCGCGTGAAGGCCTGAATGAGGGCCTTGAGTTCCGCAACCCCAATGTTGCCGGAGAGTGTGGCTGCGGCGAGAGCTTCACGGTCTGAGCGTGAACGCCACCGCGGGCGCGACGGCGCGCGACTATTTTTCATTGTTCCAACTGGAGCCCAACTTTGCGCTGGACGAGACGGCGCTCGAGCGGGCTTATCACAAGCTGCTAACCCAATTTCATCCTGACCTCTACGCGGGCAAACCTCAGGTGGAGCAGCGACTGGCGGCACAATTTTGCGCCGACATCAACAGCGGCTATCGGATCCTTTCAGATGAAGTCTCCCGTGCGGAATATCTGCTGAAGCAAGCGGGCGTTGATCTGGCCGCCGCGGAGCGCGCGGGCGTCGAAACCGCTTTTTTGATGACGCAGATAAGCTTGCGGGAGAGGTTAGAGGAACTCGATCAGTCCGACGCTGTCGGGCGGGGGTCCTTGACTGAAGAAATTCATGGCCATTACACCGTCAGTCGCGACCAATTCGCAAATGGCCTGGCCACTTCTGCGTACCCAGAGGCGGCGCGTCATTGGCAGGAGATGTGCTATCTCTCCAAGCTTTTGAGTGAGCCTAAGTTGCGGGTGAGCTGAAAATGGTGCTGTTACAGATCGCTGAACCTGGTGCTGCGCCAGAGGTAGGTACCGAAAGGCAGATCGGCGTTGGTATCGATTTGGGCACCACAAACAGCCTGATCGCTCACTTCGACGGAGCAGACCTGAATGTGTTGCAGGATCAGGCCGGGCAGGCGTCACTGCCATCGGTGGTGTACTACGGTGAGGCACAAACCTTGGTGGGTTTTGATGCAGAGCAGTACGCGAGCGTTGAGCCGGGCAACACCATCGCCTCTGCCAAGAGAATGTTGGGACGGTCACGCCAAGAGTTTGAGAACGACCCCTATATACAGCTGGCCGGAGGTGAGGGGCTGGCATTTGCGACCGATGCGGGTGCCAAGACACCGGTTGAGGTCTCAGCGGCGATCCTTAGTGCTTTAAAGCACAGAGCCGAGCCGCACTTGAGCGGTCCGATCGTCGGCGCAGTGATCACAGTGCCAGCCTATTTTGACGATGCGCAGCGACAGGCGACCCGCCAGGCGGCAGAATTGGCGGGCATTAAGGTGCTGCGGTTGCTGAATGAGCCTACCGCGGCGGCAGTGGCTTATGGACTGGATGAGCAGGCCGAAGAGTCATCCTTGTTGGCGGTTTATGATCTCGGCGGCGGCACCTTTGACATTTCATTGTTGCGCATGCGCGCTGGCCTGTTCGAAGTCCTTGCCACAGGCGGTGATAGCGCTTTGGGCGGCGATGATTTCGATCGAGCGTTGGCTGCTCACCTACTTGACGCACTGTCCGTCAGTGAGCCCACAGCGGTGCAGCGACGCGTGGCCTTGGCACTGGCGCGAGACACGAAGGAGCGTCTCACAGACGCGGCATCGGTGAGCCTTGATGTGGGTGGGCTTGATGCAGTCAGTAGCGAGATCACGGTATCCAGATCCACTCTGGAAACACTGCTTTCGCCCTATATCGAGCGCACTCTCGCCGCGTGCCGTCAGACACTCGCAGACGCTAATGTTGACGCGGTTGATCGTGTGGTCCTGGTTGGGGGATCGACCCGCACGCCTGCCGTTCGTCAAGCTGTCGCCGACTGCTTTGGCCTAGATCCGCTCTGCAATCTTGATCCGGATCAGGTGGTGGCGATGGGGGCCGCGCGGCAGGCTGACATTCTGGTGGGTAACCGGCAAGGTGATGAAGCGCTGCTGCTCGACGTCATCCCGCTCTCACTGGGTCTTGAAACCTATGGCGGACTGGTGGAGCGCATCGTCGATCGCAACAGCACGATCCCCATTGCACGTGCGCAGGAATTCACCACTGCTCGGGATGGTCAAACGGGACTGGTCGTGCACGTGGTGCAGGGCGAGCGGGAGCGAGTGGAGGATTGCCGCTCGCTGGCTCGTTTTGAATTAACGGGTATTCCGCCGATGGTCGCTGGAGCAGCGCGCATTGAGGTCACCTTTCAGGTAGATGCTGATGGCATTCTCGAAGTCGCGGCGGTCGAGCAGCAAACGGGTGCCCGCAGTGAGATCGTTGTGAGGCCGGCCTTTGGTTTGGATGAGGTGCAGATTACCCAGATGCTGAAAGCAGGTTACGAGCACGCCAGCGAGGACATTTTGGCGCGCAAGTTGGGTGAGGCGCGGGTTGAGGCTGAAGCTTTGCTCGAAGGGCTTCAGGCCGCAATGACTGTGGATGGTGACCTACTGTCTGCGGAAGAGGCGGCTGCGTTGGGATCCGATATGAAAAATCTTGAGGCCGTAATGGCCGCGAATCAGTCAGACGACATTCGTGAGGCGACGGAGACCCTTGGAAAGGCGAGCGAGGTCTTCGCGTCTCGTCGCATGGATCGAAGCATTCAGAAAGCCCTTCAGGGCGTCGCGCTATCGGATCTTGAGTCCGAAGTCGCAGAGGAAAATACACCGTGACCGAAATCGTCTTGTTACCCCACCACGAGATCTGCCCCGAAGGGGCTGTGATTGAGGCCGAGCAGGGTGAGAGTGTCTGTGAGGCACTATTGCGGCATCACATCGAGATTGAACACGCTTGCGAGATGTCCTGTGCCTGCACCACTTGCCACGTCATTGTGCGCGAGGGTTTTGAATCATTGGAAGAAGCTGATGAACTCGAGGAGGACTATCTCGACAAAGCCTGGGGGCTCGAGCCTGAATCGCGGTTGTCCTGTCAGGCGCAGGTGGGTGACACGAATCTCGTGGTCGAAATCCCGCGCTACACGATCAATCACGCCTCGGAGCGGCACTGAATACGGTCTATGCCGAGTGGCATTGTTGCCATGACACTGCGGGGTAAAACGCCTTATACTCCGCGCCCTCGAGGCCGGTGCCTCGTCTTCATCAGTAGATATCGGAGAGCAACATGGCGGTGGAACGCACCTTATCGATTATCAAGCCAGATGCGGTAGGGAAAAACGTGATTGGCCAGATTATCAGTCGTTTTGAAGAGGCGGGCTTGACCGTCGTGGCGGCTAAAATGCTGCACCTGTCAGATAATGTCGCTGGTGGTTTTTATGCAGAACACAGAGAGCGTCCCTTCTACCCAGACCTCGTCAAGTTCATGACCTCAGGCCCTGTGATTGTGCAAGTGCTTGAAGGCGACGGTGCGATCGCGCGAAATCGTGAGCTAATGGGGGCGACCAACCCTCAAGAGGCCGATGCTGGCACTATCCGCGCCGATTTTGCCCAATCGATCGACGCCAACGCGGTCCACGGTTCGGATTCAACGGCTTCTGCTGAGCGCGAAATTGCTTACTTCTTTGCGTCAAGCGAGATCTGCCCACGCTAAGGCATGGCCGGCTCTGATGCTATGACCGCAGCAGACCAACTCATCGCCACCTCACCGGTAACCGATCGGGTCAACCTTTTGGGTTTGACCCGGCAGCAACTCGAAACCTTTTTCACTGACCTCGGCGAGAAGCGTTTCCGTGCCCAACAGGTCATGAAATGGATCCATCACCGAGGGTTGCGTGACTTTGAGGAGATGACGGATCTCAGTCAGTCTCTCCGGACCCAGTTGGGCGAGATTGCAGAGATCACGCCACCGACCATTGCCGAGCAGCACGATTCTCAGGATGGCACCAGAAAGTGGGCGATTGCGGTCGAAGGGGGCAGTTTGGTCGAGGCCGTCCTCATACCCGAGGGTGATCGCGCGACGCTGTGCGTATCCTCTCAGGTTGGATGCAGCCTCGATTGTCCTTTTTGCTCCACTGGCAAACAGGGTTTTCAAAGGGATTTGACTGCGGCCGAGATCATCGGCCAGGTATGGCTGGCGATTAACTCCTATGATGCCTGGCAGTCCGGCAAAGGGCGAGTAGTCACCAATGTGGTCATGATGGGCATGGGAGAGCCGTTGCTGAATTTCGATAACGTCGTGTCAGCCATGAGCCTGATGTGTGACGATTTGGCCTACGGGCTCTCCAAGCGCAAGGTCACTCTGTCGACGTCGGGAGTGGTGCCGAATCTGGATCGGCTCGCTGAGTGGGCAGACGTCAGCCTGGCCGTGTCGCTGCATGCACCCAATGACGCGCTCCGAGATCAGATCGTGCCCATTAATCGAAAATATCCGATTGCCCGACTGCTGGCGTCGGCCAAGGCCTATCTGGATGCGCAATCTGATAAAAAGCGGGTGGTTACCATCGAGTACACCTTGCTCGCGGGGGTCAACGACAGCGTCGAGCAGGCGCATGAGCTGGCCGCTTTACTTGAGAATTATCCCTGCAAGATCAATCTCATCCCCTTCAATGATTTCCCTCATTCTGGTTATCAGCGCCCCAGCGGCAACGCAGTCAGCCGGTTTTGGCAGGTGCTGACGGATGCTGGCTTTGTGGTGACAGTGCGCACTACCCGAGGCGATGACATTGACGCGGCTTGTGGCCAGCTGGTGGGTGAGGTCGTGGATCGAACCCGGCGTGCAGAGCGTCATCGGGCTGGACGCGGCGATCATAGCCTGTTGGAATCGGGATGATGAAAGCTGACGACTTGTCACAGATCACACTAGGGTATGGCTCGCACCGAAGCCGATTGATGCTGGGGTATGGGTTCACCCTGCTGCGTGGGGGCATGGTAGCGGTGATGATGGGCCTGATGCTCGGCTGTGTCACCGAGTACAGCGGCGGGACACAGATGTCGTCTGACCCTGATGCCACGCTGGATAAGCGTGTGGCACTTGCCCGGCAGTATATTGGTGTGGGTGACTGGGAAAACGCCAAGCGTAATTTAGAGTTGGCTCAGGAAGTTGACCCAAACAATGCCGAGGTTTTCGAGGCCTTCGCGCTGGTGTATCAGAGCACCGGCGAATTTGAGATGGCGGAAAATCAATTCCTTGCAGCGTTGGACGCAGACCCGAAGCTGTCCAGAGCACGCAATAATTATGCGGCCTTCCTTTACTCGCAGGGACGTTATGTCGAAGCGGAACGCGAATTTTATCGCGTGACGGAGGAGACGCTGTACAGCGGCCGCCCTATGGCTTTTGTGAATTTGGGGCTGTGTCGGCTACAGCTCGAGGATAACTCAGGCGCCGAAGCGGCCTTTACTCGGGCCCTGTCGATGGATCGACGCAACCCGGTGGCGCTTCTGGAGATGGGTTTTCTTCGTCTTGAAGCGGGTGATACTGACGAAGCCGCGCGGTATCATGGGACATACAGGACGGTCTCTCCACAGCAATCGCCGCGGGGGCTGCTACTTGGGCTGGAGATCGCCGATCAAACAGGCGACCAGGATGCGCGAGGTAGCTATGAGTTGGCATTGCGCAATATGTACCCAGACTCTTCCGAGTACAGAGCCTGGATGGAACGTCAGAGTCGATAACGAGTATTCGGTGTAAAACCCGGATGCGGGAGGACAGTGGCCATGAACCAGCCTTCGCCGATTAAGCGCCGCGTAAGCAGACAGATTCAGGTGGGTGGCGTGCCAATTGGTGGCGATGCCCCCATCGCCGTGCAAAGCATGACCAATACCGAGACCTGTGATGTTGAGGCAACGGTCGCTCAGATCGATGCCATCGCCGCCGCGGGTGCCGATTTGGTGAGGGTCTCGGTGCCCAGTATGGAGGCTGCTGAGGCCTTCAAAGAGATTCGGCTCAGAGCCAGTGTTCCCCTAGTGGCGGATATTCACTTCGATCATAAAATCGCGCTCAAGGTCGCCGAGTACGGTGTTGACTGTTTGCGTATCAATCCCGGCAATATTGGGCGTGAGGCCAAAGTCAAAGAGGTAATCGCTGCATGCCAGGATCGCGGTATCCCAATTCGTATTGGTGTAAACGCGGGATCTTTGGGTAAAGAGTTACTCCGTAAATATCCCGAGCCCAATGCGGACGCTTTGGTGGAGTCTGCATTGAGAAATGTGGAGATACTTGATCGTCATGATTTTCAGGACTTCAAGGTCAGCGTAAAAGCCTCAGAGGTCTTCATGGCGGTAGAGGCCTATCGCAAGCTGGCTGAGCAAATTGAACAGCCACTTCATCTGGGTATCACCGAGGCGGGTGGCAAACGGGGAGGCACTGTGAAGTCTTCGGTAGGGATCGGTATGCTCCTGATGGAAGGCATTGGCGACACCATCCGGATTTCACTGGCCGCAGATCCTGTGGAAGAGGTCAAGGTGGGCTTCGAAATCCTTAAGAGTCTGAAATTACGCGCCAATGGCATCAATTTCATCGCCTGCCCGAGCTGCTCGCGTCAGAATTTCGATGTGATCAGTACCATGAACGAACTGGAGAATCGTCTCGAAGATATCCGCACGCCCATGGATGTGGCGGTGATTGGTTGCATCGTCAACGGGCCAGGCGAAGCTAGGGAGGCGGATGTTGGCCTCACCGGCGCTACTCCCAACAACCTGATCTACATCTCTGGAGAGCCCGATCACAAAGTCAGCAACCAAGACTTTGTGGACCATCTTGAGTCGGTGATTCGCGATCGCGCACAGGCCATTGACGTGGCGCGCTCAGAGCGGGAAGCCAACATCATCTCCAGTACACACTGACGTCCACATCATGACAACTTTTCGAGCGATACGCGGGATGGTGGATATCCTGCCCGAGGACACGCCGCTGTGGCAGTCGATGGAGACGGCCGCGCTGGAAGTGTTGTCGAGCTATGGCTATGCCGAGATCCGCTTGCCGATTATCGAGCCGACGGAGGTGTTTGCGCGCTCTATTGGCGAGGTGACCGACATTGTGGAAAAAGAGATGTACAGCTTTGCCGATCGCAATGACGACAGTATGACGCTGCGCCCAGAGGGCACGGCCGGATGCGTGAGGGCGGTGGTGCAGCATAACCTCGCCGTGACCCCGCAACGCTTGTGGTACATGGGGCCCATGTTTCGGTACGAACGACCTCAAAAAGGGCGACAGCGCCAGTTCCATCAACTGGGAGTTGAGGCCTTCGGAGTGGCGACACCCGATCAGGACGCCGAGCTGATCGCATTGAGCAGGCAGCTTTGGCGACGACTCGGCGTGGACGACGCGCTGACGCTTGAGATCAACAGTATTGGTTCAGCAGACGACCGAGCGCGCTTCAGGGACGCTCTGGTTGGCTATCTTGGCGAGCATCGAGAAAGTCTTGACGAGGACAGTCAGCGCCGATTAGAGACTAATCCGCTTCGTATTCTCGATAGCAAGAGCCCGGATACGCAGGCGGTGCTCGATTCGGCACCGGTGTTGTCTGACTATCTCGATGCCGAGACTCAGGCTGAATTTACCGAATTACTCAACCAACTCGATGCGCTGGGTATTGCCTATGTGGTCAATCCTCGTTTGGTACGCGGCCTCGATTACTACAATAAAACGGTATTTGAGTGGACCACCGAGCATCTGGGGGCGCAAAGCACAGTATGCGGCGGTGGTCGGTACGACACGTTGGTGTCTACGTTCGGTGGCAAGGATACGCCCGCAGCAGGTTTTGCAGTAGGCCTCGAGCGGCTGATCTTGCTCATGCAGGCCCTTGATATTACAGTCTCGGCCCCGGCAGACCTGTACGTTGTCACGGCAGACGACGATGCCTACCGACACAGCCTGCCAAGACTGGATGCACTGCGTCGACATTTCCCGGATCTTGATATTGTTCAGCACCTCGGTGGAGGTAGCTTTAAGAGCCAGTTCAAGCGCGCGGACAAAAGCGGTGCCGCCTGGGCCTTGGTTTATGGTGACGCCGAAGTGGCAAATAACCAGGTCACGCTGAAGCCCTTGCGGGCGGAAGCTGAGCAACAGACGGTAGCGGATGCTGAGCTGGAGTCATTTCTGGCCAGCTATCTCGCAGCAGCACAAAGCGCCTGATAAAAGGAGTCGCGCGTGGCAGATCATATGCAGGATGAAGCGGATCTCGAAGCCCTGAAACGGTGGTGGGATGAGAATGGCAGAGGAATTGTTGCTGCGGTAGTGGTGGCCGTGTTGGGTACTGTGGGTTGGCAGCAATATCAAGGTTTCAGTGTCTCGAAGACCGAGGCGGCGTCGGACCTCTACGCCACTATGCTCTCTATTCAGGCGGAAGGGGGCGATACCGACACGCTGGTAGCGTTGTCTTCCCAGTTGAAGGAGGAATATGGTGGATCCAATTACGCGCGTTTTGGTGCCATGCTCGAGGCGCGGGTTGCCGTCGAGGTGAATGATCTGGATGCCGCCGAGTCCGCGCTGCGATGGGCACTGGCCGCCGGTGACACCCGTTCAGATATTGGTCAACTCATTCAGCTTCGGTTGGCGCGAGTCATCGCTGCTCAAGGTCATGAAACAGAAGCGCTGGCGATACTCTCGCAGGGGAGCGAAGCCTATCCGGTAGCTTATGCGCAGGCTCAGGGAGATATCCACTTGGCTGCAGGCCGCGCCGATGAGGCATTGGCGGCGTATCGCCAGGGACGTGACCTGGCCACGGAACTCGGCCAGTACAGCGTGGTGCTCGATAACAAGGTGCGCACTCTGGAGACGCGCTTGCCGGCCTCGTCAGATGGCGATGTGACCGAGGATGCGAGCTGATGAAACGGTTCGGGCGCACACTGCTGGTGATGGGCTTTGCGCTCAGCGCGGGCTGCAGCACGATTACAGGATGGTTCAGTGACGATGATTTTGATCCGCGTGAGCCTGTTGAACTCCAAAAAATCAACGAGCAGGTAAAGCTCAAAGCCCGCTGGTCCCGCGGTGTGGGTGACGGTCAAGGTGACGGCCTTTACAAGATCAATCCTATTCTCGTGGGCGACAACATTTATGTCGCCTCTGCCGAAGGCAAGCTCGCCTCTGTCGATGCAGAGACAGGCCGGGTGCGCTGGAAGAATAATCTTGATATGGCCTTATCGGGTGGAGTGGGCCACCACCGGGACTCTATTTTTGTGGGCGCCTCAGAGGGGTTGGTGATGCGCTTGTCCGCGGATAGCGGCGACGAGATCTGGCGCACCATCGTCTCGGGTGAGGTGTTGTCTGCACCTCAGGGTGATGGCCGCTATGTCGTGGCCCAGACTTATGACGGTAAGTTAATGGGTTTCGATTATGAAACCGGCGAGGCCCGCTGGACCTATACCAGTGACGTGCCGGTGCTGACACTGAGAGGCACCGGCGCACCGATGATTCTGGGCGACAATGCCATAGCCGGCTTCGCTGACGGTAAGGTGGTCGCAGTGAACCTGCGCTCTGGCAACGTGGCTTGGGAAGCCCGGGTTGCGATTCCGCAGGGCCGGTCGGAAATTGAACGGATCGTTGATATTGACGGCTCCATGGCGCTGCAGGGCAGTGAGTTGTATGCCGCCAGTTACCAAGGCCGATTGGCAGCTATTGATACGCGTTCTGGTCGGCGGCTCTGGCAGCGGAATGTGTCGTCGGTATCGGGAGTGAGTGTTGGCTTCGGCAATGTCTATGTCGCGGACGACGACGGCACAATGAGTGCGTTCCTGCGCAATGGGCAGGGCGTCCGCTGGCAAAACATTGATCTTGGTTTTCGCGAACTGTCTCGACCGACGCCGGTCAACAGCTACGTGGCAACCATCGATTTTGAGGGATACCTGCACCTGCTATCGCAGGTGGATGGCGAGATTGTGGGGCGCACCAGGGTGGACTCAAGCGGTGCTAGAGCTGACATGATCGCGCGTAGCAATCGGCTGTTCGTGTATACCAACGACGGCACCCTCAAAGCCTACGACGTCGAAGCGCGAAACTAATACTATGCTTCCTGTGCTCGCCTTGGTGGGCCGTCCCAACGTCGGCAAATCCACGCTCTTCAATCAACTGACTCGCAGTCGGGATGCGCTGGTGGCCGACCTGTCTGGTCTGACCCGTGATCGGCAGTACGGCCAGGGGCGGCTGGATGATACGGCTTTTATCGTCATCGACACTGGTGGGATATCGGGAGAGGAAGAGGGTATTGATGCGGCGATGGCGAGCCAATCCATGGCGGCTATCTCCGAAGCGGATGTGGTCCTGTTGTTGGTGGATGGCCGTGCTGGCCTTCATCCGGGCGATGAGGCATTGGTGGCGCACCTGAGAACCGAGGGTAAGCCGTTTCATCTTGTGGTCAATAAAATCGATGGTGTGGGCGAAGATATCGCCGCCAGTGATTTTTATCAGCTGGGGGTTGATCACCTGCACACCATTGCGGCTTCCCACAATCGAGGCGTGGGGAAGCTCATTGCCACCGTTCTGACGCCATGGTCAGAAGGCACTCTGGAGGAAGCCCCAGCAGAAGACTCTGGCGCCATTCGGGTAGCGATTGTGGGCCGCCCCAACGTGGGCAAGTCGACTCTCGTCAATCGGCTGCTGGGTGAGGACCGAGTGGTGGTTTACGACCAGCCGGGTACTACCCGCGACAGCGTCTACATCGACTACGAACGCCGAGGTCGACAGTACACGCTCATCGATACCGCTGGAGTGCGTAAACGCAAAAATGTCCGCGAGGCGGTGGAAAAGTTTTCGATCGTGAAGACCCTGAAAGCCATTGCCGATGCGCAGGTGGTGATCCTCACGATGGATGCCCATGAAGGACTCGTGGAGCAGGACCTTCATCTTTTAGGCCAATGTATCGACGCAGGCAGGGCGCTGGTCATCGCTCTTAACAAGTGGGACGGCATTGAATCAGATGAGCGGGATTGGATTCGCTCGGAGCTTAGTCGTCGGCTGCAGTTCGTTGACTACGCCGATATCCACTTTATCTCGGCCCTGCACGGATCAGGGGTTGGTAAGCTGTATGGCTCGATCCATGCTGCCCATGATTCGGCGACTCGGTCGCTGAGCACGCCGCGCCTCACCCGGATCCTTGAGGATGCGGTCGCCAGCCATCCGCCGCCCATGGTGAACGGACGACGGGTCAAGCTCCGCTACGCGCACGCCGGTGGGCAGAACCCGCCCGTTGTGGTGATTCATGGCACCCAGACTGAGGCGTTGCCGGCGAGTTACAAGCGCTTTCTCGAAAAGACGTTTCGCCGGGAACTCGCGCTACATGGCACTCCCATTAGGATCGAACTGCGATCTGGCGATAATCCGTATGCGGGAAAGCGCAACAAGCTGACCCAGCGGCAGGTGCAACGGCGCAGGCGCATGATGAGCCATATCAAGAAATCAGAGAAGAAAGTCCGTCAGAAAAAACGCGACAGGTGAGGGCGCGTTAAAGCGGCTCTCCCTCGGGATACAGGGCGGCTTCTAGTTCAGCGAGGCGCTTTTGCAACTGAGCGCGATTCTGAGCCTGCACATTGATGTGTCCCACTTTCCGCCGGCTGCGGACTGATTTCGTGTACCAGTGCAGATTCACATCTTCCGCCTGCAACAGGGCCGCATCAGGCTCTCTTCCCAGCAGATTCACCATGCCGGCATAACACATGGGTCGGGTGTTGCCCGGGCGCATGTCAGTAATGGCGCGAATGTGGTTGCTGAACTGAGAGGTCACATCCGCGTCTTGAGACCAATGGCCACTGTTGTGGACTCGGGGAGCCAGTTCATTCACCCGCAGCGCACCGCCCTCATCAAAGAGCTCGATGGACAGCACACCGACATAAGACCATTGTTCAAGCAGTGTTCGTGCAATGTGGCTTGCCTGAGCCTGTGTCTCTTCGCTGATATTGGCTGCTGGAACCTCCGAGGTCAGCAGAATCCCCTCGCGGTGACGATTCTCGGCCAGTGGGTACAGCGCGGTCTCGCCGCTCACAGAGCGCGCCGCAATCATCGATAGCTCGCGGTCAAAGTGAACGGCGCCCTCAACGACCAGTGCCGGCAATGTATCCATTTGTGTTGCCAAGGCTTCGAGTGCTTTGGGGTCGCGGAGCAACCACTGATTTTGGCCGTCGTAGCCCTGCTCACACGATTTGACAAAAGCGGGATAGCCCAGCGCTTCCACCGCGGCAACCAATGACGGTCCGTCGTCTATCAGTTTGAAGGGGGCCGTGTTGATCCCAAGATTCTGCAGTGCGGTTTTTTCCCGCCCGCGATGTTGGCAAATGCGAATCGCTTCGGGGGAGGGTGCGACCAGACAGTGTTCGGCCAATCCCTCTAGCAAGTCTACGCTCACATGTTCTTTCTCAACGGTGACGACGTCAGGGCGCCCGAGTGCTTCGAAGAGCTCAGCCGATTCGGGGTAGTCATCACGGGCTGCGACGGCTCCCAGACCGGCAACGCAATCAATGCCCTCGCCCGGGTCGGCGATGAAGGAGAAGTGGTGGCCCATTTCCCAGCCCGCCAGGGCCAGCATTCTTGCCAATTGGCCGCATCCAGCGATGGCGATCCGCATCAGTCGACGGCGTGAGGGACGTTGTCGGTTTGCCGGATTCTCCAGTCCTGAATCGCTTCTGACAGCGCAGGATCAGAGGTGGCCAGAATCTGTGCCGCCATCAAACCAGCGTTGAAAGCGCCGGCTTCACCAATCGCCTGACAGGCCACGGCTACGCCCTTGGGCATTTGCACCATCGAGAGCAAGCTGTCCATGCCCTTGAGTTGCTTGCTGGAGACGGGTACCGCGATCACCGGCAAATGGGTCATGGATGCCGCCATGCCGGCTAAATGCGCGGCGCCACCGGCGCCTGCGATGATGACCTTGAGGCCACGCGACGCTGCGCCTTCGGCAAATTCCACCAGCCGCGCAGGTGTTCGGTGCGCCGACACAATGCGTGTCTCGAAGGGTACACCCAGATCGGTGAGCACGGTGGTGGCAGCTTGCATGGTTTCCCAGTCTGATTGGGACCCCATAATGATGCTGACCAGCGGTTCGCTCATGCTGTTTTCTCCTGACCGGTCGCGCAGTGGCGCGGGCAAGGGCCGGAGTCTAGGGGCAAACGCGGCGACTTTAAAGGGAAGCCTTTCACGCCTAAGCACTATATTTAGGCTATGAATGATAAGTATGAGATCTATTTGGTTTGAAAATACTTAGTCGGCACCTAGACTGCCGGCGTGTTGGAGTTGCTGCTATGGCAGCGCAAACGAACAGGAGAGACACCATGTCAACATACGCTGAGGCCATCAAGGAGATGGAGACCAGTTGCGGGCAATCCAATAACTGGTCAGATATCAGCCCGGAGTATGCTGCCCGCATGCGCTTGCAGAACCGCTTTAAGACCGGACT
>CALKMV010000081.1 GCA_938091485.1 uncultured Luminiphilus sp.
GGCAGGGTCTCTAGCAGCGCTGGCGCTTCCTGTTGCAGCCGTTGGCTGACGTTCTGGAGCGAGTAGCGATCAGCAATCCATTGCTCAAGAAACGGTTTGGCGGTGTCCCACAGGTTCAGTCCCGGATACAGCTCGCGGCCCAACCCCTCGATGTTCAGGAGCGTTTTCTGCAGCAACACTAGTTGAGGCTGCACCTGCATATCGAATTGTCCAGCCGTGCGGAATAGCGTGACCAGCATGTGCCCAAATGAGATGTCGGACAGTGGACGCTCGAAGACTGGCTCGCACAATGTTCTCAGCGCGGACTCAAACTCGGCAACGGAGGTGTCCGGGGGTACCCATCCACACTCGATATGCAGCTTGGCGCAGAGTCGGTAGTCCTGCTGGAAAATAGCCAGCAGATTGCGCGCGAGGTAATACAGATCCTGTTCGTCTATCTGACCAACAATCGCGCAGTCGACTGCCATGTAGCGCGGATCATCGGGTTTGGTGCAGTCGACAAAGATGTTGCCCGGGTGCATGTCGGCATGGAAAAAGCTGTCGCGAAATACCTGAGTGAAGAAAATCTCCACACCCCGCTCGGCCAGTAGCTTGATGTCGACCTGCTTATTATGAAGCGTCTCGATATCGCTGACGGGCACGCCATAAATTCGCTCACTGACCATGACCTGTTTGCAGGTCAGTGGCCAGTGCACCTCGGGCACGTATACCAGGTCGCCGGCCTTAAAATGCCGCCTCAGCTGCGAAGCGTTGGCCGCTTCGCGTTGCAGGTCCAGTTCGCCGTGAATGATGCGGTCGTATTCAGCCACGACTTCGACTGGCCTGAGGCGCCGTCCGCTGTGTGACCATCGGGCCAGCAGCCGCGCGACATGCCTGAGCAATCGCAGATCCTGATCAATCGTTTTTTCGATGCTTGGTCTCAGCACCTTGACCACCACATCGCTACCATCGGGCAAGCGCGCACCATGTACCTGAGCCACCGACGCTGCTGCCAATGGGTTGGCATCAAATTCGGCAAAGCACTCGCTTAAGGGTTTACCCAGTGCCGCTTCAATGCGTTGTATCGCCTCTTTCGCGGGGAAGGGCGGTACCTGATCCTGCAGTAAAGCCAGCTCGTCGGCGATGTCGTGAGGTAAAAGGTCTCTTCGAGTCGAGAGTAGCTGTCCGAACTTGATGAATACGGGCCCCAGATCCTCTAATGCTCGACGGAGACGTTCGCCCCGCGGGGTGGTCATGGGCACTGACAGGACAGGAAAGACTCTCAAGAGTAACGAGAATAGTCTGGGGCGCTGTTTTTCGGGTAGCAATTGGTCCAGTCGATACCGCGCCACGGCTCGGTAGAGGGCGATCACGCGACTCACTGTGTTGTCCCGCGTGTGGCGGCTCTCGCCAGCAGCTTTTCAACCCGACTTTGGGCGCGCTCTACACGTATGGCCACGGACTGGACCGCATCATAAAAATGCTCAAGCTCGGCCTTAGGCGGGGTCAGGCGTCCTTCCTCCAATATATATTCGGACACCTGCCGTTTGAGACTGGCGCGAGCGCCGTCGCCCCAGCGAAAAAATCTGCGCAGGCCCTGGGCGATCTGGTGGCCCATTACATCACCAAGCACATCCACCAGTGGGGCCTCCCAGTCAATCTCCATGCGGGAAATCACCTGCTGTAGCGTGATAAGGCTGGTACTGCTGCCGTGGAGTTCTATACCACTGTTAATTAGCGTGGCCGCTGGGTCATCTGACGTCGCGAGTGCCCCAAAATCCTCGAGCGTGCCGCGCACAAAAGCATTGGGTTCCCGCTCGCAGTGGGACATCAGGCGAAGCTCGGTTCCCGTTAGTAATTCGATATACAGCGTGAGATCTAGGGAGGTGATCTCGACCCCCAGTAGCGTACCGCTGAGCGTATTTAACTCTTGATGCGAGTGGGGAGCCAGAGCGATGGCTTGATTCAGGGCGCTCTCGGCGGCCGCTAGCGCGGCGCTGAGCACCGCTGGGTCGTGTTGTGTCACGGCTTAAACCCTTGGTGCACCGCAACAATACCGCCCGTCATGTTGTGATAGCGGCACTCGGCGAATCCAGCATCTTCCATCATCTCCAGCAGCGTGTCCTGGTCAGGATGCTTACGGATCGACTCCGCAAGATAGCGGTAACTCTCTGCGTCCTGGGCAATCAACCGGCCCATCGCTGGCAGTATCTGAAAGGAGTACTGATCATAGACTTTGCCCAGTAGCGGCGAGGTCGGCTTGGAAAACTCGAGGATCAGCAAGCGACCGCCGGGGCGGAGCACGCGCAGCATCGATCGCAGCGCCATGTCCTTATCCGTCACGTTTCGGAGGCCAAAAGCAATGGTGATGCAGTCCACGCTGTTGTCTGCAAAGGGCAGCGCCTGTGCGTCGGCTTGGACGACCTCAATATTGCCTGTCGCGCCTTTGTCGATCAGTCGGTCGCGGCCGACCTCCAGCATGGCGGCATTGATATCAGCGAGGATGACCTGCCCCTCTGGCCCCACCAGGCGAGAGAATTTGGCAGCGAGGTCACCGGTACCTCCTGCAATATCGAGTATGGTCTGCCCGGGGCGGGCGGCGCTGAGTTCAATCGTGAATCGCTTCCACAGACGATGAATGCCCCCGGACATCAGGTCGTTCATCAAGTCGTAGCGGCTGGCTACCGAGTCAAAAACGCCCCGCACCATTCCGGCCTTGGCATCCCGATCGACTCGTGTGAAGCCAAAATCAGTGGTGTCCTCGTCGTGATCCGCGCGCCCGGTGGCCTCGTCATTCATGTGTCGCGTTCCGTCGTCGCGCCGGCGTTCTGCCAGCGGGCCGGCAAGTGTACCTGAGCGCAGGGGTTGTGTTCAGGGGGAGGGGAGGCGTTCTACTCAGGGGTCGAAGTGCAAAACCTGCACTTCGGGGTCGCGGGATTTGCCCGCTGCTGACAGTTGTTGCAGATACTGCTGCCAGTAATGGTTCTGACGCTCAGCCAGATCCCTCAGGTAACGCCAGCTATAGAGGCCGGAGTCGTGCCCGTCGTCAAAAGCGATCTGGACTGCGTAGTGCCCCACGGGCTCGATGCGCTCTATGCAGACCGATGACTTCCCGGTTTGCAGAACCTCCTGACCGGGGCCATGACCTCTCACCTCAGCCGAAGGGGAGAACACTCTCAGAAATTCCGCACTTAGTTGATACGTTGCGTCATCAGCGAAGTCCAGCTCCAAGAGGCGCTTGCCCCTAGAGTAGCGGAGGTGCTTCACCTGATGTGGGTCGCCGCTGCTCACGGTGCCTCGCGTTTCAGCAGCAAGGTGTCCATGTCGGCTTGTGCTGTCAGACTACGTGCCCGCGCCATCTCCGAGCGACTGTCGAAAGGTCCAAGGTAAACGCGGTACCAGCGCCCGTTGTTTCCATCGCCGGGCTCAATGCGTGCATCGAGCCCCAGCAGAGCGAGCTCGCCTCGGCGCCGATCGGCATCGGCCTCCTGTCGGAATGAGCCGATCTGCAATAAATACTGGGTGCTGCTGCTGGTGCCGGGCTGCAGATCTGCGGGTTCGATGTCTGGGTTTAAATCGAGTTCCTGATTCGGCAGCACCGTATAAAAATCAAATCGGGGACCGGTTTCTGCCTCGATCGAAGACGGCGATACAACGGCGATCTCCGCTGACTCCTCAGGAGCTTGCAGCGCGGTGAAAATACCCACGGTACCCAACAAGCCCGCTACACATCCGACCATAAAACCCTGCAGGTGACTGGCGTTCAGAGTCGGTGGTGAGCTGTCTCCGGCGGCTGATGTCTGGCTGCGCGTTGCGGAAGGCTTGCGCGTCGTTTTGCTCGGCGCCGGCGCCATCACATACTCTCCGGAGCCGACACACCTAGGAGCTCAAGGCCGTTGGCAATCACCAGCCGTGTTGCCGCCACCAGCGCCAGCCGGGCTTTTGTGGTCTCAGCGGCACCCTCCAACACCTTGTGGGCGTTGTAGAAACTGTGGAAGTCAGCGGCAAGCTCGCGGAGGTAGTTGGCGACATCGTGCGGTTCTAAACGCTCAGCCGCGATGGCGACGACCTCGGGGAATCGGCCCAGGCTGATTGCCAGTGCCAGCGTCTCAGGTTCAACTAGGCAGTGCAGGTATGCCAACCCTTGGTGGGGATTCGCGCGGTTATCTTCCCCTGCTTTGCGCAATACGCTGGCGCAGCGCGCATGAGCATATTGAATGTAATAGACGGGATTTTCGTTACTGCGAGCCAGCGCCAGATCCACGTCGAAGGTCAGTTGCGAAGTTGGCGCCCGCGCAACGAGAAAATACCGGGTTGCGTCGCATCCGACCCAGTCAATCAGGTCGCGAAGTGTGACGTAGCTGCCTGCGCGTTTAGAGAGTTTCACCTCGGCCCCCTCGCGCATCACGGTCACCATCTGATGCAGCACGTACTCGGGCCAGCCCTCGGGAATGCCCGAATTGAGGCCCTGAAGTCCTGCTCGTACGCGAGTAATAGTGCTGTGGTGGTCCGCGCCCTGCTCATTGATGACGCGCTCAAAGCCGCGTTGCCACTTATTATGATGATAGGCGACATCGGGCACAAAGTAGGTGTAGCCGCCCTCGCTTTTGCGCATCACTCGGTTCTTGTCGTCACCAAAGTCGGTTGTCCTGAGCCACAGCGCATCCTGTTCTTCAAAGGTGTGCCCCGCCTGCTCCAGCGTGCTCACGGTCTCCTCGACAGCCCCGCTGTCGTAGAGCGATGACTCCAGAAAATACTCATCGAATACGACCTGAAACGCTTTGAGATCCTGATCCTGCTCACGTCGCAGGCAAGCCACAGCGAACTCTCGGATGGCATCCAGATTATCCACATCGCTTGCGGCGGTGATTTCGCGATCTGCTGCCTGAACCGTCTCGCCTGCTACATAGGCAGTAGCCACATCCTCTATGTAGCCGCCCTGATAGCCGTCGGTGGGCCAGTCGGGATGGGCTGGATCCTTGCCTTGTGCACGGGCCTGCACCGATAACGCCAGATTATTGATCTGCTGGCCCGCATCGTTGTAATAGAACTCGCGGTGCACCGACCAGCCGGTTGCCTCTAGCAGTCGGCTCAGTGAGTCGCCGATGGCCGCGCCACGTCCGTGACCCACATGAAGCGGGCCAGTTGGATTGGCTGACACAAACTCAACCTGAACCCGGCGTCCGGCACCTGTCTCTGAGTGCCCATAGCTCGAGCCCTGCTCAAGGATGCTGCGCACGACTTCAGTATGATGGCCCGGGTTGATAAAAAAGTTAATGAAGCCCGGACCCGCGATATCACTGCTGTCGATCAGTGTGTTCTTCGGTAGCGCCTCAATGAGCTGTGAGGCGAGATCACGGGGCGCCATGCCGACCCGTTTGGCCAGCACCATCGCGACGTTGCAGGAGAGATCACCATGGCTCGAATCCTTGGGGCGATCAATCTGCGGCGCCGCATCTGGCAGTTCAGCCAAGACGCCTTGCGATACCAGTTGTTCCAACGCCGCGGTAATCAGCGCAGCCAGTTCTGACTTCATGGTTGTCCCGTTGGGCACGTCTGCGCGATGAGTGACACAGATCTCCCGGCTATTATCACCAACCCGCGCACAGGGCTCCAGCGCAGGAAGTCACAAGCTTTCGTATGGATCAATATCGACAGACCAGTTGAGGTGGCGAGAGTGTCCGGTCGATTCCGCTGCGGCAACCAGACTGGCTATGATTTTTGCCAGCGCTGCACGATTGCTCGCCGAAACCACCAACTGGCAGCGGTAGCGGTTTTTGCGTCTGGCCATCGCTGCGGGGACCGGCCCAATGATCTGGCTACCCGCAAAGATGGGGGCGTCTCCTTTAATTTGTGAGAGGAAAGCGAGCCCTTCCTGCAGATTCTGACTGTCGCAGCGAACCACACCCAGTGCGCCGTGAGGTGGCAAACCCGCCTGAGCACGATGATTGAGCAGGGACGGCAATGCGAAGTGATAGGGCGCATCGAGTTGCTGCACCAACGGATGCTCGGGATGTCGTGTCTGAATCAGGACCTCGCCCGGTGTCTCGTCTCTCCCCGCTCGACCGCCGACCTGAGTGAGCAGCTGGAGAAGCCTCTCTTCACCGCGGAAATCGGGACTGAAAAGCAGCGCATCGGCATCGACAACCGCCACCAGCGTAACGTGCGGGAAATGATGCCCTTTGCTCAGCATTTGCGTGCCGATCATCAGAACAGGCTCTCCAGAGGCCAGCCGCTCAATCAAAGCCGGCATCGCCGACCGCCCGGACATGGTGTCACTGTCGACACGAATAACCGGGAACGTGGAGAAGCGTTCGGTAAGAAACGCCTCGGTTTGCTGAGTGCCTATGCCGCTGCCGACCAGTCGGCCACTCTGGCAGTGGGGGCACTGATGAGGCAGTGCCGCGCGGCGGTCGCAATGATGGCAATGCAAACCCGGTGGCGTCTTGTGAAGGGTCATCCGCGCGTCGCAATCAGTGCAATCACTGCTCCAGCCACAATCATGGCAGAGTAGCGCGTTGGCGAAGCCCCGACGGTTGAGGAACACCAGAACCTGATGACCCTGCGTCAGCGTCTGTTCGATCTGATGCAGTATTTCGGGCGACAGGCCTGCGGACAGCTCGAGGCCGGTGATATCAATTTTACGTTGCTTGGGTAGTGAGCCTGCGCCAGCCCGCTCGGTCAGGGAGTGACGGTGATAACGACCCATTTCAGCGTTGTGCCAGCTTTCCAGACTGGGCGTGGCGCTACCGAGTACAACCGGACACTGTTCCAGCTGACCGCGCTTAATAGCCACATCCCGCGCCGAGTAGCGAAAGCCGTCTTGTTGCACAAAGGCGGCGTCATGTTCCTCATCGACAACGATCAGACCGGGTTGGCGCAAAGGGACAAAAACAGATGAGCGGGTGCCGAGAATGACGGCAGCGCGGCCTTGCCGCGCGGCGGCCCAAGCGCGATCACGCTCTGCATCTCCCATACCGGAATGCATGGTGACTACCGGCGCGTCGAATCTTGCTTCAAATCGGGCTTGTGTTTGGGGCGTCAGAGCGATCTCGGGGAGCAGCACCAGCGCCTGCTGGCCTCGGCGGAGGCAGTCCGCAATGGCCTGCAAGTAGACCTCAGTTTTGCCGCTTCCTGTCACCCCGTACAGCAAGTGCACCGAGAAGCTACCCGAGGTGGCCACGATCGCCTCGATGGCTGCTTGTTGCTGCCAGTTGGCCTGCAGTGGCGGTGACTGGACCTGCCAATGTGCATCGGGAGTACAGTCATACGCCTCGGCCAGCGAATGGTCCACAAGCGCTGCGATGACCGGGCGGCTGAAGCCCTCGCTTTTCAGGCCAGTGAGCGTGACCGGCCCTTCCCTCAATCGCGTGATCAGTGCGGCCTGTTTGGGCGCGCGATGCGGAGCCCCATCCGGGAGCCCCTCCCCGCGAGCGGTGAGACGCAGCCCGGTCTGTCCTGTCGGGCGCTCGGGCTTGCCGCGACGTTCCCCTGGAGACAGTCCCAGAGGAAGCACTTCACCGACTGGATGCTGGTAGTAGCCGGCAGCCCAAATAAGGAGTGACAGCTGCGCTTCGGTATAAAGGGGCTGCTCATCCAGCAGGGCTTTGGCGGGCCTCAGCTTCGAGCTTTCTACTGAGGATTCTGATGTGACGGCGGAAATGATTGCCGTGACCGCTCGCTTGCCGAAGGGGACGGCGACTCGAGCGCCAGCCCTTGCTGTCCCTGTCCACTGTTCTGGTGGGAGGTAATCGAAATGGCGCCGCAGGGGAGAGGGCACCGCACAGCGCCAGATCACCGGATCGTGGGAATTGTCCGCTAATTTCTGACTCAAAATCTGCTCGGAGCGGTGGTTAGACGGCGCAGTGTACTAGAGCGCGCGCAGGGGCGTATTCCATGTTGATATCGGTGCGGGCTCTGGTATGATCCGCGCTCTTTTTCGCATGACAGATGCTGACGGAGGTTGGCATGAAGCCAGACATTCATCCTGAGTATCGTGACGTTCTTTTCCACGATACGTCCTCGGACACTTATTTTCTTGTGGGTTCGACGGTTCAGACCAGTGAGACAAAAGAGCACGAAGGGCAAACGTATCCTTACATGATTCTGGATATCTCCAGCGCTTCTCACCCTTTTTATACGGGCAAGCAGAAAGTTGCTCAGAGTGACGGTCGCGTTGCTAGGTTTAACAAGCGTTTTGGCGACCGAAGCAAAAAGAGCTGAACCGCAAATAAAAAAGCCGGCTTGAGCCGGCTTTTTTTTGCCTCGGATTCTTGCCTCAGAAAATCTGCTCAAGATCTTCAGTATCGATGCTGCCGCCAGATGTATTGTCCCAGTCTGGCAGATACTCCTCCAGAAAGTACTCCATCACACTGCCTTCGGGTTGCCCTTTGACCCGCAGACCCGATTGGCGGTCCACCCGCAGCCGCACAATGCCGGGCGGCATGGTTGGGGCAGTTTTTGCTGGCGGTAGCGCTTCGCGCATAAAGTCTATCCAAATGGGTAGCGCTGCAGTGCCCCCGAATTCGCGTCGACCAAGGGGACTGTAGTCGTCAAACCCGACCCAGGCGGTGGTGATGAGGTCGCGGTTGAACCCGGAGAACCAAGCGTCGCGGGGGCCATTGGTGGTCCCGGTTTTGCCGGCAATGTCCTGGCGTTCCAGCACTCGCGCGCGGCGTCCTGTGCCACGCTGGATCGCATCATTGAGAATTGACGAAATGATGTAAGCGACGCGCGGATCCATCACCCGTTCGGCAGCACGCACCTCCGGCACAGCCGTGCCGAGAATATCTTCCATTCGCATTTCCTCAGCCGCCGCATTACTGCCCGTTCTGGCGCACTCTGGACAGGCGACCAGCGGATCGGCGGCGAAGACGATATCCCCTTTGGCATTTTCAATTCGTTCAATCAGCCAAGGCTCCACCTTGAAACCCTCATTGGCCAAAATCGCATAGCCGGTGGCGATTTCAAGCGGGGTGTAGGTATGGGTGCCGAGCGCCAGTGTTAGGTTAGCCTGCATATCTTCGGTATCAAATCCCAGCGCCTCCACGTAACGAATAAACGGCCGGACACCGACTCGTTGTAGCACCCGGATCGATACCAGATTGCGGGAAAAGGTCAGTGCCTCTCGCAGTCTTGTAGGCCCGTAAAACTTTCCACTGTCGTTCTCTGGACGCCAGATTTCCGCCGCCGCGAGATTGTCGAGCACTACCGGCGCATCATTGATCACGGTCGAAGGGGTAATGCCTGAAGACAGTGCGCTGGCGTAAAGAAAGGGTTTGAAGTTGGAGCCGGGCTGGCGTTTGGCCTGAGTCGCACGATTGAATTTAGACAACTCAAAACCCATGCCACCGACTAGCGCTCGAATTGCCCCATGCTTGGGATCTAACGACACCAGCGCCGACTGAGCTTTGGGCACCTGAGTCAATCGCCAACCCTGCGGCGTTTCGCGAACACGAATCAAGTCTCCCGGTGCCAACAGGGCGGAGGCCGACTGTTCGGGCGCCGTAGTCTCATTCACGGAGCTGTAACGACGCACGTTCTTAAGGTTGTCTTCCCACGACAAAGAAATCGTCTCGCCGGACTTGAGGCGCACTGAGACATCGGTCTCCGTGGTGTCGGTCACAATTCCGGGCGGCAGTTTGGCAATGGTAGGCATGACTCGAAGTGCTTCCTGCCAGCGTTCCAGCGTGTCCTCCGCTGATTCGCCTTCCCGGGGAGCGAGTCTTCGCTCAGGGCCGCGCCATCCGTGTCGCCAATCGTAGGTTCGCAGTCCGCCGAGCAAGGCATCGTGAGCGGCTTGCTGCAGATCGGCCTGCACGGTGGTGTAAACCACATAACCGTCGTCGTATGCGGCGTTACCGAACCGTTCCACCATCTCTCGGCGCACCATTTCTGCCACGTAGTCGGCGTCTACCTCCACGACCTGACCATAAAAGGTGGCAGTCACGGGCGTTTCTTGAGCGGTAACTCGCTGTGCGTCGTCGA
>CALKMV010000082.1 GCA_938091485.1 uncultured Luminiphilus sp.
GCGATGACGCTGGTGCCCAATATGTCGCGGCAGGCTGCGCATGTCACGATGCTGCAACGGTCCCCAACCTATGTGATCTCAAGGCCTTCCATCGATGGCCTCGCCAATTGGTTGCGTCGCGTGTTGCCGTCCAAGCTGGCCTATGATCTCGTCCGATGGCGCAACACGACCTGGCAGCAGTGGATGTACAACCTGACACGCATCGCTCCCGGGGTGGTTAAGCGCTCGCTACTGAAAAAAGTGCGGGCAGAAATCGGTGAATTGGTCGATGTGGAGAAGCACTTCACCCCTCGCTATAACCCGTGGGATCAGCGTCTATGCCTAGTACCGGATGACGATTTGTTCCGGGCGATTCAGTCAGGCAAGGCCTCGGTGGTCACCGATCACATTGAGAAGATCACGGAAGACGGTGTGCAACTGGTCTCTGGTGCGCACCTCGATGCTGACATCATTGTTTGTGCCACGGGGCTGGAGCTAGTCGTGCTCGGCGGCGCTGAATTTACCCTCGACGGCGAGGCGATCGACTTTGCCAACGAGTGGACCTATAAGGGCATGATGTGCTCCAACATTCCCAATATGGTGCACACCTTCGGCTATATCAACGCGTCCTGGACGCTGCGCGCGGACCTCATTGCGACCTGGGTCTGTCGCTTGCTCAATCATATGCGCACGACAGGTATGACTACGGCAACGCCGCGCATTGCGGATGAAGTTGCGGACTCCATGAGCCAGCGCTTCTGGATTGATGACTTCTCTGCCGGTTACATGCAGCGCGTTATGCACCGCTTCCCCAAACAGGGCGATCAGATGCCTTGGATGAATCCTCAGAACTATCGCAAGGATCGCAAAATGTTCCGCGATGACCCGCTTCAGGATGATGAACTGGTGCTTGAGCGAGCGGGCGTGCTTGCCGAGGCTGCGGTATTTCAGGAGGCCAGTTAGTCATCCATGACCGCTCCCGGGCTGCAGCAGAGCAGTATCTATTGTCCGTACTGCGGCGAGTCGATTGAGGTGCTGTTGAACCCTGAAGATGTGGGTGCGGAGTACATAGAGGATTGTCAGGTCTGCTGCCGGCCGATTGAGTTTCTCCTGCGCGAGGATGCGGGGGGGTGGCTGGAAGCTGAGGTGCGATCCGACGTCGAGTAGCGCGTCGTGCTGATGTTTTGAAGCTCTCATGTTGTTTTTTGAGGTGCTGCGTCTAGAGCACTGGCAGTGAAGGCGCACTGTTAGTGAAAATCTCTGGATTGCACAGCCAAAGCGTTCAAGCGATCGCTGCAGTCCTCCAGTGTGCCGGCAATCACATGCGTTACACCGTCGCGAGATTCCACCGTGCCTTTGACTAACAGTAATCGGGCGGTCATGAGGCTTTGTCGGTAGCGCTCCTGAATCGCTGGCCAGACGATCACATTGATATTCCCTGTCTCGTCCTCAAGGGTCAGAAACACCACGCCTGAAGCGGTGCCCGGGCGTTGTCGGCAGGTGACCAGCCCGGCTATCCGCACAAAGCGATGATTACCCAGTGTCTCAAGCTCTGTTTGTCGCCGACATCGATCAAAGGGCTGCTGGTGGCGTAGCAAAGCCAAGGGATGTGACCTGAGGGTCAGCCCGGTGCTTTGATAATCGGCGATGACTTCCTCCGGGAGCGTGGGGCCTGTCGTGATGGCCTCGTCTTCCTGAGAGCGTTGCGCCGCATCATCGCTCGGCAGTAGCGGACGGTAGTCTTCCAGAGCCATCGTTTGCCAGTGAGATTGATAACGATTGCCACTGATACCCGAGAGTGCATCGGCAGCGGCAAGCGCTTCCATATCGCCGCGATCGAGGCAGGCGCGTTGGCGCAGGTCAGCCACATTGGAAAAGGCGCGCAACCGCTGTGCCGCATGAATACGTTGGCCTGCTGCCTCGCTGAGACCCTTGATCAGCCTGAATCCCAATCTGACGGGTGGCTGCTGTTGGTTCGCCGGAGACAGGAGCTGATGGTCCCAACTGCTGCGATTCACGTCGATGGGTAAGACCATGATGTTATTCCGCCGCGCGTCCTGTATCAGTTGCGACGGTGAATAAAACCCCATTGGCTGGCTGTTGAGTAACCCGACATAGAAGGCCGCGGGGTGATGGCGCTTGAGCCAGGCAGAGACATAGGCGAGCAGGGCAAAGCTCGCCGAGTGCGATTCCGGAAAGCCATAACCACCAAATCCTTTGATCTGATTGAATAACCGATCTGCAAAGTCCGCGGTGTAGCCCTTGTCGATCATCCCCTGCTTGAGCTTGTGCTCGAAAGTGAGAAGCTTGCTGTTCTTGCCCCAGTTGCTGATAGCGCGCCTCAGGGCGTCGGCTTCCCCTCCGGTGAATCCCGCAGCCACCATGGCCAGGCGAATCACCTGTTCCTGGAAAATCGGCACACCCAGTGTGCGCGACAGGACCGATTCAATGTCCTTATTGGGATAGCTGACCGCCTCCAGTCCGGCTTTGCGACGTAGGTAGGGGTGAACCATATCGCCCTGAATCGGGCCGGGTCGAACGATGGCGATCTCGATCACCAAGTCGTAAAAACAGGCGGGTTTCAGTCGCGGCAGCATCGACATTTGCGCGCGCGATTCGATCTGAAAGACACCCAGAGAGTCGGCCTTTTGTAGCATTCTGTAAGTGGCCGCATCTTCTCTGGGAATATCCTGTATGCGGCGAATATCTGGATGATCCCGGCTGATCATTTCGAGAGTTTTACGTATGGCTGACAGCATGCCGAGGGCGAGAATGTCGACCTTCAGGAGTCCCAATGCCTCGATGTCTTCTTTATCCCATTGAATAACGGTGCGGTCAGGCATGCTGGCATTTTCGACGGGTACCAGATTCGAAATCGGCCCACGGCTGATGACAAACCCACCCACATGCTGTGACAGATGGCGCGGGAATCCCAGAATTTCCTGAACCCTCGCCATAAAGTGTTCTGCCAGTTGCCCAGAACGTGCCAGACCTTGTTGCTGAAAACGGTTGGTCAGTTCTTTCTCGCGATTCCACCAGGCCAGAGAGCTCGCCAGCTCATCGATAAAGCCGGCATCAAATCCCATGGCTTTGCCGACATCTCGGACTGCGCTGCGCGATCGGTAGGTGATTACCGTCGCAGCCAGCGCCGCGCGGCGGCGGCTGTACTTTTCATAAATGTACTGAATCACTTCTTCGCGTCGTTCATGCTCGAAGTCCACGTCAATATCAGGTGGCTCATCTCGCTCCCGCGAGATAAATCGCTCGAATAGCAGCGAGACCTGCTCCGGGGAGACCTCGGTGATTTGTAAGCAGTAGCAAACTACGGAGTTAGCAGCAGAACCTCTGCCCTGGCAGAGGATATGGCGCGACTTGGCAAACCGGACAATGTCGTAGACAGTTAAAAAGTAGTACTCGTAGGAAAGCTCGGTAATCAGATCGAGTTCCTGATGGATGCGTCTCTGGACAGCCTCAGGCACGCCGTTTGGCCAGCGCAATCTGGCGCCGGCCGCGACTTCTTGGCGCAGATAACTGTTGGCAGTGTGATGTGAAGGTACGACCTCTTCCGGATATTCATAGCGCAGTTCATCAAGACTGAACTGGCATTGATCAGCGATACGACGCGTCTCGTCGATGAGTGTTTCAGGGTATAGCGATTGCAAGGTATCCAGTGTGCGCAAATGCTGCTGGCTGTTGATCAACCGGCGGTGCCCCAGTTGCTGTACTGGAGTCTGTAGTCTGATCGCCGTCAGCACATCATGCAGCGCCTTGCGTTTGGCGCTGTGCATTTGCACCTCGCCACAGGCCACCATGGGCACCTGAAGGCTTTGTGCCATGTG
>CALKMV010000083.1 GCA_938091485.1 uncultured Luminiphilus sp.
AAGCGCGCTTTGGCCAACTTGCGGAATTGGTGAGTGTTGTAGCAGTCAGCGAGCTTTATACTCATTACCAGCGTCTCGACCCCTTAAAGAGTTCAGTTGAGCGGCTGAATCGGCATGTCCTGGTGAAACGCTTCCACACTATCCAGCACGGTCGCACCCTCAATGGTGGCAAAAGGCTCGGCCTGCCAGCGCTCTCCTCGCATCTGAATCAGAATCCGGCTCGGCGCCTCACTCAGCACAGTATCCCGATAATAGTCTCGCAGAGTCTGCAAAGACACTTTCTTCACCGCTTCGATCAGGTTGGTCCGGGTCGAAAACGCATAATTTTCTCTGTTCCAATCGCCAATAAAAGCACCGGCCTCATCCGCCAGGTTTGTGGGGGGCTCCGTCAGCTGAGTGAGCACGCCTGACTTCAGATTGGCAAATTGCTCTAGCGTCATGTCTTCCAGCATCACCGCGTACTCCTCAGCAAAGGATTCAAAGCGCGTCAGCATTTCGGCCGGCGCCTTCACGGGCGTTTGTATATAAAATCCAATTACGGGGTGGTCCTGTAGCGTGGTGGTCAACCCACCGGCCGCATATCCCAACTGCTCCTGTGTTCTCAGCGTATCGAAAGCACGATTTCTAATGTGCCGGGCCAGCACCATTCCAGCCGCTTCATTTGCCACCGTCGCTTCGGGTGCAGCGTAGAGCAGCATCATGCCGAGATCTTCAACCGGTATGTCGCTGTTAAAGACAACGGTGCGCCCAGGTTGTGGCGCGTAGGTTCGGCTCCGCACGTAAGGCTGGTCTGACATAGTGTTGTCCGGAAGCGCGCGGCGCACCGAGTTCGCGATTCGCTCAGCGTCCCTGACGTCATAGTTCCCGTAAAGACCAATCCGCACCAATGCCTGTTTGAGCAGCTCATCCACAAAAGCGTTGAACTGTTCCAGAGTAAGTGACTCAACAACCTCGAGCATTGAGGCCTCGTCGTAGTAACCGCTTGTGGCGAGGCGGGCTACGCTGCCACCCAGCTGGCTTACAGGTAGCTCTCGCTTGCGGTTCTCCAGACTCCGAACAAAGCGGTCTACCGCCTGAGCCAGCGACTGCTCGCTTGGATTCACCCTTAACCCCTTAAGCGCAGCATTGAGCAGTTCGGGTTGTTTATCCGTGAAGCCTGATACCCAGAGCTGAATACCTTCATCGGTGCCCAAACTGAGACCCATGCCGGCTATCCCGGCCTCATTGATCAACGCTGTCTGCTGCAAACGGAAAAGGTCAGCCCACAAGACGAGCATCACCACACCATCGGCACTCTGGCGCACCGGGGCATTCAGATACACCTGAGCATACCCTCGCGGTAAGTCGCTGAACGCCTCACTGCCCACCATCCAGACGCTGAGGCCCGGCTCATCCACGGCGAGCTTGGGGGTACTATCCGTTTTCGCGATATCAAATCGCTCGGGCAGTAGGGTATTTCGGGCCGGGAGTGCCAGCGCATATTTAGCTGCCGTTGCCTGAAGCGCGGCCACACCGGGCAGTTCCAATGCCTCGACCGCATACTCTCCATCATAGAAATACAGGTTCTCCGACACGCTCTGCGCTTGATCGATATCCCACAGGTGCAAACGCTCGGGCACCAGCTGCGCCAGTACGGCGTCGACCGCCTGCTCATCAAATCCTGCAAATCGATACGGCGCTTCGATCACATAGTGGGCAGGATACGTCTGCATGGCACGGGTCAGTTCCTGCGCGTAGCTGAAATCATCCATCTTCTCCAAAAACCGGAATCGATTGGCAAGCGACGTGCCAAATTCCTCTGCGTAACGATCGTCAACGCCCTGCTCGCGCAGCATCTCCACGTACCCCAGCAACATAGCCGTAATCTCATCGCGGTGTGCCAGTCCCTCGGGTGTCAAATCAGCCGAAAAAGAGAACGTGCCGTAATTGCCATATCGAGAGGGTGCCGCACCCACTACCAGCGAACTCGCCCAGCCAAGCTCGCGCAACCGGACTGCCGGGGTTCCGGGCATCTCAGAGCTCAAAATGTAGGCCAGGTATTCGCTGGGCTTGCTGTCGTAGAGCGCCGCATTGTTATCGATGATGAAATCCAGTCGCAGTTCGCGGGTATCCTCTTGCGGCACATAACGCACCCGCTTGGCACCCACCTGCGCAAAATCGACCGACGCTGTCATCTCAGGTTTTGGAGTCTGCTTGTTGCGTATTTCCCCAAAGTGCAGCGTCGCAAGCTCTTCCAAATCATCCAGAGACCGATGCCCAATCAAAGAGGCTTTCATCAGATTGGCGCTGTAATAACGCTCAAAGAAGGCGACAGTCGCGGCGTGCAGGCCCCCTTCTGTCTTGTCTGACAGCGACTCGAGATTACCGATCTGGAACCGATTGGCGGGGTGATCTCCGAGGAGCTGACGCGCCAAGCGATAGGTGATTCGAAAGTCCTGCTCGCGGCGCATCGACCACTCGGCGTTTACCGCATTTTTTTCTTTATCTATGTAGACAGGATCCAGAAGCGGATCGGTAAAGAAACTGGCAAATCGGTCCAAGCCCTCGGGGAACGCTTCGTTCTCAACCGACATCATGTAATTGGTGATATCGAGCCCGGTGTAGGCATTGGACATGCCACCATGCTCCGCAGTGAAAGCCATGAACCCGTCAGGCTCGGGAAACTGCGCGGAACCCATAAACAACATGTGCTCGAGGTAATGAGCCATGCCGGGGTAATCCTCTGGGTCTGACGCTGCTCCCACACCGATACTGAGCGCCGCTGCTGATTTCTCAGCGGCGGGGTCAGACACAAGCATCACGTCAATGCCATTCTCGAGCGTAATCAGCCGATAGGCGCGACTGTCATTGGGGCTGGAAACCACCGATCCCCTCGCGCCCACAAGATCTGATCCAACTGGCTCGCAGGCAGTCAGGGCGCCAGCAAATACCATGATGACGTAACACGCTGCTCCGCCCCGCCTCAACCAACGGGACAACAACGGCCTCAGCGCGGACCTCGGGGAACCACGGGTCATTTCGGTCATCAGATTAAGCTCTCGTTTTTAAATCAATCAGCCAGGGGTTAGCGACTCCCGCGACGGCCATGCGGATAGGATCGCGCTCACCAGCGTCGCTAAAGGAATAGCGAAAAAAACGCCCCACAATCCCCACAATCCGCCAAAAAAGAGCACTGCGATCACAATAGCCACAGGATGCAAGTTGACAGCCTCGGAAAATAGCAGCGGCACCAACACATTCCCGTCGAGCACCTGTATCAAGAGGTAAGCGCCCACCACCCAGTAGAAATCGAGGTTCACTCCAAATTGCGCATAAGCGACCAAGACCACCGGTATCGTGACCAGCGTTGCGCCAATGTAAGGCACGATCACTGACAAGCCAACGATCAGCCCCAGCAGCGCCGCGTAATTCAGAGAAAACACCGCAAAGACCACATACGACGCAACGCCGATAATCAGGATCTCAATACCTTTGCCTCTGGCGTAATTGGCAAATTGTAGGTTGAGCTCCTGCCAGATCTGGTCGAGCAGCGGCCGCTTTTCGGGCAGAAACCCGGCGAACCAGCGAATCAGCTGCTCACGATCTTTCAGAAAGAAAAACACCATCAGGGGGATCAGTATCAGATATACGATCATGGCCAAAACGCTCGGGATAGAGCTCAAGCCCTTTGTTACCAGCAGCTGTCCTACCGATGTCATCTCTGCCTGAATCGCTGCGGTCAGTTCGTTAACCTGTTGCTGCGTAAAAAAGACGGGGTACTCCTCGGGCAGAGTAACCAGCACTTGCCGGCCCGCCTCGATCATTGTTGGCGCCTCGCGCACCAGCGCTACAAGCTGACGCCAAACCAACGGCGCCAAGCCAAAGAGCACTGCGAAGAAGCCACCCATGAATAGGAAAGTAGAGACGGCAACACAGAGTTCAGCAGGCAATCCACGCTGCCGAAGCAAGTTGGCCACGCCCTGCATCAAGTAAGCCAGAATCACGGCCACGAATACCGGCGCGAGAATTTCACCAAAAGCCAGCATGACCACAAAGGCCACAACGAGCAGGACCAGCAGAATCACGGCCTCTTCTTCGCTCAAATACCGCTGGTACCATCTGGTTAGGACTTCTTTCACTCTCTCAGGGCTCCTTGGCTCACGCTTTGGTAATGATCAGTCGCAGCACCTGATCAGGTAATTGCTCACACACCACGGTATGTCCGGCCAAGCGCGCAAAACTCTCGAAGTCACGCTCCGAACCCGAATCTGTCGACAACACTTCCAGCACGCCACCCGAGGGCATGTCGCGCATGGCTCGCTTTGCCATCAGCAAGGGCATCGGACAACGCTCCCCCCGCGCATCAACGGACTCGTTAGGTGATAGGGGGTCAGACATGCTCCGGGACCGGCTCGAACGGGGCGGGGGAGTATATCCTTTATTGTCAGCCAGAACCGATTGAGAACGAATTTTCACACTCGCGACACCCTCCCCGCGACTACCTAAGTAAGCTAGAGTGCTGTCATGCATCATCGCCGGCCCCGTATTGCCTCAGTCGTTAACCGCCTCTCTTTGGCTTTGTGTCTGGCACTTCCACCATCGCTGTGGGCGGTTACTGAAGACCTGAAGATCCCTAACCTCGGGGAATCCAGCACCAGCCTTTTTTCGCCCGACTATGAGTACCGGCTTGGACGAATGTGGCTGCGAAGTTTCCGGGGGCAAGCGCCCCTGATGAATGACCCACTGCTGCACAGTTACCTCGAGAGCCTGGTATTCGAGTTGGTGCAGCACAGCGAACTTCAGGATCGACGCATTGATCTGGTTATTGTCGACAACCCGACTATTAACGCCTTCGCCGTGCCCGGTGGCGTGATTGGCGTCCACAGCGGACTGTTCCAGTACGCCGAATCCGAGGATGAATTCGCCACGGTCATGGCTCACGAGATTGCTCACCTCAGCCAAAGGCATTTTTCCAGAAGAATGGAGCTGGCACAGGAACAGGGGCCAATGCAGTTGGCCGGGCTGCTTGCTGGGGTGCTACTGGCGGCAACGGTAGGAACCGACGCCGGCCTTGCCGCCATGTCAGCGGCTCAAGGGCTGGCACAGGACGCGCAGCTGCGATACAGCAGAGCCAACGAAGCGGAAGCAGACCGAGTTGGACTGAGAACACTCTATAACGCGGGAATGGATCCTTACGCAGCCCCTCAGATGTTTGAACGGATGTACGCGGCAACTCGCTACAGCCAGAGCGACCGAGTCCCCGAATTTCTGCGCACGCACCCCCTCTCTGAAAAACGTATTGCCGATACCCGGGCACGGGCAATGCAATACCCAAAGCGGATTCGGGCCGTAAGCATTGACTATCAGCTGATGCGAGCCCGCGTTGCTATGCATGCCGCGCAAACCCCGGAGGAGGCTGTGGCAAACTTCAGGGGCGAGCTGGAAGGCCAGACTCTCTCTGAGGAGGCTGCGACCTATGGACTGGTACTCGCGCTCACTGCTGCTGGGAGGGCGGATGAGGCGGCTCTTGCACTGGATAGTATCTGGTCGGGAAATAGCGACCGTGTCGAATATGTTATTGCCAGTGCCGAGATTGATCTGGCAAGAGACAACCCACGTCGGGCGCTGGCCACGCTGGAGCGAAGACTCAAGCTCTCTCCGGGAAACCACCCGCTGACTATGGCCTATGCCAACGCTCTGCACCTTGCCGGCACACCCCATCTCGCCGAGGCAGTGCTTGCAGAGCAATCACGACAGGTCAGCAATGATCCTGGGCTCTGGTATCTGCTCGC
>CALKMV010000084.1 GCA_938091485.1 uncultured Luminiphilus sp.
CTGGATCAGATAGTCCTCAAAGTTCGAGACACCAAACTGATCAAGGCTCTCGCTCGTTAATGCGCTGACTGTTACAGCGATGTCCTGGGTGCTTGCGGCCCGCTTGGTCGCCGTTACCACCACTTCTTCAAGTTGGGCATGGACCGGACTCGACACCAGTGGCAGTAGCGCTACGCCGAGTGCGGCCGCCAATGGTGTCCGTTGAAAACGTGTGGGATGAGACATACTTGCTCCCTTTTTTCTCGTGGCTTTAATAAATGATTATTTTTTGAAAACTACAATCGCGTAGGCTACCCGTTATACCTGTTGCCTGCAAACGGAAAACTTGTTGCAAACAAGGTCTTCTGGGGTCTTTTGACAGGCTTCAGGTACACTCTGCCCACGCCTGATGTACGAGCCCGATATGACCCAGCACAACCCACGCCGCTTCACCATCGATAAAGCGGTGTTCTTTCCCGCATTGATTCTGCTCTTTGGGGCCATTTTGATGGTGCTGACGATACCCGAGAAAGGCAGCAATCCTTTTGCTGGGCTTCAGGCGGTGATTGTCGATACCGCAAGCTGGTTCTATGTTTTGATCGTGACGTTAATTGCAGTGATCGTCGTTTATCTTGCGTTATCTCGCTATGGAAACATCAAGTTGGGCCCCGATCATGCAGAGCCGGCTTACAGCTATATCTCGTGGTTCGCGATGTTGTTTTCCGCGGGTATCGGCATTGGCATGATGTTTTATGGTGTCGCCGAGCCGGTTATGCATTTTATGGCGCCGCCCACAGGACCCGGCGGCACTGCAGCAGCGGCTACCGAGGCCATTCAGATCAGCTACTTTCACTGGGGTTTCAATGCTTGGGCCATCTACGCCATTGTGGCACTGATTCTTGCCTACTTCGCTTACCGACATGAGCTGCCTCTAACACTGCGTTCGGCTTTTTACCCGCTGATTGGCGAGCGTATTCACGGGCCGATCGGTGCGTCGGTCGATGTGTTTGCGGTGATCTGCACCACTTGTGGCATCTCGGTGAGCCTCGGCCTTGGCGTGCTCCAGATCAACACGGGATTCAATTATTTGTTTGGGCTGCCGATCGATGTATGGGTTCAGGTGGGACTGATTTTTGCCACGATGGCGCTGGCAACAGTCTCTGTGGTCCTCGGGCTGGACACGGGCATCAAGCGCCTATCTGAAATTAATATTGTTCTGGCGATCCTGCTCCTGCTGCTCATTCTGCTGACCGGCCCGACGGCTCTGCTACTCGCGGGCACGCTGCAGAATTTTGGCGCCTATGTGGCGGGCCTCATTCCGCGCACGCTGGATATGTATGTCTATGAACCCACCGACTGGTTTGGCGGGTGGACCATTTTCTATTGGGGTTGGTGGATTAGCTGGGCGCCTTTTGTTGGGGTTTTTGTCGCGCGCATTTCTCGAGGCCGAACGATTCGAGAATTCCTGATTGGTGTGACGTTGGTGCCCACGCTGTTCATCTGCCTGTGGATGGGTGTGCTTGGCGGCAGTGCCCTCGAGCTCATCACCAACCAAGGGTTTGAGGAGTTGGGCACCGGGGTTCAGGAGAATCCGGCGGTGGGACTGTTCCGTTTTCTCGAGTACCTGCCTGCGACCGAGGTATTGAGCGTCATCTCTCTGGTGATGATCGTGATCTTCTTTGTGACCTCCGCCGATAGCGGCGCCATGGTGCTCAACATGCTAAGCGCCAAAGGGGTGGATAACACCCCTGCCCTGCAGCGCACGCTCTGGACGCTGGTGATTGCACTGGCGGCGTCACTTCTCCTGCTTGGCGGCGGGCTGCAGGCCCTTCAGACGGCAACGATTGCCAGCGCACTGCCCTTTGCGATTGCGATGCTCGGTGCATTCTGGGGTTTTGGTAAAGCCATAGTGGCTGACGGAGCGAAACGCCATGCGCATTCGATCCATACACCGCCCGTGATGGCTGCAGAGGGCTGGCGGGATCGACTCCAATTACTTCTGGACTATCCTGACGACCGGACGGTGCAAACGTTTCAGCGGAATACCGTGCACACCGCGATGCAGGCGTTCTCCAGTGAACTGGCGGAGCGCGGCGTGGCGGCTCGAGTGGTGGCAGAGGACAATGCGCTCTCGGTCAGGCTGGAGGTCTATCATGGCGAGGAAGTCGACTTCACCTATGAGGTTCGGGCGAGTCACCACCGCCTACCTGATGCCTCGATGGGTGTGGCCGAAAGTAGTGGTCACGATGAGGGTTTCTTCCGCGCAGAGGTCCATCTGGCGGAGGGCGGGCAGGATTATGACGTGATGGGCTGGTCCCAGGAGCAGATTATTGTCGACATCCTCAACCAATATGAGGACCACCTGCATTTCTTGCATACAGTCAGGCAGTAGATCGTTTGCTACTGCACTATAGTGACCGGATGAATCGGCGCCTTGGTGCGATTGGGGTTGATCTCCAGCATCTGAGGAATCATGCCATTGAGGGCGGCTTGGCGATTTTCCGGAGCGGGGTGTGTGCTGAGAAACTCTGCGGGCCGCTCGTCGCTAAGGTCGCCCATTTTCTGCCATAGCGTGACCGCAGCCTCTGGGTCATAACCTGCCTTGGTTGCCACGATCATACCCATGACATCCGCCTCGTTTTCGGCCTCACGGCTGTTGGGGAGCGTGAGTGCCACATTGGCCAGCACCGCGGCGCCGGCCATCGCAGCACCACTGTTGTCTGATGCCGCACCAATTACGGCTACCCCTGCGGCAGTGGCCATTGCCCGGGACATCCGCTCTGCGGTGTGGTTGGCGAGGGCGTGGGAAATTTCGTGGCCCATGATTTGCGCAAACTCATCGTCAGTGAGTTCGAGCTGATCAAATAGCCCTGTGTAGACCGCCATGCGCCCCCCTGCCATGCACCAGGCATTAACGGTCTCCGTGTCATCGACAATGGCCACGCTCCATTTCCAGTCTGCGCTGTCAGGAAATTCGGCCACGGCAATCGATACCAATCGACCGGTGATGCGGGCAACTCTTGCGACCGTCAGAGGATCGCCAACCAGTTTGTCTTCGTCGTCGAGCTGGCGGACGGTATCGAGGTATGCAGCCTCAGACTCAACGATGGCTGCATCGGGAGAGATGATGATGAACTGGGTGCGGCCTGTTGGGCTCACCGCACAGCTGGATAAGACCACCCAAATGGCCAAAATGACCCAGTGTTTGGCACCCATTAAGATGCTATTGCCTCTCATCAGTCAGCTCCCTCTGATACCACTGTGGTATTGAGACAGCCTGGCTAAAGCAGTGTTCCATCGTTTCGGCATTTATCGCGCTGCTGCGCTTTATGCCGAGGACATCTGTATTCGGCGCGGCTGTCACCCTGGCTCCGACTCGGCACCCGCTGTCACGCGCAGCAAGCCGCGATACACCCCTCGCGCATTCGACTCGCCGGTGATCACGCGATAAACATCCTCGCTGATGGGCAGACTGATGCCTCTTTCCCGAGCCAGTTCAATCACGGTCGGCGCGCTTTTTACGCCCTCGGCCACCATATGCATGCTGTCGATGATGTCCTCGATCGATCGTCCTTTCGCCAGCTCTATCCCGACATGGCGGTTCCGACTTTGTGGGCTGGTACAGGTAGCGATCATGTCGCCCATACCCGCCAATCCCGCGAAGGTTTCGGTTTTACCACCGAGCGCTTCCCCGAGGCGGCTCATCTCGGCGAGCCCCCGGGTAATGAGGGCGGCGCGCGTGTTATCACCCGCGCCCAACCCGTCACCCATGCCCACCGCAATGGCAATAATGTTTTTTAGCACGCCCCCGAGCTCGCATCCGATGACGTCTTGGTTGGTGTACACGCGGAACAGGCCAACGTTCAGGATGGACTGCAGTGCGAGGGCGGCATCGTGCTCCTCCAGCGCCAGCACACTGGCCGCTGCCTGACCCGCGACAATTTCGCGGGCGAGATTGGGTCCGGTCAGTACCCCTGGAATGGAGTGTGGCGATAGGTCGCGGATGATCTCGGTCATGCGCATCCGACTGCCCTTCTCTAGCCCTTTGCTCAAACTGATCACGGGAATACCTCGCGGTATATCGGGCAGAGCGCTTAACAGGACTTCGCGGAAGTGGCTGCTGGGTACGGCGATCAAGATCGCGTCGGCATTCTCAACAGCGACTTGAAGCTCGGTCGTGGCGGTGAGCTTAGGGTGCAGTATGGCGTCGGCCAGATAGCGCGAGTTGGTATGGTGTTGATTGATCTCGCTGACGATTTGCGTGTCGCGTGCCCACAGTGTTGCATCGCATTGGCGGCTGATCACCGAGGCAGTGGTGGTGCCCCAAGAGCCCCCGCCTAGCACGGCGATTTTAGAGCGCTTCACGGGCAACATCCCTCAGGGTACTGGCGCCTCGGTCGGCAATGCTTAGAGCGCGAATCACCTCAAGGCGTCGAATCAGCTGATTCAGCGCTTCTGCCTGATGAGTCCGGCCTTCGGCGTTATTCACTAGCCCGCGACTCACCAGCATTTTCCAAGCGTTGGCAAAAAGGAGTTTTCCCATTGAGGCCTCGCTGCTGATCCTGCGCTGTAAGTATGCCTGCTTGCCATAGCTCATGCACCGCTCTATGAAGGCCTCTTCCTCTATTGGCGTTTCCTCTGAGTGGCGGATCAGAATATCAGTGCCAATACTGTAGGCTTCTGCAAACACTGTCAGGGCCACGTGCCCCAGTTTGGGTGACAGCCGATTCATGATCAGTCGCGCACTGTCTGGGCTCTCGCTTAGCAAGGCCTGCCAGTTGGGTTCATCACGGCATAACTCGGCATCGATCTGTTGTTCAAATAACTGGGTGTCGGGGTAGAAGAACTCGAATTTAAAGAGGTCTCGCAGTTCCTGTACTTCAGACCAGAACTGGTCGAGCGCCTGGCCGTTTTGGCGCTGCTCACTGACTGCCAGCAGCGCCAACTCGGCAACGGCGCGTGTCAGGAAAAAATGCACAATGGTATTGCGATAGAAGCTGGCGATGGGCGCCTGACCCTCAGCAATGCCGTAGACCGTCTCCGGGCCTCCTTCAAACCGGGTGATGATGCCCTCTTTCATCATATTGGCGAGCAGGCTGGCTATCTCCTCGGCGTAATTGAGGTTGAAGTCTGGAGACAGCCTCACGCCGCGGGCAGTGGCCCACTCCGTCATTACCGAGACTTCTTTGACAATTTCCGGCTCGGTTAAGGCTCGCGGAAACGCGCCCAATAGCGCGGTGGACACCACGGCCGGGAAAGTGGCGGGTGTCACGCGGTTGGCTTCCACTGCGACTTGAAACGCGATCTTCGAGATCGCCAGCTGGTCCTCCGGGTCGGGCGCCGCGTCAAGGCGGACAGGCTCCCCGAAGTCCACATGAATCCGGCCCATCGGGCGGGCAAGACTTTTGATATAGCGCAACATCCAGCCCACTGACTCTGGCGCCTTGGGCGTGCCCGATTGCTCACGGGCGTACTCTTCGGCGTCTCTGACAAGGTCATAGGAAACCGACACAGGGATAATGTGAATATCCCGTGAGCCCGCATGGTGAGCGCCCTCTAGAACATATTTGAGCAGCCCGTATTTTGGTGGCATCAATTTTCCGAGCCGCGAGCGAGTGCCTTCAAAGGACCAAGTCATCGGGAAGCGCTTCTCCATCAGATAGCCAATGTACTGTTTGAGGCTCAGCTTGTAGACCTCGTTATCCTGAAAGCTGCGGCGAATAAAGATGCCGCCCGCCCGCCGCAAGAAAAATCCCAGAATTGGGATATTCAGATTCGCGCCCCCGAAGAAATGCGGCATCGGAAAGTCATTGTCGAACAAGAGTTTTGGGACCACGAATCCGTCGATGTAGGTTTTGTGGGTCCACAGCAAGGCGGAAGGATAGCGACGCACAATCTGTCGTATCCGCTCAAGATCATTTGGGTCATAGTGCACCGCTTTTTCATAGCCCAGCCCCAGACAGATCCCACACAACTTGGCCCATACATCGAGCCAGAAGCGGGTGGGTATTGAAATCATTTCCCGCAGGTACTCGCTGGCTTCCGCCCTCACCGCTTTGGTGGGTTGCTCCCTCGCATTGGCAATGTCCAGCAGACCGGCCCGGAAGGCGCGGTTATTGCGAATACTTTGGTGAACATAGCGCGGCACTTTATAGCGGCCGCCGATTAATTGACGCTCCGCAATATCGATGACCACAGCAGCCTGCCTCGCTACAAATATCGCGAAGTCCTCAGGCTCATTCGCGTCAGACAACCCTGTTTTGGCCTGGAAACGTTCGGCGAGATCTCTGTTCGAACCCGGCTCCCCAATCGTGAGGTGTACTCGCTCGGGATTGAGTCGCGTAACACGATCGGCCAGCCAGCCTGGGGGTCTGCGCTCCCCGCCGTGGAGCACATCGCGTAATCTGGGCCCCGTGTTGGCGCTTCTCTCAGGTTGTATCCACGATACTCTGAGCGGTGCCACCATGGCGTCCGGGTGCTGTTGAAGCGCATCCGATAGCGCAGCGATATCCAAGGTTTTGCGGTCATCGCGCAGATCCAGCAACACGATTGTGTGACTGATGCCTCCCCTGTCGTGTAAGGCAATCCACTGTTCGAGCAGTTGTCTTTCGAAGCGCCTCGTCGTGTCGAGCAGAAAGATGACCTTCTCGGCAGAGGTTGGCCAGGGATTGTGGGCAAGCTGATCCTGCAGCGCAGTGGACAAGCTCACTCAGTGCCTCGTGGCCGGAGCCTCTGGGTCGAAGCCGCTGCGTGGGTTAGCTGACTGTGCCCCATCGAGCTTGGCGCCGCGGTTGTTGCGGCGTTTTGACGATACGATACCCTGCTCGTTTAGCTCGTTTAGCTCGTTTAGCTCGGTTGCCGACTTTTTGACTTGAACCTTCCTCCGTCGGCCCCGAACCTCGGGCTTCAGATCCTCGGGTGTGTCCTTTCGCATTCTGGCGGTATCTTCCACGGAGAGCTCAGGTTGATCCAGCGTTCGCAGGAATGCGTTGCGGACCTCGGCGATATGCTCATCGATGCGCGCGACAGACCACTCTTTGGTCTCAATGGCCGGCAGCACATCGACATGTACGGTGCCGCTTCTGAAAATTTTGTCTCCCTTGGGAGAAATGTCACCGGAGTTATGGATGACGACCGGCACGATGGGGATACCGGACTGAATCGCCACGTGGAAGCCGCCCTTTTTAAATGCGCCCAGTTTGCGCGTTGGAGCGCGGGTGCCCTCGGGTGCTATAACGAGACTTTTCTTTTCCTCCTGCATCGCCCGCACCAGAGGCTTCATGGTTTCGATAGCTGCTTGCCGATCGCTGCGATCAATGAACACCACACCTGCCGCACCCATCAGAGGGCCGATCACAGGCAGGTTTTTCAGCTCTCGCTTGCCGACGCCCACAATATCTCGCCGGATCAAGCTGGCCATGATCAGCATGTCCGCGTTACTTTGGTGGTTGAACATGAAAATAGCCGGACGCTGTTTCCAGATATGTTCGCGGCCTCGCACATCAATATCCAATCCGATTAGGGCGCTGGCTGTCTCGGCAAACAGCGAAATCGAGAAGTTAATCGAATCCCGTCGTGAGCCACTCAAAGCATAGAGCGGCAGGCCCATCATAAAGCTCCCCACCAGCGAACCGGTTGCGGCGAGTGAGCGCACGATCTGACTGCTTGTAGCGTTGCCTCGACTGCTGAAATCAGCCATCGACCAACCTTCTCCTCGGGCGATCGTTTTTAGCTCGCGATTACCGTTCAGGACAACCGGGCGTCCTGCCGTTTCCAACAATTCGATGTCGTCAGTGCTATCACTGTAAAAGAAGCAATTTTCCAAATCGCTTCCCTGTTGCTCTGTGAAGCGTTCGGCGGCATGAACCTTGCCGATCCCAAAGCAGGTAGGTTTCACCACGCCGCCTGTGAATTGGCCGTCTTTAACTTCGAGGTCAGTCGCATAGACATGGTCAATGCCCAGATCTCTCGCTGCGGGCAGTACCTGATATGGTGTGGCCGAACTGATAATGGCAATGCTGTGGCCGGCCGCACGATGCGCTTCGATAAGCCGTCTGGCCTCCGGGTAGATAAGCTTTGCTATTGCTCTGCGAAACAGTCGCTCGCTGTTGGCAATATATTCCTCTTCCGAGCGACCTGCGAGATACTGGGCATGCACCGTCATCAGTGCCGAAAAGCCCAAGGACCCAATGCCAAAACGGGTTGCCGCTTGGGTCAATTGCACTAAATCAGCGGGTGAGATCTCGCCCCGAGCTATCTGATCCTTGAGAAACGCGGTCGCTGAATAGCCCGAGATGATGGTCCCGTCAAAATCAAAAACCGCGCAGGTCTCAGGACCTCGCTCAGCATCAGCAATATTCTGCAATAGAGTGGAAAGTGACACGACAGACTCGACTTCGCGTATTCTGGCTACCGGACAGTGTTAGCACCTTACACGCCAGCCTGTGACAGCTCCAAGCGTAAAAAACCCACAACCCAGCGCGCAATCCAGCAGCGCTAAATCTTGGGAGGTGCGCCGGCAGCCGTTTCCACAGGTTCAAGCTTTCTGGACGGAGAAGTCTTTGATGAGGGCCGCGATGCATGGGCTTTGATGTTGTAACGCGATGGAGACTACGGCTTTGGTGACGATGGAATACGGGTTCATAACATTGCTCCCCACCTTACTCGTGCTGGCTCTGGCAATCTGGAGTCGTCGCACGCTCGAGTCTGTGCTGGCCGGGGCCTTGTTTGCCTTTTTTATCATGGAGGGGTTTGGCTTTCTCGATGCCATGGCGGAGGCCACATTGGCTACGCTGATGACCGAGGACGTAGCGTGGGTCATGCTGGTCTGCGGGCTGTATGGCGGATTTATCGGGTTATTGGTTAAAGGTGGGGGGTCCTATGCTTTTGGCCGGGCACTGATGAGTCGGATCGAGACCAAGCGCGGCGGTTTGCTAGCCACATGGGGGTTGGGTCTGGTTATTTTTCTGGACGATTACCTGAACTCACTGACGGTGGGTGCGACCATGAAAGCGGTGACCGATCGCTTCCGCACCTCACGTGCCATGCTGGCTTACGTGGTGGATTCAACCGCTGCCCCGCTGTGTTTGCTGGTCCCTTTATCGAGTTGGGGCGCTTATTTCGCCAGCCTGCTGGAGCAAAACGGTGTGGCGTCGGAGGGTCAGGGTCTCTCGGTATTCATCGATACCATCCCATACCTCTTCTATCCCATAGTTGCATTACTGATTGTCCCGCTGGTGGCGATGGGGGTGATTCCGTTGCTGGGGGCGATGCGCCGCGCTGAGGCACGTGCCGAGACCACCGGTGATCTGGGTATCGTCGAGGACGAAGCGTTGGCGGTGGAAGAGACCGCACGGGGTGGCATGAGTGTGTTTTTCTTTCCCATTATTGCGATGGTCTTCTTCACCGTTTTCCCAAGCATCGATTTGCTGCGGGGTGTCATCGCGGGAATTCTCGTGACTTTTGTCCACTATGCCCTGTGGCGCGTGATGCCTCTGGGCGAGTTATTCGACACCTGTATTGATGGGATTAAGTCAATGGTGCCGGTGCTAGCGATGCTGCTGACCCTATTTGTTTTTGTTGAAGCCAATGATCGTCTGGGTCTCACGCCGTATGTTATCGATGCGGTGTCGCCCTTTATGACGGCGAAGCTGCTTCCTGTGGTGGTATTTATCACGGTCTCCTTGCTGTCATTTACTACCGGATCAAATTGGGGCGTGATTGCCATCACCATGCCGATTGCTTTTCCGTTGGCGCAGACCTTTGACGTCAGCATTCCCCTAGTGATGGGAGCACTTTTCTCCGCAAGTGGTTTTGGCTCCCATGCGTGTTTTTACTCGGATTCTACTGTGCTGTCGGCGCAAGGGGCCGGTTGCCGGACCCATGAGCATGCACTCACTCAGTTGCCCTATGCATTGTTGGGTGCAGCCGTCGCCGCTATCCTTTTTGTTGTGATGGCGTGAGCACCTTGCTGCTGGTCTTCACCCAGTGGCCCGCAAACCTTTTCCAGTGTGAGCTTCATGAAGGCTGATTGAACAAAAGAATATGAAACGTCTGAGAACCCTGTGGCTCCGCAACCAGATCAAGCCTTTCGCAGCGTGGCGAGCCATGCGTGAGCTGCTCAAGAATCCTGACGACACCACGCAGGTATTTCATATTATTGAAGCGCTAAAGGGAGACAGCCTGGGTGCTGCGGTCAGGCGCTTGAGATCCAGTGGTCGCGGCCGTGCGTTACTACAAAAAAAACCGGACGTCGTCGGCAAACTCAATGATCGCGAGTGGTTGCTAAGTCTGCCGCCCGGCAGCGTGGGCCGTGCCTACTATGATTTTGTTCACGCTGAGGATCTCTCGGCCGACGGCCTTATCGCCTCTAGTGAGACGGGAGCTCGTGAGGAAATCTATCGCGGTCTATCCGAGGATGAGGTCTGGCTGGCCGATCGACTGCGGGATATCCATGACCTGCAGCACGTCATGACCGGCTATGGGCGGGATCCGGTGGGCGAGCTCAGTCTGCTGTCCTTCATGAAGACACAAACGCCAAATCGAGGCATCAGTTTTATTGTGTGGATCGCCAAGTGGAAATATCTCCGAGAGGTTCCGCAATTTGATGTGCGCCCGCTCATTCGAGAAGGCGCCCAGATTGCCCAAAACGCGATCTGGATGGCTGAGATTGAGTGGGAGGAGCGGCTTGCCGAGCCGATCGATGAGCTGCGAGCGGAGCTTGGTTTCGAGCCTCCCAGTCAGTACCAGCGACTCCGGCGGCAAGCACCGCAACTCTTGTTTGCGGCGTGAAGCCATGACGAGTTCTGCTACCCTACCTCAGAGTTTTTGATTGGGCGACAGCCATGAATTTTGAGTTTTCCGAAGAGCAGCAACTGCTGAGAGAGCAGGCGCGCGGGTTTTTGACCGAGCACTGCCCAACCTCCGTGGTGAGGTCTGTGCTTGATGGTGATCAGGACTGGGACGCCTCGCTCTGGCAAAAGGTAGCGGAAATGGGCTGGACTGCCACGGTGATTTCTGAGGCATACGGCGGTTTGGGCCTGAGCTATTACGAGCTGGCGATTATTGCCGAGGAAATGGGCCGCAGTGCGGCACCGTTGCCTTTTAGCAGCTCTGTATATCTGGCCAGCGAGGCGATCCAGCGCTTTGGTACCGAAGCGCAAAAATCAGCTTGGCTGCCCAGGCTCGCCGGTGGTGAGTGCGTTGCGACTGTTGCCATGGCAGAGCGTGCAGGGCGTCTGGTGTTTGACCGGCTTGAAACCCGACGCAGCGGATCGCAACTCTCGGGCATGAAAGTCCCTGTTGCTGACGCCTCAGTAGCGGAGGTGGCGGTTGTGTTGGCTCGATCTGAGGCCGGGCTCGAAGCTTGCCTGGTGCCGCTCCAGCAAGCCGGCGTCTCACTGGAGCCGGTACTCACATTTGATGCTAGTCGCGGGCATAGCACGGTGACCTTTGACGGCGCCGAGGCGGAAGTGTTGGGGGATTGTGCTCTTAACCCAGAGGATTGGGAGAGCCTGCTTGACGGCGCGGCCGTGTTGCTCGCCTGGGAGCAGCTGGGTCTGGCGGAAACCGCCCTGACTCAAGCGCGGGACTACGCTTTGCAACGGTTCGCTTTTGGTCGCGCCATTGGCTCTTATCAGGCGATCAAACACAAGCTGGCGAATATGTATGTGAAGAATACCTTAGCCCGCAGCAACGCCTATTACGGTGTTTGGGCTCTGGCCGAGGGCAGCGATGAGTTGCCGCTGGCGGCCGCCACAGCGCGCGTTGCGGCGATACAGGCATCGACTTACGCGGCGGAGGAGAACATCCAAACCCATGGCGGAATGGGTTTCACCTGGGAGTTCGACTGCCACTTTTATCTGCGGCGAGCCAAGTTGTTGAGCCTTGCGATTGGCAGTGAAGCAGTGTGGCAAGACCGATTGGTTTCGGCATTGTCTGCACAAAGTGCGGCAGCCTGAGGGAGAGAGTAGATGGATTTTAACGACACCCCTGAAGAGGCTCGCTTCCGCGAGGAGGCATCCTCGTGGCTTGCCGAGAGTGCGCCGACCGACGAGGCATTTCGAGCGCTGACGCCGCTAGAGCAGGCGAAAGTCTGGCAGAAACAAAAATATGATGCGGGTTGGGCCTGCCTTGGTTGGGCCCCCGAATTTGGCGGGCGAGGCGCGTCTGCAATCGAGGAGGTGATTTGGCGTCAGGAGGAAAGCCAATACGATCTGCCAGCCAACTTTTTTCTAATTGGGCAGGGCATGATCGGGCCAACCCTGATGGCCTGGGCCAGTGATGCAGACAAAGCTCGCTTTCTGCCTCCGCTCGCCAGCGGTGAGGAAGTCTGGTGTCAGCTGTTCTCGGAACCTGCGGGAGGTTCAGATTTGGCCGCACTGAGAACTCGGGCAGAGCGCGATGGTGACGACTGGGTCATCAACGGGCAGAAGATTTGGACCTCAGGGGCCCATTACTCTGATTACGGTGTGATCGTAGTGCGCACCGACCCCACCGTGCCAAAGCATAAGGGGCTCAGCTATTTCTATGTCGACATGAAGGCGCCAGGTGTCGAGATCAAGCCGATCAAGCAACTGACTGGAGATTCGGACTTTAACGAGGTCTATTTTACCGATGTCAGAGTTTCCGACAGTCAGCGTTTGGGCGAGGTCGGTCAGGGTTGGCAGGTGTCGCTCACCACGCTCATGAACGAGCGCGCCGCGATTGGTGGTGGCTTCGGCCAGATGGATGTCTCGCTGGCTATGTCAGTGGCGGAAGAGGTCGAGATTGATGGTCGACCCGCGATGCAAGACGCTGCGGTTCGAGCCCGCATTGCCGACTGGTACGTGCAGGAGGCGGGCCTGAAATACACTGGGTACCGATCGCTTACCGCGCTTTCCCGTGGTGCGCTGCCGGGCCCGGAGAATTCCATAGGCAAGCTCGTTGGTGCGCCTAAGATGCAAGCGATGTCCTCATATCTGATGGATCTATTAGGTGCCAGTGGCGCGATTGCAGATGGGTCTTTGGCCGCCAAGGCTGGCATTATCCAGCGCGCCTATATGGGGGCGCCGGGACTGCGGATCGCCGGTGGTACGGACGAAATCATGGCTAACATCATTGCCGAGCGAGTGCTCGGGTTACCCCAGGAGCCTCGCCTCGATAAAGGCATTCCATTCAATGAGGTGCCCACCGGTTAGCCGATACTGGTTGAGTAAGTGCGCAGGGACGCGCACACTTTGTCTATGAGTCAGGAAACGACGACCCAGTTGCTTGGGGTGCCAACGGAGTATGGCGTGCCGGGTGAAGACGGCAGGGCCTTCAGCGCAGCAGAAGTCGATCAGCGCTCAGCATCGCGCATGCTGAGAGTGTTAATGCTATTTGCCTGGGCGCTGGCGGGGGCTGTATTGGTCTCGGCTTTTCTCGGTTACGGCACCAACCTTTCCAACCTGCTGGCGGGCGGCTGGTTCGCCGTGTTCTCTGTTTTGCTGCTGGCTTGGTCAAGGCTGAATCTTTTCTGGCATCGCGGCATTGCGGTGGTCATTCTCTTGCTGATAGTGATGAGATGGACGGTGTCATGGCTTTACGCCGAGCCGGCCGACGCGATGATTGGTGTCATGATTGGCCTCCTGTACACCCCTGTGCTGGTTATTATCACGACGCTGCTTTGGGGCCGACTCAGTTTGTACATCGGCGCGGGTACGGGTCTGGTCATGGGGCTCGTCGCTTACACGGGCAGCTTTAGAGAGGCGCTGGCTGGCGCTTATCTCAATGATTGGCGTATCGGCCCGCTGGTCTTGTGCGTCTACGGATTGTTCTCTTGGCTTCTGGGTATTTGGGTGCGCGAGCGAGACCAGCTTCGGGAGACGGCAGAGCGTGTGGAGAGATTGCGCAAAGCGGCCAATACCGACACCTTGACGGGTATTGCCAACCGACGAGTCGCAGAGCGCGCACTCAATTTGTTTGCTACTGGCCAGCGCCGTTACGCGGTGATGATGATCGATATCGACCACTTCAAAGCGATCAACGACCAGCATGGTCATGATACTGGAGACCGCATTTTGCAGAGAATTGCCGACATCCTAAAGGCGCGTATGCGGGCGCAGGATACGGTGGCCCGATGGGGTGGAGAGGAGTTTCTGGTGATTGTCGAGAGCGTGACGCGCGACGAGTCGGCGTCCATCGCAGAGTCGCTTCGTCATATGATCGAAGAGGGGACGGGAGAGATCCTCAAGACCACGATCAGTATTGGGGTGGCCCACAGTGAAACGGGCCAGAGCGTGGATCAGATCCTCAAGCGCGCGGACGAAGGCCTTTACGCAGCGAAAAACTCGGGCCGAAACAAAGTAGTGACGGTATAACGAGGCATAAACTGTTAGTCGCTCAGATCCAGACTGAATTTTAGGAATACCTCGTCCAGTTCATAGCCGAGATCCTTATACAGGGCCTGTCCTGGTATGTTGTCGCGCGCAGTTTCCAGGTCCAGCCGCGCTGCCCCTTGATTCTTCGCCCACTCGCTCGCCGCGTTCATCAAAGCGCGCGCAATGCCCTGCCGCCGCGCCGCTTGGATCACAAAGAGGTCGTACAGCACAAAGTAGTCCACAAGATCTACTGAGCACAGCGCGGGATACAGTTGTGTAAACCCAAGCAGCTGTGCATCGCTATCCGCCGTGAAGATTGTTGAGCGCTCAGTCTCAATATTTTCCGCGAGCCAGCCTCTCGCTGCGCCAAGATCCGGCGGGCAGTCATAGAATTGCCGGTACTGATCAAATATATCTGCGAGTTGATCGACATCACGGACCTCTGCGAGGCGAACGGTGACTGTGGAGTTCATCGGGCTATCCTCTATGACCTGTTGGCATCAATCTACCGGCTCAGGCGGGTTCGCAACAAATCGCGTTTTGACTTCCAGGCAACACTGAACCCATCCAGCCACTTAATCCAAATCGATGCGGGTTAGCAAAATGTGACAGACGATATTCATTGTCACATTTTGCACCAGATCGGGGCGATTCGAATCGAAAAACCCGTTAGCGTATGGGTACGTGTCGCCCATTTGGGTGGCGTAGAGACACAATGCCGACGTTATGGAGGCCGCGATGGTCACTAACGAACAGGAAGCTCAGCAAGTTGTAATTCGCCACATCGGCGGGTTTGCCTGGCCCACGCTGTTGCTACTCGTGAGCTGCGCGATCATATACCTAGCTTCTGTTGCTCATTTGCTTGCTGAGCCCACTTTTTCCTGGTGGGCGGTGGCAGGCATTGCATTGTGTACCTACGCCATCTACACCCCGCTGCACGAGGCTGTTCACGGTGCGGTCACTGGAATGAGCCTAGATCGTCGCTGGGTTAATGAATGGACCGGCCATATCGCTGCGCATTTTATTGGTATTTCCTTCACAGCACATCGCCGTTCGCACCTTAAGCACCATCGTTCGACCAATCATCCGGGCGAGGATCCCGATATGGTGCTTGCAGCGGGTAACGTCTATCAGTTGATGCTCGCTTGGTTGAAAGGTGTACCCAAGGAGTGGCTATTTGCTTCTTCCTTTGGGCATTTCACAGACGCAGAGAAGGCGACGGTGAGGCGTGAGTTCATTGCCATTATCCTGACACGCGTGGTGGTGCTGTTCTTTTGTGCTGATCTCGGCGTAACGTTGCTCACGCTAGTGGCAGGACAGTTGATCGGTAACGCCGTGTTGGTCACCCTTTTCGCTTGGTCAGTGCACCACCCCCACACTGAGCAAGAGCGGATGAAGACCACTACGGTGTATCAGGCGCGGACCGGTCTCGATACCTTCATGACGCTGTTGTGGGGCTATCAGAACTATCATGCGATCCATCATCTCTATCCCAAGGTCCCCTTCTTCCGCTATCG
>CALKMV010000085.1 GCA_938091485.1 uncultured Luminiphilus sp.
TTTCGCGCTCGACTTGCATGTGTTAGGCCTGCCGCCAGCGTTCAATCTGAGCCATGATCAAACTCTTCAGTTGAAGATCTTTAGCCTCTGACCGAAGTCAAGAGGGGATGGTTACGCAAAGCTTGCTTTACCATCCAAAATCTCAGCTCAGACACAATTCGAAATCATTGAATTAATGAGTCACTTGTTGTGTCTGAATGGTTCGTGAAAACCATCCCAACAAGTGCCCACACATCTGTCTTCATCTGATTGTTAAGCAACAAACCTGCCGCTCGGGCAGGCTTTTGGCCGGAGGGGTTCCCCCGCCAAGGCCGCGCATTATACGTACCGCTTGATGCCGTGCAAGCCTTTTTTGAAAAAAAGTTTTGAGGCCCAAATCGAGAGCAGAAAAGGGCACGGAACTGCTGCGCGGGGCAGCGAGCTTAACAACAGCCCAAGCCCCTCGCAAGACTGCCAAACCGCCACTTTCGTTCAGTTTGCGCTGGCGCCCAGACGCCGCCAGCTTTGGGTAAAAAACGAGCCTTTAGCGCCCCCGCAGCTGCGCACGGCGAGCCCGCCATAACAGGAGCACCGCGAATATGACCCCGTATAAGAGCGCGTCACCCACGTCAGAGCGCACCAGCCAGAAGACGTGTAACCAGGCCAACACCGTCGCCGGGTATATCAAGCGGTGTAACTGTTTCCAACGCCGACCCAGCCAACGACGGGCGCGGTCCGTTGAAGTGAGAGCGAGGGGCAGCATCGCCAACCACGCCGAGAACCCGACCAACACATAAGGGCGCTCCTTAAGTTCTTCGGCAAGCAAGGTAACGCTCCACCCCACGTAGACCTGAGCGAACAGCAACAGGTGCAAGCTGACATAAACGAAAAGGGAGAGACCAAGGACTCGACGGAATCGAAACAGCACTGGCCAGCCCCGCTTCGCCATTGGAGCGGCCAACAGAACCAAGATCAGGCCACGTAACCCCCACTCCCCAGTGCCCTGCATCAGCCGCTTGGCCGGGTCGGGGCCCATCTGACCGGTACCGAGTTGGATCGACAACATCAGGAGGGGTAGCAGGCAGAGCGCGAAGACCACCCCTGTTGCTACCCAGCGAGGCACACCCGCGCTAAGGGGCATACTTGTTTGGCGCCGTCATCAGCACAGCGCAAGGGCAAAACGATAGAGCATCAGCGCTCAGTAGAATTTGCGCAGGTCCATACCCGCATAGAGGCCGGCTACCTGCTCCTCGTATCCGTTAAACGGCAACGTGGGCACCCGATTAGGGTTAAAGATGGAGGACGGCAGCCTTCGCTCAAAGCGCTGGGACCATCGGGGGTGGTCTACTTCCGGATTGACGTTGGCGTAAAAACCATACTCGCTAGGCTGCAATTCTTGCCAGCTGGTGTTCGGCTGCTTAGCCGTTACGTTGATCTCGACTATGGACTTGATGCTTTTGAATCCATACTTCCACGGGACAATGAGCCTGAGTGGCGCGCCATTCTGGTTCGGCAGAGTTTTGCCATAGAGTCCCACTGTCATCAGTGTCAGCGGATGCATCGCCTCATCCATGCGCAAACCTTCTCTATAAGGCCAATCAATAATACTGGTGAACGAGCGAGTACCGCGCATCTCTGCGCGACGATACAGAGTCTTAAATTCGACGAAGCGGCCCTCTGGCTTGGGATCGAAGCGCTGCAGCAGCTCTGCGAGCGGGAAGCCGACCCAGGGCACCACCATCGACCATGCCTCAACGCAGCGAAAGCGATAAATCCGCTCCTCGAGATCGAACCCGCGCAATATATCCTCGAGGTGCAACTCACCAGGCTGGTTGACCAAGCCACCGATCTTGATGGCCCACGGATCAGTGGTCATGGCGTGAGCATGCTGCACCGGGTCCGACTTGTCGGTGCCAAACTCGTAAAAGTTGTTGTAGCTGGTCACGTCGTCGTAGGGCGTGAGCTCTTTGAGCAACGCGCTCTGAGTGTCTGGCTTGAACGACAGCTCAGCTGGCTCAGCAGCCAGTCCAGATTGGGCTGCCGACAACCCCAGCGCGGCGGCGGCACCGCCTGAAGAGGCTTTTATCAGGTCGCGTCGGTTCAGAAAGACCGATTCAGGGGTGACGTCCGATGAAGCGATGGTCGGATCAATGTAAGTCCGTCTTTTCATGCTGCAAGTTGCCCTCCTGGCTTTCCTTGTCCGAATGGCGGAGATATTGCACGGGCCCCGACAGGGCGTACACAACCGCCATACACCAAATCGCCAGCGGCGGATCAAGAGCTATCAAACCCAGTACCGCCACCACCGACAACATTCTGACGAAAGGAACCCGCCGATCAAAGTTGATGCTCTTGAAGCTGGCGTATGAAAAACGCGAGATCATCAGAAAGCCCAGTGCCGTCAGGAGCAACGCGTGCACCCAATCGAGTGCTGGGCCCGTCCAACCGTGGGTTGGGCCCATCCATACCAGACAGGCGGCAGTGGCAGCCGCAGGCGGGCTTGCCAGTCCGGTGAAATGCGTCGTGTCGTCGTTCTCGCGATGAGCATTGAACCGCGCCAGTCGAAGCGCGGCACAAGCGGTATAAATGAATGCTGCCACCCAGCCGACTTTGCCCAAGTCTTTTAGTGCCCAGTTAAACGTCAGCAATGCGGGCGCCAACCCAAAGCTCACCAGATCGGAAAGACTGTCATATTGCGCGCCGAACGCGCTGTTGGTCCCGGTCAGGCGGGCGACCCGCCCGTCGAGTCCGTCAAACACCATCGCAACCAGTATCGCCACTGCACCGGCGTAAAAGTCGCCTTGCATACCCGCAATGATGGCGTAAAAGCCGCAGAACAACGCGCCAGAGGTAAATAGATTCGGCAACAAAAAGATACCCTTTGCCTGGGCGGCGTTGTCGGCCTGAGATTCTTCATAGTCACCTACGAGGCTGGCCAGCGGTGCCTCAAGCTGCTCCGCTGCTCGCTCCAGTTCATCTGTATCAGGCGTCTGATCTGATGTCGCCATAGCCACTGCTCCTGTTAGCCCTGAGGCACCTACGAGAACAAATTGTACCAGCGGCGTTTACCCCGAGCACGATGTCCGACACAATACGCACCCTTTTTTCGGGCCCCAATTGAGGACACGCCAGTGAGCAACTACTTTAACTCCCTCCCGCTCCGCACTCAGCTTCAGGAGCTGGGCAAGTGCCGATTTATGGATCCGGCCGAATTCACGGCGGGTATCGAACCACTGGCCGGCAAAAAACTGGTGATCATCGGCTGCGGCGCTCAGGGCTTTAATCAGGGCCTCAACCTCAGAGACAGCGGCCTGAATGTTGCCTATGCGCTCCGCAAGGAGGCTATCGAAGAGAAACGTCCGTCGTGGGTGAAGGCTACCGAAGCAGGCTTTCAGGTTGGGACCTACGAAGAGATGGTGCCCGAGGCCGACATGGTTCTGAACCTGACCCCTGACAAGCAACACACTAATGTCGTCGAGTCAGTCATGCCATTAATGAAGCAAGGCGCCTGTCTCTCGTACTCGCACGGTTTCAACATTGTTGAGGAGGGCATGAAGATCCGCGAGGATCTGACAGTAATCATGGTGGCACCAAAATGCCCAGGAACTGAGGTCCGCGAGGAATACCTCCGCGGATTCGGCGTACCTACTTTGATCGCCGTGCACCTAGAGAATGACCCTCAGGGCCATGGTCTAGAGCTGGCAAAAGCCTACGCCGCCGGCACCGGCGGGCATCGGGCTGGCGTACTCGAGTCGTCTTTCATTGCTGAAGTAAAGTCAGATCTGATGGGGGAACAAACGATTCTGTGCGGCATGTTGCAAACGGGCTCGCTGCTGTGTTTCGACAGGATGGTCGAACTGGGAGTCGATGCAGCTTATGCCGCCAAATTGGTGCAGTATGGCTGGGAAACCGTTACCGAAGGCCTGAAGCAAGGCGGCATCACCAACATGATGGACAGACTGTCCAACCCCGCGAAAATTCGTGCCTTCGACCTTGCTGAAGAAATGAAAGTCACTCTGCGGCCGCTGTTTGAAAAGCATCAGGACGACATTATGTCTGGGCATTTCTCTAGAACCATGATGGTTGATTGGGCCAACGACGACGTCAACTTGCTGAAGTGGCGGTCGGAAACCAACGGCACGCCATTTGAATTGCAAGAGATTACCGACGATCCAATCGATGAGCAGACGTATTATGACCAAGGCATACTCATGGTTGCCATGGTCAAAGCTGGCGTAGAGCTTGCCTATGAAACCATGGTGTCTGCGGGGATCATCGAAGAGTCCGCGTATTACGAATCACTCCATGAAACACCGCTGATCGCCAATACCATTGCGCGTAAGAAGCTGTATGAGATGAATGTGGTGATCTCAGATACTGCGGAGTACGGCTGCTACTTATTCGATCAAGCTGCGCGCCCACTGCTCAATGCATTCGTTTCGGGCCTAGGCGCTGACGTCATCGGCACCGGTATGTCGGGGAGCTCCGCGGTGGATAACAGACGCCTGATTGAAGTGAACACCGAAATTCGAGCCCATTCCGTCGAGGTCGTCGGAGCGAAGCTTCGGGGTTACATGACCGGAATGAAGGCGATCTCCTCAGCAGACTGAGGTCTAATGAACGAAATAGGCGCCAGTCACGTATCTGAACGCATAACAATGCCATTGATAGGTAACCAGCCGGTCGTTAGACTTGCGCCCCACCAATTCTTGAACAGTACTCACCAGGAACTCCTATGAGCTTTAATCTGATGTTACCGCCCATTCTCGGGATGGTAGGACTTGTAATTGCATTCATCATTTATACCGTGATGTCTCGCGCTTCTGACGGCGAGGAGAAGGTGCGGGGTATTGCCAAACAGATTCACATTGGTGCCATGGTCTTCATGCACCGCGAATACAAGATGCTGGCGGCTTTTGCAGCCGTCTTGGTCGTTGGAATCCTGGTCTCACCCCTTGGTACCAACACAGCCATTGCCTTCGTCGCGGGGGCGGTTTCGTCTGCAACAGCCGGTTATTTGGGCATGTACGCAGCCACCAAAGCCAACGTGCGAACTGCCGTCGCGGCCAATACCGAAGGCGCAGCATCGGCGCTCAATATCGCCTTTTATGGTGGCTCTATTATGGGTCTCTGTGTAGCGTCATTGGGGCTGCTGGGCCTCGGTGGCCTCTACTACTACTTCGGCGGTGACCCCGATACGGCACATGCCATTCACGGCTTTGGTATGGGCGGCTCTGTCGTTGCGCTGTTCTCGCGAGTCGGTGGCGGCATCTACACCAAATCAGCGGACGTCGGCGCCGATCTGGTGGGTAAAATCGAGGCGGGAATCCCGGAAGATGATCCCCGCAACCCCGGTGTCATTGCCGACAACGTGGGTGACAATGTGGGCGACATCGCCGGCATGGGCTCCGATATTTTCGAGTCCTACTGCGGCTCCATGATCGCCTGTATTGCGATCGCCTCCACGATGGCACTGACGGCTGCTGAACAAAGCGCCATGATGGCCTTCCCCTTGGCCCTCGCCAGTATTGGCCTGCTCGCCTCCGTTGCAGGCATTTTGATTGTGCGTGCCCGCTCCTCAGCAGCGCCAGAGGCGGCCTTGCGCAGCGGGACGCTCGCAGCCCCAGCCATCTTCATTGCCATGGCTTGGTTCCTTGCTGAGAGCATGGGCATTTCGGAGAACACTTGGTGGGCAGTTGTGTCGGGCGCCGTCGGTGGGATTGCGATTGGCCTCATCACCGAGTACTACACGGGCGGCAAGCCCGTCAGAACCATCGCCAGATCAGGCGAGACAGGTCCTGCAACGGTCATGATCACCGGCCTCGCTGTCGGCATGCAGTCTGTTGTGGCTCCGGTACTGGTTCTGGCTGCCATTATTTTTGTGTCGACCAACTTGGCTGGACTCTATGGCGTGGGTATTGCGGCGGTAGGCATGCTGGCGACCGTCGGCATCACTATGGCGATCGATGCTTACGGTCCGGTTGCTGACAACGCGGGCGGAATCGCGGAGATGGCTGGCATGGGTGCAGACACGCGAGAAATCACCGATGGTCTGGACGAAGTGGGCAATACCACTGCAGCAATCGGTAAAGGTTTTGCGATTGGCGCCGCGGCGCTGGCGGCACTGGCGATCATCGCGGCTTTCGTCGAGACCGTGACAGTCAAAAACCCCGACTTCAATCTGCAGCTGTCTGATCCGGATGTGCTGATCGGCATGTTTATTGGCGGCTCCATTCCCTTCCTGATCGCCTCGATCACCATGACGGCGGTGGGCGAAGCAGCCTTTGACATGATCAATGAGATCCGTCGCCAATTCCGCGAGATTCCCGGCCTATTGGAAGGCAACGCCGAGCCAGACACGGCGCGCTGTGTGGATATTGCGACGACGGCTGCCCTGAAGCGGATGGTGGTCCCCGGTGCAATTGCCGTACTGGCACCAGTTGTGGTGGGCTTTGGGCTTGGCGCGACCTCGCTGGGCGGCATGCTCGCTGGCGGTCTGCTGGGCTGTGTCCTGATGGCGCTCATGATGGCTAACGCCGGCGGTGCCTGGGACAACGCCAAGAAGCACATCGAGAAGGGCAATCTGGGCGGCAAAGGTTCAGACACTCACGCCGCAGCAGTCGTTGGCGACACCGTCGGTGATCCCTTCAAGGACACCTCCGGCCCGGCGATGAACATCTTGATCAACGTGATGGCGATCGTGAGTTTGGTGATTGCACCGCTGCTCTGATCACTATTGAGAACAAAAAAAGGGGCCGGCTGGCCCCTTTTTTATGTCTGGTGCATTTGCCCAGGTTGCCCTTCGTCATTCTCTTACTAAGATTGCATGGGAACCAGCGACTTCAACTATGGAGCCAGCACTTTTTCTCCGCGCGCCATGCCTGCGACGCCAGACCGCACCACCTCGAGCACCTCGGTTTCACCGAGCGCCTGTAAAAAGGAGTCCAGTTTTTCAGACGGCCCGGTGAGCTGCACAATATAGGTCGTGGGGCCTACATCGATAATTTGGCCGCGAAAAATTTCCGCTGTGCGTTTGACCTCGTCCCGCTGGTCATCAACTGCCCGCACTTTAACCAGCAGCGTATCCCGCTCAACATGGGCGCCCTCGGTCAGATCAACCACCTTTACCACATCCACAATCTTATTCAGATGCTTGGTGATCTGCTCTATTTTCAGATCGTCACCCGAAGTGGTCACGGTGAGCCGCGACAAAGAGTGATCGTCAGTGGGTGCCACGTTGAGCGTTTCAATGTTGTAGCCACGCTGCGAGAACAACCCCACAACACGTGACAAGGCACCCGATTCGTTTTCCAACAACACAGAAAGTATCCGTCTCATATCAGGTCCTCTCCGTCTTGCTGAGCCACATGTCCTTCATCGCCCCATTCGGTGCCACCATCATCGGATACACGTGCTCGTCCGGGTCGATATGAATATCCATAAAGACCAATTTGTCTTTTAGAGCGAAGGCTTCCTTCATTGCGGGCAACAAGTCGGACTGAGATTTGACCTCCATACCAACGTGCCCATAGGCCTCCGCAAGCTTCACGAAATCAGGCAGCGATGCCGCATAGTGACTTTCTGAGTAGCGGCCTTCGTACTGCATGTCCTGCCACTGCTTCACCATACCGAGGTAATCGTTGCGCAAATTGATGATTTTTACCGGGCAGGCGTACTGACTGCAGGTAGACAGCTCCTGAATGTTCATTTGTATGCTGCCCTCACCGGTCACACAGGCAACATCGGCATCGGGTAGCGCAATTTTGATCCCCATGGCGGCGGGCAGCCCGAAACCCATGGTGCCAAGGCCGCCAGAATTGATCCAACGCCGTGGGTAATCAAATTTGTAATACTGCGCCGCAAACATCTGGTGTTGTCCCACGTCGGAGGTCACATAGGCCTCACCACCTGTCGCCTCGTAAAGCGCGCGTATCGCGTCCTGCGGCATGATGGAGGCCGACTCGCCATAACGGCGTCCGTGCCAGAGACCATGCGCCTCTCGCCAACTGTCGATCTGCTGCCACCACTGGGTCAACGAATCGGGATCGGGCAGGGCGCGCTCTGCACTCTCCATTTGCAGCGCAACTTGCTTGTCCAGCTCCTCGAG
>CALKMV010000086.1 GCA_938091485.1 uncultured Luminiphilus sp.
GCGCTGCTCGCCATTGAGGTGCGCGAGCTCCCCGACGTGGATCGCCCGATCGTCTCGGTGCGCGCGTTTTTGCCCGGCGCGTCTCCTGAGACGATGGATGCCGAGGTGACCCGATTGCTCGAGGGAGCCGCCGCTCGCGTATCTGGGGTCCTCGAGATCAACTCTTCCAGCGAAGAAAACAACACGCGCATCTGGATCGAGTTTCGAGCAGGCGTGGATGTCGATCGGGCCGCTGCGGATGTCCGAGAGGCCGTCAGTAGAATCGAGCGCGAACTCCCCGAGGCCGTTGAACAACTCTCCGTGTTCAAAGCAGATGAACAGGCCGAGGAAATCATCCGCATCGCAGTGAAGTCCTCGGACTACTCGGAGGAAGATCTCAATCGGTTTATCGAGCAAGACATTGTGCCGCGCTTTATCTCTCTGCCCGGCGTGGCCGATGTGCCGCTCTTTGGCGCGCGGCAGCGGGTACTGAGGATCATCCTCGATCCACTCCGACTGACGAGCTATGGCCTCACCGTCGCTGATGTCACTGAGGTGTTGCGCGCAGCGCCGCTTGATGTGCCCGCGGGCAGTTTCCGAACTGGTGATCAACAGCTACTGGTGCGTGCAAACGCAGCGGTCACTCGTGAAGAAGACATCAGCTCGCTAATTATTCGGGACCAGATTCGTATCAACGACGTGGCCAAAGTCGCCTTCACCCCCGAGGATTCAACGGGTTTTGTGCGACTCAATGGCGAGCGCGTAGTCGGGATCGGCATTATTCGACAGGCAGGCTCGAACACTATCCGAATTGCAGAAGGTGTCCACAGCGCGGTTACAGAAATCAATGCTCGCATGGAGGGTGTTGACCTGCAGATCATTTCAGATGACTCGGTGTTCATCCGCGGATCAGTTCGCGAGGTGATCACGACGCTTCTGATATCCATTCTGGTCGTCATCGGCACCATCCGGCTCTTTACCGGCTCGATGCGTCTGACGCTGATCCCGGCTATCGCGATCCCGATTTCTCTGCTCGGCACATTGGCCGCAAGCTGGATGCTCGGTTTTTCGATCAATATTCTGACGCTGCTGGCCCTGGTGCTCGCAGCCGGTCTGATCGTCGATGACGCGATTGTCGTACTGGAAAGCGTGCAACGGCGACGCTCCGAGGGCTCGGGCGCCAGCGCCGCCGCGGTGACCGGCACGCGTCAGGTGTTTTTTGCGGTGATTGCTACCACCGCTGTACTGGTTGCCGTTTTTATTCCGATTGCCTTTTTACCTGGCACGGCAGGCCGACTGTTTCAGGAATTTGGACTTGTGCTGGCCGTGGCGGTGGCCATCTCCTCTTTCGTTGCTCTGAGCCTGGTCCCCGCAGCCATGGCAAGACTCGCTGTTGCTCGCCCTCGCGAGGGCCGCATCAGCGACTGGGGTAACCGACTGGCCAACCACTACCACAGGTCTCTGGAGTGGGTGCTGAATGCGCCATGGCGAACTGTCGGCGTGTGCCTGCTCGCTGCAGGGATAGCCGCCGGGCTGTATTCCCAGCTCGATCGGGAGCTTCTGCCATCCGAGGACCGAGGCACACTGAATGTCTTTGCGCGAGGGCCGGACGGTGTGGGACTGGATTACGCGGAGCGCCAGGCTGATCGCATGGAAAATATCCTGCTGCCGTTGCTCGAACGCGGCGAAATAGAGTCGTTGTTTTCCGTGATTGGGCGCTGGGATCCCAATATTGTTTTTATGGTCGCGAAACTAGAGGACTGGAGTGAACGCGAGAGAGGCCAGCAAGAGATCTCCGCCGAGCTGAAGCCACTGTTTGCCGAATTACCGGGGATGACCACTTTTATTTACAGCGCCAACTCGCTCAATCTGCGCGGCGCGTCAGGCAGTGGATTGAGCCTCGCGCTACTGGGGACGGACTACGACGAAATCTACGCGGCAGCGCGAGACTATACCGAGCAAATTCGGGAAAAAGTGGAGACAGTGAGTCGCACTCGCATTGGCTATGACCCCTCGCAGCCCCAACTCTCTGTGCAGATCGATCGGGAGAGAGCCTCTGATCTCAACATCCCACTGGATGACATCGCTCAGACGCTACGTGTAATGGTGGATGGCGCGCGAATTGTTGATCTCAACGCAGATGATCAAACCGTACCCATCATTCTCGAGGCAGGCTCAGACAAAATTCGCGATCCCGACGATCTGATCAATCTGTATGTCAGGACGCGCTCTGGTGCACTGGTGTCACTATCGAGCGTGGTGCGTCTAGAAGAAAAAGGCGTAGCCAGTCAGCTTGACCGTCGCGAGCAGCGGCGCGCCATCGAGATTGACCTGGAAATACAACCGGGTGTCGCTATGCAGACGGCCGTAGATGACCTCTTCGACTTGGGCAATGAAGTACTGCCTGACAATGTCACGCTGGTGACCCGCGGCGAGGCGGCAGCGTTGGCCGAAACCAATCGCGATGCTCTCATTACCTATGGCTTTGCTTTACTGATCGTCTTTCTTGTGCTGATCGCGCAGTTTGAGGGCATTACCTCGGCCCTGGTCATTATGGCTATTGTGCCGTTCGGCCTCGCGGCAGCCATTTGCGCCCTCTTCCTGACCGGCACTTCGCTCAACATATACTCTCAGGTGGGTTTGCTGATGCTCATTGGCCTGATCGCCAAGAACGGCATTCTGCTGGTCGAATTTGCGGACCAGCTAAGGGATCAAGGATATGGCGTCCGCGAAGCCATCGCAGAAGCCGCGCGCATCAGGCTCCGCCCCATCGTCATGACGCTAGTCTCTACCATCCTGGGCGCCCTGCCTCTCATTCTCGCCTCTGGTCCCGGCTCTGAAGCTCGCTCAGCGGTGGGCTGGGTCGTATTCGGGGGCATGGGCCTGGCGACCTTCTTCACCTTGTATCTCACGCCCGTGGCCTACCTGGGTATTGCCCGTTTCGCAAAAGCGCGCGCATCAGCGGGGCAAAAGCTCAGACAGGAATTGGCGCAGGAAGGCATTCAGAAGTAGCGCTGCATCTGCTTGGGCTGGATTCTCACAACGACAGCGGCTCGAGCCGGAATCCCTGTGTCTAAGTGTCGCCCACCAGCCAAAAGCCAAGCGAGTCCCCGTATGGCGCAGAAGAGCCGCTACAGCAGATCGAAGTCGTAATTAACGATAATGCGAAAGTCGAATAAGTCGTCGGCACCGGGATAATCACTGTCGTATCGGACCCAGGCGCCGCGGAATCGAACCCACACTTTCTCCGACCAGCCTTCGTTGAGTCGCCAATCCACCGTCAGGTCGAATTCTGTATTGTCTGCACTCGCAATCGGACCACTATCCGGGGTGTTACCCCACACCACGTTGGCAAAGAAACTCAGCTCCCCGGGGCCTACTTGGCCCAAGTCTCGGGAATAGCCCAGGCTAAAGGCATCTTCGCCAGCCCTGTCGAAGTCATTAATGATGACCGATAAATAGTTGGCCGGGTTGCCGTAGGGCTTTTGAATATTGCCACCCTCGTCCGTCCGACTCGCCCCCACCCGGAACTTGTTTGCACCCGAGACAAACTCCAGTCGCGTCGAAATGAGGTGCGTTCGAAAGTCACCGATGAGTTCATCACCAATACTGCTCTGGCCGGTGTAAGAAATATCTCCCCACAGACTAGTCTCGTCCGTGAACTTCAACCGTTTTTCCAATTTAGCAAAAGTGGTGTGGAATAAATCGGGCGTTCGCTGATGGATGACACCCACAACTGACTGGTCAGGCACTCGAAACCGCACGCCCCAAAAAGTCAAACCTTTGTCGGTATCTTCAGCACCAGCGGCGACCGACATGGGGGTGAACTCGTCGCTGTCTTTGTATTTGATCGAGTCAACATAACCCGCCATGTAAGCTAAGCCGTCACCCGGTTTGTTGCCTACAGTCACCGCGTTAAAAGTATTCGGAATCATTCTCAGGTCATGCTTTCCCATGTAGGGCAGGTCGATGGCCTGACGACCGATATGCACCCCATGATCGCCCCCCAGGCGAAC
>CALKMV010000087.1 GCA_938091485.1 uncultured Luminiphilus sp.
CGCACCGCAGGCTTCGCATGAAACGCCACGCCCAATCCTGCCATCGCCATCATGTCGAGATCGTTGGCGCCATCACCCACGGCGATGCAGGCATCAACGCTGACTCCCAAGCGGGCAGCCAGAGCGCTTAAAGCCGATGCCTTTTGCTCTCGATTGACGATGGGGGGTACCACCCTGCCGGTGACTTTGCCGGACGCCATCTCCAGCGTATTGGCCACCACCTCGTCAAAGCCGAAATCCGCCTGCAGCCGCTCTGCAATTGGCAGAAAACCGCCAGAGAAAATCGCCAGCGTCATGCCCCGGGCCTTGAGCGTCGTTGTCATTTCCCTCAAGCCCTCTTTGATCGGCAGCCGGTCAGCCAATTCCTCTATCGCACTCGCGTCAAGGCCCTTCAACAACGCAAGCCGGGTGCGATAACTCTCATCAAAATCCAGCTCGCCGCGCATCGCCTGCGCGGTGATGTCGGCGACCTCTTCGCCAACACCTGCTACCTTTGCGAGTTCATCGATGACCTCGCAGTCAATGAGCGTGGAGTCCATATCAAAGACCGCCAATCGATACGACTGGCAGCGCGCCGCACGCGGTTGCAAAGCGATATCAACGCCATGCTGGTCAGAGAGATCTCGTAGCCTTAAGGACAGACCCTCGGTATCGGCGCTGTTGACGAACAGGTTGTGGACGGTACGGCGATCAGACAGTGTCACCGGCACCGGCACGGTGCGTATCTCCATGACTTCAGCACCGACCGCCGTAGCGACATGAGCGACCCGATCCACCTCCAGCGCCGCTCCTTGGGGCACCATCAGTACAATCATGTGCGTCGCATCAACCACGGGGCTCTCTGTCTGATAGGAAAAGATGTGCCAACGTCACCCGACAGCGGCATGGCGTGAGTTTATACTGATCTCGCGGTCACCGGAGGTTCTCTTTGGAACAACTATTGCATCGTTTGCGTAATCAGCCCCTTTCGCAGCAACTCGCGCTGGCAGCGGCTGGTTGTTGTTTGCTGGCGACCCTGACGCTGGTGGTCGTTGCCGCACAGTCAACAGAATCGATTCAGAGAACGACGCTCAATGAACATGCCCGCGCCGCCGTCCAACAACTTGCAGCTCGCGCGGGAGGCGCGCTGTCGGCGGGGGATCGACTTGGACTGGTCGCCGAACTTCAGTTCTACACCGATCAAACACTGTTCGCCGCGGCCAGAGTGCTGGATGTCGAGGGTTCCGAGCTGGCGGTAAGAGGCTCCATCCCTATGGGTGCCGGCGCGCATCAAGGGGTTGTGCTGATCGATGGCAACACCGCAGGCACCGTAGAGCTGTATCTGGATCTACAAGACCAGCAGGTGGCTCGGCAGACCTTGATCTGGGGGCTTGTTGCGCTATCTATTTTGCTGAGCACGGCGGTATATGCGTTAACACGACCAATGGGTCAGCGCCTCGCCAGCAATATTACCGCGGCTGTGGCGCAACTTGATGCGGTCACCGACCAGACGTCTGCGTCTGTCAACGAGGTGCGGAAACTGAAGGAAAGGGTTGACGCTTTGCCACTCGATCTACTCAAATCACGCGATGTCAGTGACCAGAGCGACGAGCACTACACCGACACCGCCATTCTTTGTATCGCGCTCAAACACCTACCGGGCTACCTCGACACGCTCGACGAGTCGCGGCTCCAAGCTTACGTGTCCAGTCTGCATCGCATGGCCTACGGCAGCGCAGGTTTTTATGGCGGAGATCTCAGCGTGATCCGGCAGTTCGGGCTGGCCATCTACTTCTCTGGCGCGCATGCCATTGGCTCACCCGTGCTACGGGCAGCCAGTTGCGCTTGGCTCCTGTCCCGTTGCAGCGAGGTCGCAGAGAAGCACCAGCGTCTGTCTTTTACCCCCGGCATGGCCATTGGCATTAGCGAGTTGGGGCGGGGAGATGGCGAGGATATTTATCCTGGGCTATACACGCAGGCGACGCTTGACGATCTGCTGGAACTCGCCAATCGCGATCTTGACGGGGTCCTGCTCTCTTCACGGGCCTCTGAGGACGGCGGCCTGACCGCACACATCGGCATTGATGTCATCGACGAACAGTGGATGGCGCTCGGTGATATTAGCGGCGCTCACCTTGACCTCCTGGAACGACAGCTCCAATTGCTCCAGCGCGTCATCACGCCGGCCGACGAGGATACGCCGCAGGGCTTCCTGCCCTTCTAAACGACAGTGACAGGCGCGTCAGTCCGCGACAACCTCTAACCGCGTCACTCGCTGATAGCCCTTCGGCAACTTACTGCCCCGGCGCCCGCGCTCCCCGCGGAAGTGTTCAAGCTCAGACCATTTAAAGTTGCGGTAGTGGCCGCCCGACGTTACCTGAAGCGTATCGCCCTCAGTGACCACACAGAGACCGGCAACAAACTCTTCACGTGCGGCCGCTCGGGCAGATGGAATACCGATCAATTTATTGCCCTTGCCCCGCGCCATCTCCGGAAGATCCGCCAACGGGAACACCAGCATTCGACCCTCATTGGTCGCCACCACAACCAGCGGCGCTTCCCCTTGCGCGATTGCTGCCGGAGGCAATACCTGTGCGCCCTTGGGCAAAGTGAGTGCGGCCTTGCCGGCCTTATTTTTCGCTTGTAGCTGCCCGAATTGCACCACAAACCCATAGCCCGCATCACTCGCCAGCAAGTAACGATCACCCTCAGCACCGGTCAGCAAGCCCTCGAATGTGGCCCCGGACGGGGGGTTGATGCGCCCCGTCAGGGGCTCTCCCTGACCGCGGGCCGAAGGTAGCTGATGTGTTGGCAAGGTATAGGCTCTGCCCGTAGAGTCGAGCACCACTGTCGGCAGGTTTGATTTACCGCGAGCCGCAAAACGGAAACCATCACCCGATTTGTAACTGAGCGATTCTGGGTCAATGTCGTGGCCCTTTGCCGCGCGAATCCAGCCCTTCTCAGACAAGACGATCGTCAGGGGATCGGCAGTGGTCAACTCCAACTCACTGAAGGCCTTGGCTTCCTCGCGCTCTGTAAGTGGCGAACGCCGGGTGTCACCGTGGGCTTCAACCACTGCATTGAGCTCGCGTTTGATCATCGTTTTGAGGCGCGCGTCACTGCCCAAGGTTTTCTTCAGCGTGTCGCGCTCTTCGGCAAGCTCATCCTGCTCGCCACGAATTTTCATTTCTTCCAGTTTGGCGAGATTACGCAACTTCAGATCAAGAATGGCTTCTGCCTGCACATCCGAGATCTTGAAGGTTTTCATGAGCACCGGTTTGGGCTCGTCCTCCTCACGAACAATGCGGATGACCTCATCGATGTTCAAATACGCCGCGAGGTAACCCTCAAGAATATGAAGCCGGCGCTCTACCCGCTCCAACCGATACTGCAAGCGGCGTTTAACCGTCGTCTTCCTGAAGGCCAGCCACTCCTTGAGGATCGTCACAAGCGACTTCACCGCGGGCCGACCATCAATACCAATAACATTGAGATTCACGCGATAGGTGCGCTCAAGATCGGTGGTCGCAAACAGGTGGCTCATGACCCCGTCGAGGTCGATCCGATTGGACCGGGGCACCAGCACCAATCGCGTGGGGTGTTCATGATCAGACTCGTCGCGCAAATCCGAGACCATTGGCAGTTTGCGCGCCTGCATCTGCGCCGCGATCTGCTCGAGCACCTTGGCGCCCGAGACCTGATAGGGCAACGCATTAATCACCACAGCACCGTCCTCGATGGCATACGCCGCGCGCACCCGCAGCCCGCCGCGGCCAGTCTCATACAATGTTCTGAGTTCATCCGCCGGCGTGATAATTTCGGCTTCGGTTGGAAAGTCTGGTCCTTTAATGTGCTTGCAGAGATCTGAGACCGTTGCCTTGGGTGAGTCCAGCAGGTAAATGGTGGCCGCGACTACCTCATTGAGGTTGTGAGGGGGAATATCCGTCGCCATACCTACAGCGATACCCGTCGTGCCGTTCAGCAATAGATTGGGTACCTGTGCTGGTAGTACGGTGGGCTCTTCAAGGGTGCCATCAAAATTGGGCTGCCAGTCCACAGTCCCTTGCCCGAGCTCCGAAAGCAGCACGTCGGCATAAGCCGTCAACCGCGACTCGGTGTAGCGCATGGCGGCGAATGATTTGGGATCATCTGGCGAGCCCCAATTCCCCTGCCCGTCGATCAGTGGGTAGCGGTAGGAGAAATCCTGAGCCATCAACACCATGGCTTCATAAGCCGCACTGTCGCCGTGTGGATGAAATTTACCGATAACATCACCCACAGTGCGCGCCGACTTTTTAAACTTGGCTGAAGCCTTAAGTCCGAGTTCACTCATGGCATAGACGATGCGTCGTTGCACCGGCTTGAGGCCGTCGCCAATATGCGGCAGGGCGCGGTCGAGAATCACATACATCGAGTAATCGAGGTAGGCTTTCTCTGCATAATCACGCAGGGACAGCTGCTCAACGTCGACCGAAGGCTGCATCATGTCTGTCATCGTAATGGGGCTCTCTCTGGAGGCCGCGGGTTCCGCAGCGTGCGTCACTCTTTAACCGGGTTATCCTAACGCACCCCTGTGTGGGAACACCACGTAACCGATACCTTGACGGGTCGAGGAGACTCACCATGGCGCTGAATCCGGAAACACTTCGCAATGAGCTGGTCTGGCGCTGGCGACACTTTGCGGTGTTCAGTGGGCCAGAGTGGCATCGGGTACTAAGCCTGCGCACTCAAATATTTGTCGTAGAACAAACCTGCCCGTATCAGGAGGTCGACGACAAGGACCCCCTGTGCTGGCATCTAGAGCTGACGCACCAGGGGACGCTGGTCGGCACCCTGCGGGTTTTGCCTCCCGGAGTAGCCTATGACGAATGCTCAATCGGCAGGGTTGCCATTCGAGTGGACTACCGCGGTCTCGGATTGGGCCGGGACCTCATGGAAAAGGCACTGTCGTTCTGTGACGCGCGATGGTCGTCGGTGCGGCTCAGTGCCCAGACCTACCTCCAACCGTTTTATGAGTCGCTGGACTTTGCGACGACGAGCGATCCCTATCTGGAGGACGAAATTCCCCACATCGAGATGTTCAGATCACGCTAAACCTTGGTCACAACATCATGCGGCTTTGCGCGAGGCGCGCTTGCGCTCATGTTCAAGCAGCAATTTTTTGCGCAAGCGAATGCTGCCAGGGGTGACCTCCACCAGCTCGTCTTCATCGATAAACTCCAGCGCCTGCTCCAAACTGTGAAGCACCGGCGGGGTGAGAATGACGGCCTCGTCCGTGCCCGATGCACGCACATTGGTCAGTTGCTTGGCCTTGGTTGGATTGACCACAAGATCGTTACCGCGGCTATGCAAGCCCATGATCTGGCCCTCATAGACATCGACGTTGGGCTGGATAAAAAGCCTACCGCGCTCCTGCAGGCTAAACAGTGCGTAGGCCAGTGTCTTGCCCGACACCATTGAGACCAGCACGCCATTGCTGCGCGCGGCCAGCTCGGACTTAGCCACTGGCCCATAATGATCAAATATGTGAGTCATGATCCCCGAGCCCGAGGTCAAAGTTAAAAACTGCGAGCGAAAGCCGATCAAGCCGCGAGCCGGCACAATAAATTCGAGCCGCACCCGGCCGGCACCGTCGGTAATCAGGTTCTGGAGCTCCGCCCGGCGCAGACCTAACTCCTCCATCACGCCCCCCTGATGCGCATCTTCGCAGTCGATCACGAGCTGCTCATAGGGTTCACATAATGCGCCATCGATTTCCTTTTGGATGACCTCGGGTCTGGAGACGCCGAGCTCGAAGCCCTCGCGGCGCATGTTTTCAATGAGCACCGAGAGGTGCAGCTCGCCTCGGCCCGAGACCTTGAACTTGTCGGGGCTATCGCCCTGTTCGACGCGCAGCGCCACGTTGTGAATCAACTCCCGATCGAGGCGCTCTCTGATATTACGGGAGGTCACGTACTTGCCCTCGCGGCCCGCAAAGGGCGAATCATTGACCTGAAAGGTCATGCTTACCGTCGGCTCATCGACCGTGAGCGGCGGCAGTACCTCGGGTACCGACGGATCGCAGAGCGTGTCAGAGATATTGAGCGCGTCGATGCCGGTCACGCAGACGATGTCACCCGCCTCGGCGCGATCAGCCTCGACCCGCTCAAGGCCCAGATACCCCATGACCTGAAGCACCTTGCCACTGCGGCTCTGACCCTCACGGTCGACCACTGCAACCGTAGTGTTGGGAGTCAACACGCCCCGCGTGATCCGCCCTACACCAATGACACCGACGTAGCTGTTGTAGTCGAGTGCCGAAATCTGTAACTGCAAAGCACCGTCCGCATTCACCTCCGGCGGCGCCACCTTATCGACGATGGCCTGAAACAGCGGCGACATATCGGCCGCCATATCCTCGAAATCCTCGCCGGCAACACCGTTGATGGCCGACGCATAAATGACGGGAAAGTCGAGCTGCTCTTCAGTGGCGCCCAAGGTATCAAAAAGGTCGAACACCTGGTCGACCACCCAGTCAGGCCGTGCGCCGGGGCGATCAACCTTGTTCACTACAACGATCGGATTGAGGCCGCGCTCAAAGGCTTTGGCTGTGACGAATCGAGTCTGGGGCATGGGTCCGTCCACCGCATCCACCAAGAGCAGAACGGAGTCCACCATCGATAACACGCGCTCTACCTCACCGCCAAAATCCGCGTGTCCGGGTGTATCGACAATATTGATGTGGTAGTCGTTCCAGTTAATAGCAGTGTTCTTTGCCAAAATAGTGATGCCGCGCTCACGCTCCTGGTCATTGGAATCCATGATGCGCTCGGCACCAGCGTTTTTTCGATCCAGCGTGCCTGACTGCTGTAACAGGCAATCCACCAGAGTCGTTTTGCCATGATCGACGTGGGCAATAATCGCGATGTTGCGGAGAGCTTTCATAACCATTCCGAGCTTCTGAAGATGGGGGGGTGCGTCAGCGCGCGCGGAGTGTACACCAGCTCAGGCAAAACGGTTTACTTCCCACGCCGCCCGCAGCCCATCATCTTTGCACCATTGTGGTTCAACGAGGGGGCACGATGCACTATTATAGTGCGCTTAGCCTAGGTAATGGTGGGGCTCCCTGCCTCATTATACGAGAAAAAACAGTGGCTTACCGCCAATAGCCGGCAAGCCAAAAGTTGGCATAGACCTTGCACTCTTTTAAGGGCTCAGCCGGTGCCCATGCACTTTCTGATTTTTACCGCCCAGTGAGTGCTGGGGAAGTGATTACTGAAGGAGAACGACATGTCAGAGCGCACGCTCGATTTAATCAGCAAAAACGATGTTCGCTGGGTGGATCTGCGATTCACCGATACCAAGGGGAAGGAGCAGCATGTCTCGATTCCTGCCGGTGTAGTGGATGAGGATTTCTTTGAGGGCGGCAAGATGTTTGACGGCTCGTCCATTTCCGGATGGAAAGGCATTAACGAGTCAGACATGATCCTCATGCCTGACGACAACACTGCCATTCTTGATCCCTTCACCGATGATCCGACTGTGATACTGCGCTGCGACATTGTGGAGCCTTCAACCATGCAGGGCTACGACCGCGACCCGCGCAGCATCGCGAAGAAGGCTGAGGCCTACCTCGCGTCAACTGGTTTGGGCGACACAGCTTTTTTTGGCCCAGAGCCAGAGTTCTTCGTGTTTGACGACGTGAAGTGGAATATCGACATGAGCGGCGCGAGCTACGCGATCAACGCTGAGGAAGCGGCCTGGTCCTCTAGCCTCGACTTTGAAGACGGCAATACGGGTCACCGACCTAGAGTCAAGGGCGGCTACTTCCCCGTGCCACCCGTCGACTCACTGCATGATATCCGCGCGGCGATGTGTTCTGCGATGGAGCAAATGGGACTCGAGGTTGAGGTACACCATCACGAGGTAGGCACTGCGGGCCAGTGCGAGATCGGCATCAAGTTCAATACCTTGGTAACCAAGGCGGACGAGGTGCAGATAATGAAGTATTGCGTTTTGAATGTTGCGCACGCCTACGGCAAAACTGCCACCTTTATGCCCAAGCCACTGGTGGGTGACAACGGTTCCGGCATGCACGTTCACCAGTCTATTGCCAAAGGCGGCGACAATACGTTTGCCGGCGACGGCTATTCAGGCCTGTCCGATACCGCGCTCTACTACATCGGCGGCATCATCAAGCACGCGCGCGCGCTAAACGCCTTTACGAATGCCTCCACCAACAGCTACAAGCGCTTGGTGCCGGGTTTTGAGGCACCCGTGATGCTCGCGTACTCCGCGCGCAACCGCTCTGCTTCAATTCGTATTCCCTACGAGCCTTCACCGAAGGGCAAGCGCGTTGAGGTCCGGTTCCCTGATCCGACCGCCAATCCTTATCTGGCGTTCGCGGCCATGCTGATGGCGGGTATTGACGGTATTCAGAACAAGATCCACCCCGGTGATGCTGCAGACAAGGATCTTTACGATCTTCCCGCAGAAGAAGCTGCGAACATCCCGACAGTCGCTTCCAGCCTGGAAATGGCTCTGGATGCACTGGAGGCAGACCGCGACTTCCTGACGGCAGGCGGCGTATTCACCGATGACATGATCGATGCCTATATCGAACTCAAGCGAGAAGATGTCGAGCGGCTGAATATGACCACCCACCCAGTCGAGTTCGACATGTACTACTCCGTCTAAGGACGGTTACCCCGTCTATGATGAGCACCACAAAAGCCCGCGCGTTGCGGGCTTTTGTTTCTCTAACACCGCAGTCGCTATAATGCACCAATTTGGTGCGCTGGCATTGACTGCTAGCGTCGTGAGCCCGAGGCCTCCAGTGATCCACAGCCCTCTCAACAAATCGACACCCGGCTCTCTTCGTGGATACCTGCTATGGAGCGCGCTGTCAGTATGGAGCTTATACCAATACGCCGCTGCACAATCTGTTTATAAAGTGACTGATGAGAATGGCAACGTGACCTTCACCGACACACCGCCATTGGACTCTGAGGCGACAGTTGAAGAGCACTCGCTCCACACACCCAATTCGGCACAGCCCGTGCTGTCATCGCCGGAAATTTTAGAGCCGGTGGAATCCGACAGCCCCCTTCGGTTTGAGACGAAGATCGTTTCACCCGGAGATAACGCCACGATCCCGATGGGGCCCGGCAATTTTTCAGTGCAAGTGGCCCTGAGTCCACGGCTGAAGGCAGGAGAAAAACTCTTGTTGCTGCTGGACGGCGAACCCGTAGGCGCACCCCAACGAATACCGAACTGGCAGCTGAACAACGTCTATCGCGGTGAGCATCGCTTGCAGGTACTCCGCATTGACGACGGAGGTGCACAGCTTGACGAATCAGACATCAGCACCGTGTTTGTCATGCGACCCATCGTGAGCAAATAAGGTGATGCCCGTGGAATCCATGACGGACCTCTCTACCGACTACCAATTGGACCTGTTGGCGACCGGCGTCATATTGCTGGACGCCAATCTCCATATTCAAGCCATGAATCTCTCCGCGGAAAACCTCATGGAAGTGTCTGCCAACCGGGCTATGGGTAGCCCACTTGAAGCGCTACTTGATGAATCAAACGAGTGGTATCCCATACTGAATCAGGCGCTAACCGACAACTACCCCATGGTGCGGCGGGCCATCCCATTGACCACACGGACAGGTCAGGAGCGCACCGTCGACATCACGCTGAGCCCAATAGCCGGCAAAGTAGACAGCCGCTGCCTTTTAGTTGAACTGAACACGGTCGACCGACTGCAGGCAATCAGTCGCGACGAGAGTGAGTGGCAGGCGCAGGCCACACTGAAAGAAATCATGAAGGGTGTCGCCCATGAGGTGAAGAATCCACTGGGCGGGATACGGGGTGCCGCGCAGTTACTGGCTGGCGAGCTTGCCAACCCGAACCTGCAGGAATACACCGACATCATCATTTCTGAAGTCGACAGGCTACGTACGCTGGTCGATCGCATGCTCGGACCAAGAGAACGCATGGAATCCGAGCCCACCAATATCCATGAAGTCATGGAGCATGTGCGGCAGCTGATTGAGGCTGAGGCCAAGGGAGGGCTCAATATTGAGCGTGACTATGATCCCAGCTTGCCTGATTTTCTGGCCGACGCAGGCCAGCTCACACAGGCCGTTTTGAACTTGGTCCGCAATGCCTGGCAGGCCTGCGGTGACGGTGGCGTGATCACACTGCGCACCCGGGTATACCGGCAGTTCACCGTTGGCGGAAACCGGCACAAGCTGGTCTGTGCCGTGCAGGTCTCGGATGACGGTCCCGGAGTGCCGGATGATCTCCTCCCAAGACTGTTCTTGCCCATGGTCACGGGTAACGCGTCAGGCACAGGTCTTGGCTTATCAATAGCACAGCGCATTGCGAATCAGCATGGCGGATTAATTCAGGTGCAGAGTGCGCCCGGCGATACCTGCTTCACCCTTCTATTGCCCATGGAGATTTGAGATGGCCATGACTGATCAGGTATGGATCGTCGATGACGACAGCTCAATCCGCTGGGTCATGGAAAAAGCGCTGTCTCGGGCGGGCCTCAACTGCCGGGCCTTTGAGAGTGGTGACGAAATGTTGGATGCCCTCGCTCTTGAGCAGCCGATGGTCGTCGTCAGCGACATCCGGATGCCGGGAATGGATGGGATTCAGTTGCTTTCTCGGATCAAATCGGAGCAGCCAGAGGTGCCAGTCATTATCACCACTGCGCACTCCGATCTCGATAGTGCGGTGAACTCCTACGAAGAGGGTGCGTTTGAGTATTTACCCAAGCCCTTTGACATTGAAGAAATGGTGGCCACGGTCACCCGCGCACAGTCCCAACGCGATCAAGGCACTAAAAGTCCCGAGGGAAAAACCGACAATCCTTCCGCAGAGATTATTGGCAACGCGCCTGCCATGCAGGAAGTGTTCCGCGCCATTGGGCGGCTTGCCCAAAGCCATATTACGGTTCTGATCAACGGTGAGTCGGGGACAGGCAAAGAGCTGGTCGCCCGAGCGCTGCACCGCCACAGCCCCCGCGCCGATAATGCGTTCGTTGCACTGAATATGGCCGCGATTCCGCAGGAGTTGATGGAATCAGAGTTATTTGGCCACGAAAAAGGCGCGTTTACCGGTGCCAACAGTCGGCGTGAAGGACGCTTTGAACAAGCCCGCGGCGGTACGCTTTTTCTTGACGAAATTGGCGACATGCCCGCTGCAACGCAAACGCGTCTGCTACGCGTGCTTCAGGATGGAGAGTTTTTCCGCGTCGGGGGCGTGGACTCGATCAGGGCAGATGTGCGAATTATCGCCGCTACGCATCAGAAATTGGAGTCATTGGTAGAGACGGGCGCTTTTCGCGAGGACCTGTTTCACCGACTCAACGTGATTCGTATTCACGTGCCCAGATTATCCGAGCGCCGCGAGGACATCCCCCGCCTGCTGGCACACTTTTTGACGGCTGCGAGCAGCGAGCTAGGAGTGGAGACCAAGGCGCTGTCCGAGGACGCGTTGACCGTGCTCACCCAGTTGCCATGGCCAGGCAATGTCAGACAGCTGGAGAATACCTGCCGTTGGCTGACTGTGATGGCGGCAGGACGCGAGGTGCTACTGTCCGACCTTCCCTCAGAACTGCTACAACATCACGGCTCATCGCCAGAGGGCGCCGGGGAAACTTGGCACGAGCAACTCGCGGGCTGGGCCAATCGCCAGCTGGCCGAGGGTCAGTCAAATGTGCTGCGTCAGGCGCTACCTTTGTTCGAATCCATCATGATCGAGGCAGCGTTACAGCACACCGGCGGACGCAAGGCGGAAGCGGCAGAACTATTGGGATGGGGCAGAAACACCCTCACCCGCAAATTGAAGGACCTTGATCTGCCAGCACATTGAGTGCCGGCTCGCTCAATTAGTGAGTTGCTCCCTCGGGAGGTACGTCACTTCCTTCAGCCCCATTACCCGTGGCTTCTTCCGCCGCCTGTTGCGCCACCGCTTGGCGGAACAGTGCGTCGAAGTTGACCGGGGCAATCATCAGCGCGGGGAACCCACCCTTAACAACCAGATTGTCCACCGCCTCTCGGGCGTAGGGGAACAAAATGGTGGGCGCAACGGTGGAGAGTAACTGCCGTAGCGCGTCACCCTCGATTCCCGCGACAAAGAAAATACCGGCTTGCTGCACCTCCACCAGAAACGCTGTCTGCTCTTCCAGCTTGGCGGTAATGGTCAGCGTCAATACAACTTCGTGGTTACCTTCCTCATCTACGCGGTTGCTCTTGGTGTTGAGATCCACGTTGACGGCCGGCTTCCACTCCTGCCGAAAGACATTGGGCGTGATAGGTGACTCAAAGGAGATATCCTTGGTGTAAATCCGCTGGGTCACAAATTGTTGTTGTGCGGCTGCTTCCTGAGCGGCTGCTGTACCTTCTTCAGCCATACTGGCTCTCCTTGTCTGTCAAAATCATGGTGGTTGCGGGTCAAGCAAGCAGTGGGTCCAGCCCACCAGAGCGCTCAAGACCAACTAACTGATCGCAACCACCAACATGTTGTTCGCCGATCCAAATTTGTGGCACCGAAGTTTGCCCGGCCCGCTCGGTCATCTGCTGTCGTGTAGCGGGATCACCATCAACGGGGATTTCTCGATACGACACCCCTTTGCGATCTAGCAGTGCCTTGGCCCTGATACAAAACGGACACCAACGCGTGGTATAGATCACTACCTCACTCACTGCGTGACCACGGGGAGCTTCTGCGCGTCCCACTCCATCATGCCGCCTGCGAGCTTCTGCGCCCGACTAAAACCCTGAGACCTCAGTGTTTTGGTGGCAGGGCCGGAAGACTGCCCCATTTTACACACCACCACGACCGGTTTTTCGCGGAATTTTTCCAACTCTCCGGCCCGGCTGGCAAGTGTGGCCGCAGGAATGTGGACGGCATCAGTGATATGGCCCCGCGCATAATCGGGGGCATCGCGGATATCGAGAAAGACACCGCCCTCACTGTTAACAAGCTGCACCGCTTCATTGATCGACAGCGACGGACCCGCTTTACGCGTTTCATGGAGTACCAGCAGGGTTAACACCATCATCAACCCGACCACGAGAACCCACTGTTCACCGAGGAATTGGAATATCAATTCTACTGACACTATCTCTGTCCTATTGCCATTCAATACTTACCCTTCTCATCACCTATTGCGCTCTCGGGTGACAAGCGGGGTGGCGTTGTGGCTTTCACTGCACTCTATGCGGGGCGCGAGTATATCGGTTCAATCGGCCGCCCTCCAGTCGAGCCCCGCACGAGAGATTGCAACAACGATGCGCTTTTCAGTTCGCAGCGGTGCCGGGTTCAGACCAAGGGTGGAGATCGAACTGCGGCGTCGGGAGTTCAGGATCCTTCGGCGTTCTCCACCGCCTCAATCTTGTCGTCGAGCTGCTCTTCCGTAAGACTGACAGGGTCGAGATGAATCATCACGTCCGCCTGTGGCATGGCGGCCATAATCGCCTTTTCGACGTCATCACTCACTTCGTGGGCAATCATCAGCGGCAGGTGATCATCGAGCTCTAGGTGCAACTCAAGGAAATCCACGCGACCGGCACTGCGGGTCCGCAAATCGTGAACGCCGAGCACTTTGGGATGCGCGCTGGCCACGCTGATGATCTGCTCCCGTTGTGTCTCGGGCAGCTCCTGATCCAGCAGCTCGCTCACCGCGTCAGCGATAATGTCCCACGCGGCTTTTAACGTATAAGCGGCCACTGCCAACGCGAACAGCGGGTCAACCCCAAGCCAACCAAGCTGCGCAAGCAACAGAGCCAGGAGCACTACAGCATTGGTCAGTAGGTCGGTGCGGTAATGGAGGGAGTCGGCGCGAATCGCCGGGGAGCGCGTGCGGCGAATGACATAGCTCTGCACCGCCACCAAACCCGCGGTCAGCAGGATCGTGAGCACCATGACACTAACACCGACTGGGAAAGCCGCCAGCGGCTCAGGCTGCAGCAATCGCTGTATGGCCTCGGTGACGAGGAAAAGTCCCGAAGCAATAATGAAGAGGCCTTGCCCAAGGCCGGCAATGGCCTCTGCCTTCCCATGACCCCACCGATGGCTCGCATCTGCGGGGGCCAGAGCGTAGCGCACCGCAAACAGGTTAAGTACAGAGGCCCCTGCATCCATCAGTGAGTCGACCAGTGACGCCAAAATGGCGACTGAATCCGTGTGCCACCAGGCATAACCCTTGGCGATTATGAGCACCAGCGCCACCGCAACAGAGAGATGTGTCGCCAGTCGCAAAAGTCGGGCGCCCTCCTCTGCATTCAGGGGTGGCGGGGACTTTGGCGGTATTGCTGCTGATGGTGTCATAGCGAGTAAAGCTTCGTAGGCCCTCGGCAACCGGGGCAAGACTTCTACTTGAGCACCATAGCACCAGCACCGTGTCTCCAACAGCGCGGACAGCGCCGCGCCGCAAGGTGGGGATAGTGCTGAGCGCACGGCGGCACGTTACAATAGCCTCATCATCTGTCCGAGCCCTACACACTGTGTCTAAGCCCCGACGCACTACATTGCTTGTCATTCTCGACGGTTTCGGTCATCGAACCGCCAGCGAGGACAACGCCATCCTTGCTGCACAGACCCCCAACCTGGACCGCCTCTGGCAAAACGCACCGCACACCTTGATCTCAGGGTCGGGGTTGGACGTCGGCCTACCCGAAGGGCAGATGGGCAACTCGGAGGTGGGTCATATGAGTCTGGGTGCCGGGCGGATTGTTTACCAGTCCATCAGCCGCATCAATCAAGCTATTGCCAGCGGCGAATTCGCCGCCAATCCAGCGTATGTCGAGGCCATCGATCAAGCCGTAGCGTCAGGCAAGGCGGTCCATATCATGGGCCTGCTCTCACCCGGTGGCGTGCACAGCCATGAGGAGCAGCTGTTCGCGGCGGTGAGACTCGCCGCGGAGCGAGGCGCGAAGCAGCTCTTTCTGCATGCATTCCTCGACGGCAGGGATACCCCGCCACGCAGTGCATTACCGTCACTGCAGCGCGCCGAATCGATCTTTGCCACCCTCGGCACGGGGCGGATTGCATCCGTTCATGGTCGCTACTGGGCGATGGATAGAGACAACCGTTGGGAGCGGATTAAAAAAACGTATTCGCTGCTGACTCAGGGCACTGCCGCGCATTGCGCGGAGTCAGCGTTAGATGCGCTGGAGGCGGCCTACGCAAGGAGCGAAGACGACGAGTTCGTGGCCCCTACACGCATTGGTGAGCCCGCATACTTTGCGGATGGGGACGCCGTGCTGTTTATGAATTTTCGGGCGGACCGGGCCCGGCAGCTGGCACAGGCACTGGCGACATCTGATTTTGCAGGCTTCGACAGACAGCGGCACCCCACTATCCATCTCGTCACGACCACGGAGTACGCAGGATCTCTAACCTGTCCGGTCGCTTTCCCTCCCGATACCCTGCAAGACAGCCTAGGAGAGGTGCTAGCCGACAAAGGTCTCACCCAGTTGCGCATTGCCGAGACCGAAAAGTATGCGCATGTGACATTCTTTTTCAGTGGCGGCCGGGAAGAGACCTTTGCGGGGGAAACCCGCACACTGATTCCGTCACCCGACGTGGCAACCTACGACCTGCAGCCGGAGATGAGCGCGCACGAGGTCACCGACGCGCTGGTCGATGCCATTCAGGCAGGCAGCTACGACTTTATCGTCGTTAATTTTGCCAACGGTGACATGGTGGGACACACCGGCCAATTTGATGCTGCAGTGACAGCGGTCGAGACTCTGGATGAGTGCCTAGGCCGCATCGAGGCAGCGCTTCTGGAGTCTGGCGGCGAGGGGCTAATTACCGCGGATCACGGTAACTGTGAGCAGATGCGCGACTATGGCAACGATCAGCCACACACCCAGCACACCACAGAACTAGTGCCACTAATCTATGTTGGTAGCAGCCTTCGCACACTGGATCCCGAAGGAGGCATCCTCGCCGATATCGCGCCCACCATCCTGTCTATGATGGGACTGGACATCCCCGCCGCCATGTCGGGGCGCAACCTCCTGACGTCCTGAATCCACTGCCTATGACTCAACGGCTCAGGTTACGACCTACACTGAGCGTCTGCTGTCTAGGCCTCTCCCTGACACTGTCGTTGCAGCCCGCCGCGCAGTCGCCCGACGCTATCAATGACACCTCAGAACAGATCAGCGCATTGCGCGCGGAGATCGAAAGCCTTCAGGAGCGTCTGGCGTCTCAGGAGGATGATCGCGACGACTTGCAGGCCACACTGCGCGAGGCGGAGATCCGAATGAGCGGGCTTGACCAGCAGCTCGCTGGGCTCAAGGGAGAACGGGCCCATCTGCAGCAAAAAATTGATCAGCTTGATAAAGAAGGTAAGCAGCTCCGCACAGCACAACAGCAACGAGCAGACAATATTGACGCCAGCATTCAGCAGCTGTGGTTACTGCAACAGGGCGGCGGATTTCGGGTCTGGCTGGGGGATCAAAAACCCGAAGATGTAGTCAGAAACCTCGCCTATTTTCAAATGGTGATCGAAGCGCAGCAGCAGAGCATCGAAGCTTATGAACAAGGACTCGAGGCCCTGACGCTGAATCGAGACGCCATCGCCCAAACAGAGATTGCAGTGCAAGAGCAGTCCGAGGCGATCGAGAACGCGAGAGACTCGCTGGCAACACAACGAGAAGCACGGCGGGTGGCACTTGCGGCGATCAATCAGCGACTGAAAAGCGACCAGCAGCAACTGGCCGTTTTGATGCGTGACCGGGAAAGACTGGATACGTTATTGAGTGAACTTCAGGCAGTCGCTAAAGCTGCTGCTCCGGTCGTGGCCCCCGCTACTGACCTGAAACCGTTTGCCGAGTCCAAAGGCACACTGCCAATGCCCGTCTTGGGGAGCCTCACAAACCGCTTTGGGGGACGTCGCAACGCCGATATCCGTTGGAAAGGCTGGCTGATTGCCGCTGAGGAAGGAGAAGCTGTGCACGCTGTCCATGGTGGGCAAATCATTTACGCTGACTGGCTGCGGGGACAAGGTCTGTTGATGGTGGTGGACCATGGTGACGGGTGGCTCTCCCTCTACGCCCAAAGCCATAGCCTGCTCCGGGGCGTCGGTGACCGCGTCAATGCGGGAGACGTGATTGCTCGGGCGGGTGCCAGCGGCGGTAGCGAGATTTCCGGCCTGTATTTTGAGATCCGGCATGACGGTCAGCCAATAGATCCAGCCGACTGGATCCGGCGCTGAGTCCTGAGAGCATAATCGGGTAACATTACCGGCCCGCCAACTTCAGGTAACTCTTTCAGGTATCTCTCATGGACGTGCGTTTACGCTCCTGCAGCATCGGACTGCTGCTGACCCTCACAACCTGCTTGCCCGCCATAGCGGAAGAAGCGTCTGCGGACTCGGCCCAACCTGCGCAGGGAGTGGACCCACACAGCGCTATAGAGGACGCACATGAACCTGCCACTCAATCGCTGCCGCTGGAAGACCTGCAGATGTTTGCCGATGTGTTCAATCAGATCCGTCAGGGCTATGTCGAATCCGTGCCCGACAGCGAGCTGTTCGAACTCGCTGTTCAGGGAATGCTGTCTGGGCTCGACCCACACTCGGTCTTCCTAAAGGAGAGGGCTTACGATTCCCTGCAAGAGACTACTCAAGGAGAGTTCAGCGGCCTCGGTATCGAGATTGGACAAGACCGAGGCTATATCACCATCATTGCACCGATCGACGGATCACCCGCCGAGGCAGCGGGGCTCGAGGCTGGCGATGTCATTCTGAAAATCGATGGTGAAGCCATTCGCGACCTTCCCGTGAACAAGTCAGTCGAAATGATGCGCGGTCCCACGGGCTCAGAGGTATTACTCACCATTGGTCGCCGCGGTACAGCTGATCCTTTCGATGTCACGGTGATACGCGACATCATCAAGGTCCCAAGCGTCCGCAGTCGGGAGTTAATGGAAGGGTACCTGTGGCTGCGAGCGTCACAGTTCCAGAGAGACACCGGACTAGAGGCCATCGCCACGCTGGAGAAAGCGCTAGCAGAAGGGCCTTTGAAAGGCGTCGTCATTGACCTGCGCAACAACCCAGGCGGCGTGTTGGGCGCGAGCGTGGACATGGCAGGTGCTGTGCTTGATGGCGGCTTGGTGGTGTACACAGAAGGTCGTCATCCGCAGGCGGCAGGCCAGTATGACGCCGCATCTGGTGACATGCTGAACGGCATCCCCATCGTTGTGTTAATCAACGGCGGTTCGGCCAGCGCATCGGAGATCGTAGCGGGTGCCCTGCAGGACCGACGTCGCGCAGTCATCATGGGTACAAGAAGTTTCGGCAAGGGCTCGGTACAGACGATTCTGCCCGTCAACGACACCCGCGCGGTCAAACTCACCACCGCGCTTTACTACACCCCCAACGGCCGTTCGATTCAAGCGGAAGGCATCGTGCCCGATATCGTGGTGGAAAGAGCGGAAGTGACCAGCGTTGAGTCGAACCGCCGCACCAAAGAAGCTGACCTGCAGGGTAGTCTGAGTGGTGATGGTGATCCCGTGGATGCCCAATCTGAGAGTGAGGCGCTGACAGAGTTGCGCAATTCGGACAATCAGTTGTACGAGGCACTTACGCTTCTGCGCGGCATCAATCTATTAATACCCGAGGCGCCCCCTGAGACGCCGGAGACGGACGACCAAACGACGTTAGCCCTCGGCACGCCCTGAAATGAGAGGGTCGACCAGGCGCCGGTATCGAATACTCTAGGTTAGGCGACGCAGAGCATCCTCGATAGGATGCGTGGCGTCACAAGCGCATGGTGATGCCCCGATCGGCCATAAACGCCTTGGCTTCCCCGACCGTGTACTCCCCGAAATGAAAGATGCTGGCAGCCAGCACGGCATCGGCGCCCCCTTCCGTGACCCCATCAGCGAGGTGCTGCAGTGTCCCCACGCCCCCCGAGGCAATCACAGGAATGTCCACCGCGTCGGTAATCGCGCGGGTAATGACAAGCTCGAAACCATCACGGGTGCCATCGCGGTCCATGCTGGTCAGCAATAGCTCACCTGCGCCCAACGCCGCCATCTTTATGGCCCACTCCACCGCTTCAATCCCGGTTGGCTTGCGGCCGCCGTGGGTAAAGAGCTCGTAGCGCGGCGCATCATGGGACGCTGAGACCCGCTTCACGTCAATCGCCACAACAATGCATTGCGAGCCGAAGCGGGCCGCCGCGTCACTCACAAGCTCGGGCTCGTGTATCGCCGCGGTATTGATGCTGACTTTATCGGCACCGGCATTTAGCATGGTGCGAATGTCCTGCAAGGAGCGGATGCCGCCACCCACTGTGAGCGGAATAAACACTTCGCGCGCAATCTGCTCCACGGTATGAGCCGTCGTGTCGCGCTGTTCATGGCTCGCCGTGATATCGAGAAACGTAATCTCGTCGGCGCCCTCTTCGTTATAGCGCCGCGCAATTTCCACCGGGTCACCCGCGTCGCGAATACCGACAAAATTCACGCCCTTGACGACCCGGCCCTGATCAACGTCGAGGCAGGGGATGATGCGCTTGGCGAGCGTCATCATTCACTCTCCAGAAAGGCATCGACCATGCGCTGAGCCGCAGCCAAATCCAGCGTGCCCTCATAAATCGCACGCCCTGTAATGGCACCGCAAATGCCTGCTTTCGCGTACTGCATCAGACCACGCACATCTTCAAGCTGGCTAATGCCACCTGAGGCAATGACCGGCAACCCCGACGCGGCTACCAGCGCCACCGTTGCCTCGACGTTGACCCCTTGCATCATGCCGTCTCGGTCAATATCGGTGTAGACCACCGCGCTCACGCCCGCATCGGCAAAACGCTTTGCAAGCTCTGTCGCATCCAACTCGCTCTCGCTGGCCCACCCCTCAACGGCAACACGACCCCCTCGGGCATCGATGCCGACAATGATGTGCTCCGGAAACGCTGCGCAGGCTTGATGGACAAAGTCCGGGTCTTTGGCCGCCATGGTGCCGATGATGGCGTACTCCACCCCGGCTTCAAGATAACGAGCAATGGTCTCGAGATTGCGGATGCCGCCGCCAATCTGAATGGGCAGGGTTGGCAACGCGCGCGAGATCGCCTCGATGATGCCAGCGTTGACTGGCTGACCTGCGAAAGCACCATCGAGGTCGACAATGTGAAGCCGCCGGGCGCCCTCGTCGAACCAGCGCTGCGCCATGGCAACGGGGTCGTCGGAGAACACCGTGCTGTCTGCCATGTCGCCCTGCCGCAGGCGCACGCACTGGCCGTTTTTCAAATCAATGGCGGGAATTACGAGCATGTGCCATCCCAGTCGAGAAAGTTTTTGAGTAATGTCAGACCCGCGGTATGGCTCTTCTCCGGATGGAACTGTGTTGCAAACAGGTTCTCCTGCGCGAGCGCCGCACAACCCTTAAGGCCGTAATCAAAGGTTCCTGCCACAATAGCCTCGCTATCTGGCACCACGTGATAGCTGTGAACAAAATAGAAGCGGGTATTGGGCTCGATGCCGTGCCAGAGCGGGTGGCCCTTTGTTGGACGCACTGCGTTCCAGCCCATGTGCGGCACCTTCAATCGCTCACCGCCATCACTTTGATGCGCCTCGCCAAAGAATGTGACCTGACCCGGCAGCACATCGAGGCAGGCAACGCCGCCATTCTCCTCAGAGTGGGACATCAGTGCCTGCATGCCAACGCATATCGCCAGCACCGGCTTGCGATCCACATTGAGCACCTGGTCCAACAACTGATCACAGCCGAGGCGGCGAATTGCTTCCATACAGTCGCGAATACCGCCAACACCCGGGAAGACAACCCGGTCCGCGTCTAGGATGGCTTGGGGTTCGTGGCCGACCACGACCTCGGCGGCGCCCACGTGCTCCAGTGCGCTCGCCACAGAGTGTAGGTTGCCCATGCCGTAATCGATCACGGCGACCCTTTGGGTCACGGTTTACAAAACCCCTTTGGTCGAGGGGCTAGTGCCGGCCATGGCCGCGTCTGGCGCAACCGCCATGCGCAGCGCCCGACCGAAGGCTTTGAACACGGTCTCGGCTTGATGATGGGCATTGTGGCCGCGGAGATTTTCGATATGCAGCGTGACGTCGGCGTGATTCACAAAGCCCTGGAAAAATTCGACTACCAGATCAACGTCAAACTCGCCCACTTTGGCGCGGGTAAACGGCACATGAAACTCAAGCCCCGGACGACCGCTGCAGTCGATCACCACACGCGACAGCGCCTCATCCAGCGGCACATAGGCATGCCCATAACGCACAATGCCCTTCTTGTCGCCGATCGCTTCGCTGAAAGCCTGGCCGAGCGTAATGCCAATGTCCTCCACCGTGTGGTGCGCATCGATGTGCAAGTCTCCCTTGGCCTTGATATCGAGATCCACCTGACCGTGTCGGGCAATCTGATCCAGCATATGCTCAAGAAAAGGCAATCCCGTATCGAGGGTGCACTGGCCAGTGCCGTCGAGGCATAGCTCGACCGCAATCTGGGTCTCAAGGGTCTCGCGGCTGACTGATGCCTTACGAGCACCTGCTTCCTGCTGACTCATGCTTTCTTCTCCGGGCAACCCGCGGGACCGCGCGGGCGCTACACTAGGGGCGCCATTGTATAGAAAGAGCCCTGTTACTTCATTGCGAAGCTTTACCACTTCATGAGTGAAAAAGATCACATTGCCGACGCGTTGCTCAGCTGGTTTGACCAGCACGGCCGCAAAGACCTGCCCTGGCAAACAGACCGCACGCCCTATCGCGTTTGGGTGTCAGAAATCATGCTCCAGCAGACTCAGGTCAGCACGGTGATTCCTTTTTACGAGCGGTTTATGGCGCAGTTCCCCACGGTCGAAGATCTCGCTCACGCAGCTGAGGACACCGTGCTGCATTTATGGACCGGCCTAGGCTACTACGCCCGCGCCCGCAACCTGCACCGCTGCGCCAAGCAGGTCTGCGAATTGTACAAAGGTGTTTTCCCCAACGACCTTGCAGGGCTCGAGGCACTGCCCGGCATTGGGCGCTCTACCGCCGGCGCGATCCTCTCTCTGGCAATGGATGCCCGCGCAACGATTCTCGACGGCAACGTCAAGCGAGTGCTCGCGCGTTACCACGCGGTAGAAGGCTGGCCTGGCCAGCGGGCAGTCAGCGACGCGCTATGGTCCTTCGCCGAGCAACACACGCCGCAGGAACGCCTTGCAGACTACACGCAGGCAATCATGGATCTGGGTGCGACTTGCTGCACGCGCAGCCGGCCGGGTTGTGAGCTGTGCCCTTTAGAGAGGGATTGCAAGGCACGAGCGCTGGATCGACAAAGTGATTTTCCGGGCCGGAAGCCGCGCAAGCAGAGCCCACTGAGACAGCGCTGGCTGGCCGTGGTGACCCGCGCGCCCGGTGAGGTGCTGCTAAAGAAAAGACCAAACTCGGGTATTTGGGGGGGGCTGTGGGCGCCACCAGAGTTTGAAGAGCCCGCCGCCGCCACAGCGTGGATAGTGGACACTTTGTCAGTACCCGAGGATGCCTGTCGTGTAGGCGAGCCCTTTCATCACGCCTTTACCCACTTCAAACTGGAGGCTTATCCGGTCAGGGCGCACTGCACAGCGAACCGTCCTGAGACGATTGGCGTAGAATGTGACGCCAACAACTTGCAATGGTTCGCTTTGCACCCACCACCTTCGGTGGGTTTGCCGGCACCCATTGTGCGACTACTGGCCAAGCTGGGTGCAGAAAACCCTCCAAGGAGCAACTGATGGCGAGAACCGTCCACTGCCGACGCTATGGTGAAGAGCTCGAGGGCCTCGAGCGTCCGCCGCTGCCCGGCGCCAAAGGCCAGGATATTTTTGAGAACGTGTCAAAGAAGGCATGGCTCGAGTGGCAGGGCCACCAGACCATGCTGATCAATGAAAAGCACCTCAGCCTCATGGACCCAGAAGCACGGAAGTACTTAATGGGTGAGATGGGCAAGTTTCTTGCAGGAGAGGATTTTGATCAGGCTGAAGGTTATGTGCCGCCAAGTGAATAAGCGCCATACAGCAAATGACCTGCGATTGTCCTTGCGGCACTCACCCCGCGATCATCTCAGCAGGCGTCTGGTCTCCCTGACATGAAGTTGCGATCCTGGTTGATAACCGGCGCCGCCTGCTTGCTGGTCACAGCAGCCCTAGCAGGGGTCAAGGTTCTGCAAATCTCCGAGGCCATGGCGCTGATGGAGAGTTTTCCGCCGCCCTCGGAAGCGGTCACCGTAGCTAAGGCGCAAGCCGATACTTGGGAGCCGAGCCGCTTGCTCAGTGGCACGGTGCGATCACCCGAGCATCTCTTGATCTCTGCAGAAATGGCGGGCCGCGTGGTGGAACTGCCTTTTCAGAGCGGCGAAGTCGTACCCGAGGGCGCTGCAGTGCTGGTGCTATTCGACGATGACATCGAAGCGCAACGCACAGCACTGCAGGCGGACCTGAATCTGGTCGACACTCAGCTTGTGCGCAATCGCACTCTGGAAGCCGATTCGCTGATATCACAGGACCAGCTGGATACGTTGAAAGCCCGCAGTCTGTCGCTGAAGGCGCAGATCGCCGTGCTGGAGGCACGGTTGAGCCGCATGACTGTGCGCGCACCGTTTGAAGGCACGCTGGGAATATATCCACAACGGCTCGGAGATCTGATGCGGTTTGGCGAGGTGCTGACAACACTGACCGGTTTGGATCCCTCGCGATGGGTAGACTTCAAGGTGCCGCAGGGGCTCGCCGAGATTCGCGTCGGCGATACGGTGCAAATACGGGATATTAGCGGCGTGGAGGTTGGGGCCGCACAGGTAATTGCGGTATCCGATGCGTTTGCGGAGGGCACTCGCACCTACGATGTGCGCGCCCAGCTGTCAGCGCCTGACCTGCGCCACGGGGCGCTGGTGCAAGTGGCGATCCGTACAGGCCCCACTGAGTATTTAATGTCGGTGCCGGCTCGCAGCGTGAGATGGGATCCTCAGGGACCACATACTTTTGTCATTGTCGAAGCTGAGGCCGAGGCCTATCTGCCCCATCGCGCCTCATTACGGCGAGTTGAAGTGCGCGGAGAAACCGCCGACCGCCTTTATATTAGAGGTGAGCTCAATCCGGGCGACCGTATCGCCGATCAGGGCGCCTTCAAACTGCAGGACGAGGCACTGGTGCAGATTCAGCCTGGAGCGTCCAAGGAGTGACCGAGCTCCCGCTCCGCCCTCGCTGGACGGATATTTTTATCAAGCGACCTGTGGTGGCCGTGGTGCTCTGCGTGGCTTTGCTGCTTATCGGCATTCGCTCTGCCATCAATCTGCCGGTGATTTCTTTCCCGGTCATCGAAAGCTCTTCCATTGCTATCGTCACCGCTTACCCCGGTGCCAGCGCTGACACCGTGCAAGGCTTTGTCACCGAACCGATCGAGCGCGTGGCCAGCAGTGTCCCGGGGCTCGACTACGTTGAATCGATCACCACGGCAGGCGTCAGCACGGTCACGCTTTGGCTTCGGCTCAATCAGGACACCACCAAGGTATTGGCCGAGCTCTCCACGAGGTTGAGCCAGATTCGCTTTGAGCTGCCAGAAGGCACCGAGGACCCCTCGATCGAAATTAGCCGAGCCGACACGCCCTATGCCAGCTTCTATCTAGGCGTGCTGATACCACCAACCCGGACCTACGCTGAGGTCAGCGACATCATTCAGCGGGAGATTTTGCCGCGCCTCTCCGCACTACCCAACGTGCAACGTGCGGTGAACTACGGGCTGCCTCAAGCCATGCGCATCTGGCTTGACCCATGGCGCATGGCCGCACTTAACGTCGATGCCGACGACATCTATAGCACTCTGCAACGCAACAACATCATCGGTACCTTTGGTCAAGCGGAGAGCAGTTCACAGCGCATCAACCTGCAAACCAACAGCGAAGCCAAAACTCCCGAGGACTTCGCCAATATGCTTATCCGCCGTGAGGGCGGCGCCGAGATTCGGCTTGGCGACGTGGCCAATGTGGAAAGAGGCACCATGGAGATCTCTCGCATGGCGCGCTATAACCAGGACCGGGTGGTCTTCATCCCTGTCTACCCCGAGCCCGGCACCAGCGAGATTCTGGTCGGCGATCTGGTCTACGAGGCCGTTGAGCAGATTAACGAAACCCTCCCACCCGATCTTGAGCTCTCTATCCCGTTCGACAATTCGCGTTACATGCGCGAGGCGGTGAAGGAGATTTTTCTCACGCTTGGAGAAACCGTTTTCCTCGTAGGTCTGGTGGTGATTGCACTAATGGGCTCTGTGCGTAGCGCCGTAGTGCCGCTACTGACAATTCCCATATCGATTTTGGGCGCGATGGCAGCGATGTCTTTGATGGGCTTCTCACTGAACCTGCTGACCATTCTCGCGGTGGTGCTGTCCGTCGGGCTCGTGGTGGATGACGCCATAGTGGTGGTCGAAAACGTCGCGCGTCACCTTCGCGCGGGCATGTCGCGGCAAGAGGCCGCCCTTGCCTCCTCGCGCCGCTTACTCTCGCCCATCATCGCGATGACGATCACACTCGGAGTGGTCTACGCCCCCATCGGTTTCCTGTCAGGTTTGTCGGGCGTGCTTTTCCGGGAGTTCGCTTTTACCTTGGCAGTGGCGGTCCTGATCTCGGGCCTTGTGGCCATGACCCTGTCGCCCATTATGAGCGCCTGGGTATGCCCCGATAGCGGCCACGAAACGAGAATGAGCCGGTGGGTAAATGGCCGCTTCGAGCAGACCGCGAAGCGCTACGGCGCACTAATCGATTTTTCGCTGCGTTGGCGGTGGCAGCTGTTAACCGCAGGCGCTTTCTTTACGCTGCTGATTACCCCCTTGTATCTGTTCTCCCTCAAGGAGTTGGCGCCGATCGAAGATCAGAGCGCCATCAACCTGGTGGTGGATTCTGCTCCTGAGTCTTCGGTGGAGGAAACATTGCAGGGCTTCCATGATGCCGTGGACGTGCTGCTGGACCGACCTGAGACGACTTACATCTGGCAGGCGTTTGGGCCTTCAGGTGGCTACGGTGGTCACGAGTTTGTGCCACCCGATGAGCGCGAGCTGAGCACCCACCTGATGCTGCCGGGCATCCGCAATGACTTGGCTCAGGTGCCATCGGTCAGGGCCTTCCCCGCCACCACGCCAGCCCTGCCGACCGCGGGACAATTTGACGTTGAGGTCGTAGTCACCTCATCAGATTCGGCAGATGAGATGCGCCCCTATGCGCAAGCGATGGTCGATAAAGCGCGCACCGCGGGTCTTTTTCTCTATTTTGAGACCAGCCTGCGGATGGACCTGCTGTCTGTGGAGTACCAGTTGGACAAGGACCGGCTCGCCGATCTGGGTATGACCCTGAGTGATCTGACCTCGCAGATGGGACTGTTTGTGTCAGAAGGCTACGTCACGCGCTACGACGAGAGGGGTCGCGCCTATCGGGTGATTCCGATGTTGGAGCGAGACCTGAAGGCCTCCCCTGAGGCGCTGCTCGACACCCCCATCACTCTGCCCACGGGTGACCAAGTGCCCTTTGGTACCTTCGCCACACTCGAGCGCAACACCGAGCCCCGTGCCCTGACACGGTTCCAGCAAAAAGGCAGCTTCAAACTGTTCGGCGGGGTAATCCCCGGCTATACCAAAGAGCAGGCGCTCAGTTACATCGAGGAACTGGCCGAGAACACCTTGCCCCCCAGCTACCAACTGGACTACACAGGTGAATCTCGGGAGATCCGCCGCGAAGGCAACACCATGGTCGGCGTGCTGGGTGCCTCACTGGTCATGGTGTTTTTGGTGCTGGCACTGCAATTCAACAGCTTTCGCGACCCGTTAATTATTCTGCTCGGCTCGGCGCCGCTCGCCCTCTTTGCCGCGATGGTGATCACCTTTACCGGCTTCACCACCATTAACATTTATTCGCAGGTCGGACTGATTACGCTGGTAGGGCTCATCTCCAAAAACGCCATCCTGATTGTGGAGTTCGCCAATCAAGCTCAGATGGAGGGCCTCTCAAAGCTGGAAGCGATCAAGGCGGGCTCCATGAACCGACTGAGGCCGGTGCTGATGACCACCGGCGCTACGGTATTTGGTCACTTCCCGCTCGTATTGGTCGAGGGCGCGGGTGCCGAGGCGCGCAACAGCATCGGCTTTATACTGGTGATCGGCATGTTGATCGGCACGCTGTTCACGCTAGTGTTGTTGCCTGCGATCTACGCACTGCTAGCCTCGGATCACCGGTCAGCAGAGCCGGCAGCTGACGGCACCTCAGCAGAAAGCCCGACCCCACCGATACCGGCCTGAAACAAGGCCTGCGAGCCATCATGTTACTTGACGCGTGGAGAGTGCGCGGGTTTAATACGCGGCCTTCACGCTGTACGCCCCTTTTTTGCCCAGGTAGCTCAGTTGGTAGAGCAGTGGATTGAAAATCCTCGTGTCGGTGGTTCGATTCCGCCCCTGGGCACCACGACAAAAGCCTCGTCTCATGACGGGGCTTTTTCGTTATAGCGCCCAGATCTCTGTCACCCTGCCCTCATCGTCTATCTGAAACACCTCGACAATGTCGAGCACGACCCCATCCTTGTCAGTGATGTGCAGGTAGCACGTCACAGAGGCACCGAACTCAACAATATTGACTAACTCCTGTTGGGCACCAATATCGGTCAGCCAGCCAAAGATGACATCCCGCACTTCCTCGTGCCCTGTTACATCGAAGCCCATAGCAGGTACATGCATCTTGTAATCAGGCGCCCGCGGCACCTTTGACCACTCCTCGTAGCCGCCACTCGCGTTCAGCTTGTAGTGTCGAATGGCCTCTGCAATGGGTGATAGGTTTTCCATGACTGTCTCCTGAAGCGGCTTTAGAGCGATTTAAGTAATCCGCAGAGCATATCAGTCTCCGCTAGCATGCTAGCGCTGCGCCGCCTCGAAAAAGGGCGCCAATCTAAGATCCGATGCGGCCCGTATCTTCGATAGAGAATAGAAAAAGAGCGAGTAACATGGAACATCTGATTTGGGCCGTCCCTGCAGCACTTTGGATACTGGTCAGTGTCGACGCCGCCACTAGGCAAAAGCCTCTGTTGCTGCTCGATCGCACGCACAAACTCTAACGCGCGCTCAATAGAGGCGAACATGAATTGGCTGGTAATCGGCTTCTGGGGCTGCACGGCCATGTGGCTCATCAGCCTTGCCGGGGATTTGGGCCTCGCGCGCAACCCTAATGTAGCGGAGGGGCTACAGTGGCTGCCCCTCATCTGCGCCATCATCGCTTTTATCGGCATGTGCTACTTCGGCCACGCCACCTCCATGTTCGGCTGGTAGTCAGCCCGGCCTTACTCCCCGACCATCGATTGCCGCATGCTATCGGTGTCATCAAAAGCAGTAAAAGACGCAATCTTGCCGTCGCGCATGGTGAACATGTGCAGGCTCTGAGTATCCATGCCCTCTGCAGTCATGCGCGTGTGCACAAACACCACTTCACCGACGCTGTAGGTTTCGATCGTCTCAAACCCGAGCGCTGGCCAGTGAGTCGGAAACAACTCCATCACCTCATCGATCACCGCTTGCGTGCCGACTCTCTGCCCTGACTGGGGCAGGTCGCCAAATATTGTCCACACAAAATCGTCAGTGTGCAGCGCGGCCCAGCCTTCGGCGTCGCCAGCACCAAAGGTCGCGTAGGCCTGCTCAATCACCTCAAGATCACTCTGTGCCCACACCTGCACACTGAAAATTAACAATCCACTGGCCAACCATCGTTTCATTGTCTGCTCCTACACGTTCCTATTACGGCTTCACACTATACCTCGGAGAAGCTGGCGCTAAGATCGCACCATCGCAGACGTGACGAAGCCGTGTGTTGCAGCGAGCTGCGGCCCTTTTGTTTCATTCGGATAGCAGTAAACTGACGGGCCGGTAAGTCGACACACCCCAACGGAGCCATCCTCGATGAATGCGCCCATACCCACACTGGACACGTGGCCCGAGCAATCGATTCGCGGGCAGAGTATTTCAGGCTCCCGCTATACATCTTGCGACTTCATGGAGCGGGAATGGGAAGGCATGTGGACGCGGGTATGGCTGCTGCTGGGGCGCGAGTCTGAACTGCCCGAGCCCGGCGACTGGCAAATGGAGCCCGTGGGGCGCGAAGAGATTCTGATGGTGCGCCAGCAAGATGGCAGCATCAAAGCCTTTTATAACGTGTGCCAACACCGGGGCAATCCGCTGGTAGATGAACCCAAGGGCAGCAACCCGCGACGTTTTGTTTGCCGCTACCACAGCTGGGCGTTTCTGCCCGACGGCGCGTTGCAGTTTGCGCCTGATAAAGAGGACTTTCCCGAGGGCAACCCCTGTGGCAAGTTGCGGCTCGCGGAACTCAAATGCGAGACCTTTGCCGGCTTCATCTGGGTCAACATGGACCCCGACTGCGGCCCTCTCAAGGACTACCTGGGCCCGATCTGGGAGGAATGGCAGACCAGAGAAGTCGACACCTGGCAGCGCACCATGGCCAACACCATGTGGCTGCCCTGCAACTGGAAAGTGGTGCTAGATAACTTCAACGAGTCCTATCACGTGCCGACCGTGCACATGGGCGCGACCCCCTCCACCGACCGCACCGCCATTGCTGGAGGCATCAACACCTACTTTAAAGAAACCCGGTTCGATCTGGCTGACGAGGGCCATGCACGTATGATCATGAAGGGCGGCTACGGTGCAGGCGTGACTGACGCTGACGGCAACATCGTCGAGCCGCTGGCGTCACTCCTGCGCTATTGGGATCTGAACCCCATCGACTTCAAAGGCAAGCCTGAAGATACACGCGAGGCGCTTCAGCGAGCGAAGCGAGCACTGGGGCCGAACAAGGGCTATGGCCATTACGCGGCCGTGCCTGACGAGCAACTGACCGATGCTTTCCACTACACCCTTTTCCCCAATTTCGCGGTGTCGTTATGGTCTGACGGCTTTCATTTTCTGCGTGCACGGCCCCATCCCACCGACCCCGAACAGTGCCTGTTTGATAATTGGTGGTATGCGAGCCCGGCCAGCGTAGCAGCCGAACTCGACGATGGCACCAGCGCCACCGACTCGCTGACGGGTGACGGGTCAGGTGACGTCTCCGTTAAATGGCTGACCTGCGGCGAGGACTCGATTGGCCCGGCGATCGAGGACGATGTAGCGGTGTTCATCACCCAGCAACGCGGCGTTCGCTCGCGAGGCTTCAAGGGCGCCTATCTCTCGGGTCAAGAGAAGCGCATCAGCCGATACCACGAACGCATCGATGACTATATCGATGGGACACTTTAGACCTTCAGTGGGAGCGCAGACATGAGTGACGCCGACGACCGCAGACAGCTTCAGGACGTCATGCTCTCCTATGCAGCTGCCGTGGATGACCGGGACATGGTGCGCTACCGCGCCTGCTTTACCGATGACGTGGAGATCGTGGGTTTTGGCGAGGCCGTCGTGAAAGGCGCTGATACGTGGACCACGTCGGTGCAGAGCCAGCTCGAGGCTTTTTCTGCGACACAGCACTTGATGAGCCCCCAACTGGCGACGGTATCAGGTGATACCGCCTCTGCCCGGACCGATGTGCAGGCACTTCACGTTTTGAAAGACGGCGATGGCGCCATGTTCACGCTGTGGGCGACCTATTTGACCGACTTAATACGCACCGGAGACGGCTGGAAAATTGCTCGACATGAGCTGGTCATCCGGGGCACTCAACAAACCTCCTGAATCGCCTGAGATGTCACTAAAACTCTCAATGGGCGCACGCCTGGCGCGGCCACCCTCCATTAGCAACATTGCCACGGCTATGCTGATCTGTTGGGTGAGCTGCGGGCAAGCGGCCGAAGAATGGCCATTAGTCATCACTGCAGATCGCTCCGCAGAGTGCGCTCAAGCGCTATCACTAGGCCGGCAGCAAACGCGCGCAGATGGTCTGGCGGCAACCTTCTCATTGCTCAACTGGAATGTGGAGAAAGCGCAGCATCCCGACTTGGTAGTGGAATTTGCGGCGTTTGCTGAGCGCTCAGATCTCATCTTTCTTCAGGAAGCCGTGCCACTCAAAAAAACAGCAACGGTAATTGAACAATCACTCTATGAAGCGTTCGTGCGCGGTTACGTGCAGAACGAAATCGACACCGGAGTGCTGACCCTCGCGCGAATCCCACACCTTGTGCACTGCCAGTTGCTGGCATCGGAGCCCTGGTTGCGGACCCCCAAGGCCACCAGCGTTACCCTCTACCCCCTTGCGGGGAGCAATTCCTCGCTGCTCACCATCAATCTACACGCGGTGAACTTCAGTTTTGGGATCAAGGCCTATCGCGCACAACTGAATGCGGCGGCCGATCTGATTCGTGCACACGAAGGGCCCGTGATCTTTGGCGGCGATTTGAATACTTGGAGTGATCGCAGGCAGGCGACCCTCAATGCCCTCACAGACGATCTCGGATTGACGCCAGTTCCCTTCTCACCCGACCACCGCACCAGCCGCTTCGGGCGGCCATTGGATCATCTTTATGTGCGAGGCTTGAGCTTACAGTCATCCAAAACGGTGCAGGTTGACACATCGGACCACAACCCTTTGATCGTCACATTGCAGGGACAAGACGCATGACCCGCCTACTGCTGTCACTTGTCTTGATGACGGGGTCGATCACGATGGCGCATGGAGGGACCGATGCTGAAACAGAGATCAGATCTTTGATTCAAGCGGTGGCGGAGAGTGGTTGCGACTTTGAGCGCAACGGCTCACTGCACTCAGCCGAGACAGCGGCTGCGCATCTTGAACTCAAGTACGCCCGGGGCAAGCGCTACGCCGACTCCGCCGAGGCGTTTATCGATCGTCTAGCGAGCAAAAGCTCCTGGAGCGGCAAGCCCTATCAGATGATCTGTGACGGGCAGACGCAATCCACGGGCGACTGGTTAACAGCAGCACTTCAGGGCATACGTGTGAGCGAGTAAACAGCCCGTTCATCAGACCAACTGCTCCAGCAAAGGCAGTTGAGCGAGGGCACCACACTTTTGGAAAATGTCGCCCGCGACCGATGACGAACACTGTGAAGGTCTGTGCAGCCTCAGACTTCCTGAAAGTAGGTGAGATTTGTCAGCGAGGATGGGGCATTTGGCACTAGGGCCTCTCGATCACCCCACAGGGCGGTGTTCGCCAGAGCAGTGTCGAACCCTTCTATCAACGCCTGTATTTGGCCGTCCCGAATCTTGAAGATGTGCAGATAGGTCTGCTCATAGGCATTGCCGGTCATCGCGACACCGCAATTCTGAGCCATAGCCACCGTGACTTCGCCAGTATCGACAACGATTTGGTGATCTGCACAAAAGGTGATCTCATCGGGATTCACGCAGCCAAACACATGCGGCAACACTTCTTCAAAAAATCGCTGCTTGCCCTGATAAACACCGGAGAGCACATGATTCTGGGTGGGGCAGATTAGGCAAAAACCCTCTGCGATAAGCGCGTCCATAGCGGGAACATCACCGGTACGAACTGCGTCGTAGAACTGATCGACAATGTGGCTCATGCATCTCTCCTGCCCTGCTTTGCTCACGGCCACCGAGCGCACAAGCCCGGGTACCTGGGTTTGCGGTCATGGCTGAGGGGGTGGCTTACTCTCAGCGCGCAGTGATTGGACACCGCGGTAAACAAAATGAATGAACGCTATCCACAAGGTCACATAGGCGAGGGTAAAGCCCCACTGCCACCCTAGATACCCCAAGATCACACCCGTGACAGGTACCATGGCCAGCCAGTGGCCGGTTACCCAAGCGGAATGCCTCCAAGAGAAGTACACCGCACTGACCGCCGCGACAATCATCAAGATCGAGAAAAAATCCTGTGCCCAGGGCCGGGAGTACATCAGGCCCCCGAGCACCACGGCGGCTATCCCTGCGATGGCGTGGGCCAGCGCGCCGAGATCAATGCCGCTCTGCGGCGTGGGGTCTGTAGAGGGCTCGCTCACGCCAGCACCCTTTTCATGACCCGCCTGTTGTGGCTCACAGATTGGGCCAATTAATCATCCACGGTCACGCATCTGCTGCACCATCCAAAGGTCGCGCCCGGTGCAATCTACAATGGCTTGATAGCGCGCAAACAATGCGCCCGTCTCATCGCCACCGAAGAACTCCATCATCGACTGGCCCATCGACTCGAGGTCTGGAAATGAGGTGACCACCAGCACATCACCCATAGTCAGGTCCGCAAAAAATGGCGTCCAGATCCATGCCTCAAAATTGGGGTTATCCATCCCGTCGCTGAGCTCGTTGAATTCGTCGTACCAATCCTCAAGATCAGCCACCGTCTTGCCTTCCTTGTAATCACAGACCCAGACCTCCACCGGGACCGGTTCGTCAGCAAACGCGGTGATGGGCAGCAGCATGACCATCGCTACGGTGAGAAAAAATCGTTTCATATCACAACTCCTGTTTCAAAATAGGTTCAACGGGATGCGCCCTCAAGGTGTGAGATCCCGGATATAACCGAGCACATTGGGGTAGTGCGTGGTCGGAGTGCCGGTGGCCCTCAAGGCCGCTACCGCCTCATCGGATACCGCACCGTATAGCTCAACGGTAAAGTCGTCCAAGAGCGGTGAGACCGCCCCAAGGTACGCACTCAAATCGGCGTTGTTCAGATGAAAGATGAGCGCCTCGCTGTTTTCGTACACTTCGGTCCAGATAAAGCCCTGAGGATCTGCCGGATCCTGATCGAAGGTATGCAACAACATCCCCGGCTCACCGGCCTCCACCTTCTTGTCAACGGCTGCAGACATCGCCACTACTTGATCAGCCTGGCCGGGCAACGCGTGCAGACGGGCAATCAAAACAAAAGCCGATGGCCCCGCAGGCAGGGCATTTTGTGCCTGCGCGGCAGAAGACATCATGACTGCCAACAAGGTCAGGAAATAAAATAATCTACGTAACATGGCGCCCCCTCAACCCACAAGAAAGCTCAGCTTAGACGAATCCATCATCTTCTGCGAAACTTTACCGATACAGCTGGCCTTCCTTGATAGCCCGAAGGTCGCGGCCGAACCGACGAGCCCAAGAAGCCAGAGCAGAACACCGAGGGAGGAACTGAATGGACGAGCATACTGTTCTTGAGCACTTGGGCAACCTGGGAGTCATCCTGCTGGCGGTGCTCCTCTCTACCTCGTTGCATTACCTCTTTTTAAGGCACTTAAATCGTGGCGCCCGGCTGGCGCTGAAGTTCCCTCAGATCAGGCTGGGCTATGGTGTCATCGTCGCTCTGATCGCACATTCCATTGAGGTGGCCTTATTCGCCTTAGCGTACAAGGTGTCGATTTCGTCTGGGTTTGGCGCGCTGGAGGGCAACTTTGAGGGCTCGATTGCCGACCACCTCTACTTCTCCTACGCAGCCTTCACCACCGTAGGCTTTGGCGATATCGTGCCTACGGGACCGCTGCGGTTACTGGCCGGCATGGAAGCTCTGACAGGTTTTGTATTAATCACCTGGACGGCGTCGTATCTGTATTTGGAAATGACTCGGATGTGGAAGATTCAGTCCTGAGGGTTTATTCAGTGTCGATCAACTCAAACCGCGGCACCGCACCTTCGGGCGTCTCAACGCACTCCTGAAACATCGACAGCGGCCTTACCCACAGACTGCGATCTCCGTATTCGGGCCTGTACACTACCAGCGCCTCGTCCGTCTCGGAGTGCTGCGCGACACCCAGCACCGTGTACTCACCGCCCTTGTAGTGGCGGTATCGACCCGGCGCCAGATCACTCATTCAGCGATCCCGCCAAATGCCTTGATCAA
>CALKMV010000088.1 GCA_938091485.1 uncultured Luminiphilus sp.
TCGGTGCTTTGATTGGCCATGACTTCTTCATAACACAGTACGTCCGCGCGATCGGTCTCGGGCATGTGCTCACGGGTGGTCATGATGACCCAGCCCTCAACACCCTTGCACTCGGCAGCGATACCCTCAATCAATGGCCAGAAGTCGGGGTCGAGGAAGACGTAGCGGTCTTCGGCGTGATTGATGATGTAGACGACTTGCTCGGGGAACAGCCGCGGGTTGATGGTGTGGCAGACGAAGCCCGAGCAGGCGGAGCCGTAATACGTCTCCATGTGACGGTAGTCGTTCCATGCCAGCGTGGCGACACGATCACCCTGTTTAAGATCCCAGGCCTGCATGGCATTGGCCAGCTGCCGAGCGCGGGCAAAACAGTCTTTGTAGGTATAGCGGTGGCGAGGGTTGTCCCGGGTGATTGAGACAATCTCCTTGTGCCCATGCACCCGCTCCGCGTGCCGCACAATCGAGGTGATCGTGAGCGGTATATCCATCATCAAACCATTCATGGCGCTGTGTTCTCCTTCGCAACCGAGCGGGGAATGTACCGATTAGCAGTGGGGGTCTTCAACCCAAGAGGGCAGAAAGTGTCAGGCCAACAGCACCCATCGGTCGACGCCCTCGACCGTGGACCGAAGCGAGCGCCCCTCGTCCTCTAGCTTGATCAGATGCGCAAGCAAAGACAGTTTGGCCCACTCGTGCATGACCGGGTCGACATCGTCGTAAACGGTAGTGACCAAGTCGTCCAGTGATTGAGGCGCACTGCCGAGTGCCGAGGCCACCTTTGCCTCACGCATTAAGCGGTGTCGCACGAGCTTCTCGACTTCGCCGCGACAATCCGGAATCAACTCACCGTGACCGGGTGCCACCACCTTGACGTCGTAGTCGAGCAGGCGGCGCAGCGACGCAATGTAGTCGGCCATGTTCCCGCCCGGGGGCACAATCACTACGGTGGATCCGTTCATGATGTGGTCGCCAGCGAAGACCATGCCTTCCTCCTCCAAGAGAAAGCACACATGGTTGTCGACATGGCCGGGCGTGCGAATCGCGCGCAGTGTCCAACCGGCGCCCGAAATGCAATCGCCGTCCTCCATCTGCGCTGCCGGCTGAAAGGTCAGGTCCTGATGTCGATCATCCTCGGTTACTCGGCCAATGAGCTCGGCTCCCGTCGCCTCTGCCAACAACGCCGCTCCCGGAGAGTGATCAGGGTGCGTGTGAGTACAGGCAATGAACTTCAAATTCTCCCCGACACAATCGAGGATGGCCGCTATATGCGATGGCTCGGCGGGACCGGGATCCACAACCACCAAATCGTTTTCACCCACAATATAGGTATTGGTGCCCGGACCGGTCATCAGCCCGGGGTTCGGCGCGACGATGCGGCGCACCCGCGCTGACAGCGCGCGGATTTCTCCATGGGGCTGCATGTCAATCCACCAGTTGTGGGATCGGGACTTCGGGATTCACGTCGGCGTCGTAGTCGACTCCCGCGACGCCGAAGCCAAACAGCTGGAGGAACTCCTCTCGATACCCATCAAAATCAGCCAGCGACTTGAGGTTATCTGTATTGATCTGCTCCCAAATGCCCGCCACCTCAGCCTGCACCTCAGGATCCAGCTCCAGCTGATCCACGCGGAGCCGGCCGGCCTCGTCGAGTTCGCCATCGCCATAGAGTCGCTCCCGGAACAATCGGTCGATCTGCTCGACGCAGCCCTCATGAACGCCCCGCGCTTTCATGACCTTGAATAGAATCGCGAGATAAATGGGCATCGCCGGTATGGCCGCAGAGGCCTGCGTGACCACCGCTTTAAGCACTGATACGCGGGCGTCACCACCGAGCGGTGCCAGCTGCTCGCGGATCCCCTCCACGCGATAATCGAGATCTTTTTTCGCCGCACCGATAGTGCCGTGCCAGTAGATATCCCAGGTAATCTTCTCGCCGATGTAGGTATAAGCGGTTGTCTTGGCGCCTTCGGCCAATACCCCCGCCTCAGCCAACGCCGTAATCCACATCTCCCAATCCTCGCCGCCCATGACCGCCACGGTGTGGTCAATTTCTTCCTGAGTGGCCGGCTCGAGATGAAAATCCTGAATCGCTTCTTTATCGGTGTTCACGCCCTTCTGGGTCGTGGCCTGACCAATGGGTTTCAGCGTCGAGTTGTAGACCTCTCCGGTTTTGGGATGCGTGCGCCGCGGCGCGGCCAGACTGTATACGACCAGATCGATCTGGCCGAGATCTGCCTTGATGAGATCAATCACCCGTTCTTTCATCTCATCGGAGAACGCATCACCGTTTAAGCTCTTGGCATAGAGTCCCGCCTCATCCGCCAATTGGTGGAAGCCGGCTGAGTTGTACCAGCCTGCTGTACCCGGCTTTCGATCTGTCCCCGGTTTCTCGAAGAAGACGCCAATAGTCGATGCACCAGAACCAAAAGCCGCTGTAATTCGCGAGGCTAGCCCGTAACCTGTTGAGGCGCCGAGCACCAGCACACGCTTGGGGCCATCCGCGATGTCGCCCTTACTGCGGACATGCTCGGCTTGGCGCCGCACGTTCTCATAACAGCCAGTGGGATGGGTGGTCGTGCACAAAAAGCCGCGGACTTTGGGCTGAATCACCATGGCAGGGGCTCCAGAAAAACGTGCGAGAAGTCTAGCATGCGAGGGCTGTTCCGTAGGACACTCACATGAGCGCGCCAGGCAAAAATACTGGGGCGACGCGATCAAAAAGAGCTCGATCTGACGATCTGGCGCCGTGAAAATTGCTTTGGGAGACAACGATGCAAATCGAAACCGCTATCCTCGCACCCGCCGCGGTCCTCGCCGGCTGGACCATGATTGTTTTTGTATGGCTCGTCGCCAGGCGCATGCCCGCCTTTGCATCGGCAGGGATCACAGTAGGCTCCATGCCTGCCGGTGCACGAGGCGTTGATACCGAGGCGCAGCTCTCCGCCAAGGCCAACTGGATCTCGCACAATTACACCCACCTGATGGAGCAGCCCACAGTGTTCTACCCCGTGGTCATCATGCTCGCGCTGATGGGTGACAATTCCGCACTGAGTGTAAACCTCGCCTGGGGATACGCAGGCATCCGAGTGCTCCATAGCCTCTGGCAGGCCAATGTGAATACCATTCCAGTGCGCTTTGCGCTGTTTGCATTGTCGAGCTTATGCTTGATCACCCTTGCGGCACGCGCTGTCATGCAGGCGGTGTAACGATCAGGCGAATCGAGCCGCGCCAGACACGCGGCTTATTGCATCCAATGGGCGAGATCCTCAGGCGAATCGATGTCAGCGACGTAGTGCAGATTGTCGGTCTGCCACTCGAGTAGCCAGTCGGGCTGGTGGTGGCGCCAGGCGCCGCTACCGAAGTCGCCCTCGCCCTGCAGAATCTGTGTGGCAATCCGGCGACTAAACAGCACAGGATTACCGGGACGCTTGCCAACCATAGGCCCGACAAACTCAATGCCGTCGTCCGCATGTTTATATGCGCCAATCAGGGCAACGAGGTCCTGTCGCGTCAGCGCCGGCATATCCACAGGTAGCACCATTACCGCGTCAATATTTTCAGACAGACCCGCCACCCCTAACCGCAGCGAGTCAACTTGGGTGTGCGTCTCAAGCGGCTGCGTGACCTCGACCACCGTCGCACTTTCCAGCCAAGTCGTTAATTGACTGCGATAATGACCCGTGACCACGACCAGCTCGTCGACGCCCGCCTCTCGCAACACTCTGAGGTTCCGCTGGATGAGGGGTTCGCCTTCGATCTGAATCAGGCCTTTGGCCCGACCGCCCAGGCGGCTGCCCGCACCGGCGGCCAGCACAATGCCGCCAAGGCGCAACCGGTCAGCGCGACACTCCTTGGGCTCACAGCAGGCCTCTTTGGTCATACTCAGTGTCTTTTCTGCGACCATACGCAGGGTAACGAGCGCCGACGGGAAACGGCGCCCTGTCCCCGCACTGACAACGCGCTGCTCACATCACCATCCGTTTCACATCAGACAGCAAGGCTGTCAGATCCGTGAGAAAACGCCCTCCATCCCCGCCATTGACGACGCGGTGGTCATAGGAGAGTGCAAGCGGTAACAAGGTATGGGGTCGGAAAACCTCACCGTCCCAAACAGGCTGCACGCTGGCACGGCCAACACCGAGAATTGCGACTTCCGGAGCGTTGATAATCGGCGTGAACCCGCGACCGCCCAGCGCACCCAGACTGCTCACAGTAAAGACACCGCCTTGCATATCGTCGGGCTTCAGCTGCCTGTCTTTTGCCTTGGCGGCCACATGTGCGACCTCGGCTGCCAATTCCCAGATGGACTTTTTGTCGACATCCCGGATGACGGGCACTACCAGACCCGCGGAGGTGTCGACCGCCATGCCGATGTGGCAATAGTGCTTCATCACCAGCGTTTCACCGCCATCGGTCAGCGAAGACTTGAGCTTGGGGTGATCGCGCAACGCCGCAGCGCAGGCCTTCAAAATAAAGGGTAATGGGGTCAGCTTCACACCGCGCTCCGCCGCCTCAAGCTTGAGCTCTGCGCGAAAACGCTCCATGCCACTGATATCGGCATCGTCAAACTGGGTCACGTGCGGGACATTGAGCCACGAGCGCACCATGTTCGACGCGGTCACTTTGTCGATGCGGCTGCGTGGGATCTGTTCGATCGCCCCGAAGCGCGCGTAATCCTGATCGGGAATATCGGGAATACCGGCGCCTGCGGCAGCCCCACCATTGGCCAGCGTCTGCGCCACATACTGCTGCAGATCTTCTTTAAGAATCCGTCCCCGGGCGCCCGTCCCCGGCACCTTACTCAGGGGCACACCAAATTCCCGGGCCAGCTTGCGCACAGCGGGGCCCGCGTACACTGCCCCGGCTTCCGATGCTGTCTCGGTGACGTTCGCGTCATGTCGCGCAAATGCCGGTTCGGATTGCCCAACCCGCTTGTCGGTCATCGCCGCCTCGGGGGATGACTCCTGAGCCGCAGACAATAGACCAGCCGTGCCCAATGGCTCTGATACTGAGGATGCAGCACTTGGGTCCAGCACCGGATCGCGCGCTGGTGTGGCAACTTGTGCCGCCGCGTTGAGCGCCAGTTTGGCGATCACCACGCCCTCTGTCAGCGTGGCGCCCGTCTCGACCAACCATTCCAGCACGGTCCCTGCAACCGGCGCGGGTACTTCCATGGAGGCCTTGTCAGACTCCAGAAGCACCAGCGAGTCACCCTCTTCCACCTCACTGCCTACCGGCACCAAAATCTCGACAAGATCCGCACCCTGATCGCTTCCCAGATCGGGAATCTTCACTTCGATAGTGTCCGTGTGTGCAGTCGCCGCAGGGCCGGCCGACTCGGCAGTATCTGACAGCGGTGCCGTGTTTGCTTCCGGGCTCACTGCCGCAACTGCGGGCGCTGATTCGCCACCCAGTGCATCCCCATCGGTGGGGTCGGCATGGTGCACATCTCCCTGCGCTTCAACGTCTGAAGCAGCGCCATCGGTCTTGAGCACCAGGATCACGTCACCCTCAGATACCGCATCACCCACGGCGACCCGAAGCTCGGCGACCGTCCCCACCATCGGCGCGGGAATCTCCATGGATGCTTTATCTGACTCCACAACGACAAGACTTTGCTCTAGGTCTATGGTGTCTCCCGGGGCTACCAACACTTCCACAATTTCGGCGCCCTCTGCACCGCCGATGTCCGGGACCTTAATCAGTTCTTCTGCCATGCCCTGCCTCCTGATCGGTGGTTACACATGCATGGGGTTGGGCTTATCGACATCAATACCCAACCTCGAAAGAGATTGCTCCACCTGCTTGGGATCCACCTCGCCGTTATCAGCCAGCGCTTTAATCGCCGCCAGGGCGATATATTCTCGGCTGACTTCGAAGTGCTGTCGCAACTGCCGGCGAGTATCACTGCGGCCAAAACCATCAGTACCCAGCACCGTGAATGGGCCGGGGACAAACTCGCGGAGCTGATCCGTGTGGGCTTTCTGATAATCGGTGGCTGCGACAAAGGGGCCGCCCGCGTCACGCAGCTGCTCGGTGATCCACGGCACCCTAGGTGCAGAGCTTGGGTGCAACCGATTCCAGCGCACCGCGTCATTGCCCTCGCGTGCCAATTCGTTGACGCTAGTGAGACTCCAAATATCGGCGGCAACGCCAAAATCCTGCTCCAGCAGTTCCGCGGCCGCCTCCACTTCTCGAAGGATCGCGCCGGCGCCCAGCAATTGGACTCGTGGAGCTGATTGCAAATCACTGGAGCGCAGCCGATAGAGGCCTTTGACGATGCCCCGCTCGACGCCCTCTGGCATATCGGGGTGCACATAGTTCTCGTTCATGGTGGTGATGTAGTAGAAGCAGTTCTCACCGACCTCAAACATCCGGCGCATTCCGTCCTGAATGATCACGGCCAATTCATAGGCGTAGGCGGGGTCGTAACTGATGCAGTTCGGTATGGTGGCGGCAATCAGATGGCTGTGACCATCCTGGTGCTGTAGGCCCTCCCCATTCAGGGTCGTGCGACCCGCAGTGGCGCCAATAAGAAAGCCTCTTGCCTGACTGTCGCCGGCCGCCCAAGCAAGATCGCCAATGCGCTGAAAACCAAACATGGAATAAAAAATATAAAACGGCACCATCGGAAAATCCGAGACGCTGTAGGAGGTGGCGGCTGCGAGCCATGCCGAAAAAGCTCCCGCCTCATTGATGCCCTCTTCCAGAATCTGGCCTGTCTCCGCTTCTTTGTAATAAAGAATGCCGCCCGAGTCGTGAGGGGTGTAACGCTGGCCGACCGATGAGTAGATACCCATTTGCCGGAACATGCCCTCCATGCCGAAGGTACGCGCCTCGTCCGGGACAATCGGTACGACTCTCTCACCGAGAGCTTTGTCTTTCAGCAGCGTCGAAAGAATGCGCACGAAAGCCATCGTCGTACTGATCTGCCTTTTGCCGGAAGTTTTCAATTGCCCGGCAAAAGCACTTCGCTCCGGTGCAGGGAGAGAGTGGGAACGGGTTCGCCGCGCCGGGATACTGCCGCCTAATTCAGCCCGTCGCTCATGCATGTAGCGCATTTCAGGGCTGTCCTCCGGAGGCCTGTAAAACGGCACCTCCTTCAAGTCCTTGTCGCTGATAGGTACCCCAAAACGATCCCTGAAGGCCTTCAGGCTTTTCACATCAAGCTTCTTTAGTGAGTGCGTCTCGTTACTCGCCTCGCCCGCCTCACTGGTTCCATAACCCTTGACCGTCATGGCGAGAATGACCGTTGGGCGCTCAAGTTCCTCGCAGGCTGCCGCATAAGCCGCATAGACCTTATAAGGATCATGACCGCCCCTGTTCAGGTACATGATGTCCTCGTCACTGAGGTCCTTCACCAACTCGAGAGTTTCGGGATACTTCCCGAAAAAGTGCTCTCGCGTATAGGCGCCACCGTTAAATTTGCAGTTCTGA